>JAYSUV010000489.1:0-3674 GCA_043718945.1 Planctomycetota bacterium
CTGTTTTCTTAAGACCCGCGCCGCGTGGTGCGATTCTGCCTCATCGAGCGAAAGCGTCGGTCGTGAGAGTCCTGCCGAATGAAAGAATCGATCCATGGAACGCGGACATTCTTGTTTCAAGTTCTCTGCCGGGAAATCCGAACCGTGCGGGACGCCCGCGCTGCCATCCGATGGAAGAGGCGACGATCGGCAACAACTGCGATTCCCCGCGAACTGTCTCAGAAGTCGGTTCCCGAGGGAATCGTCCAACAGACTTCCGAAGTCTTTTAACAGCGTTTCCGCCACAGGCCAACGATTGGCCTGGCACCATCTCGCGAGAAAGGACTCTCGATGTCAGTGACTGTTCGCCCGCTCAGTACCGCAGGGATGCGTGCTGCCGGTAAGGCTCTGGTTCCCTTTGCTGAGGGATGCACGCCTGACATGTATTTCCCCAGCGAGGCCCACGAAGAGGCTCTCGCCCGGATGCTCTATCTGGTCGAAGAGGGCGATCGCTGTGGCCTGCTGACCGGATCAGCGGGGACTGGCAAATCGACCGTCCTAATGCGCCTGCATCGGCAGCTGCGCCGGGCGGGCTGGAAGTCCTGCCGCATCGATTTGGCAGGTCTCGATCATTCCACTTTGCTGCACCGGCTGGCCGTGGAACTGGGAGCCAATCCGGCATCCGACGCCGACCCGCACGAGACGTGGGACCAACTGGAGTTGATCCTCGCAGCTGCGGCCCGAGTCCAGCAGCCGTGGGTGGTTCTGTTCGATCATGCGGACCGGCTGCGACCGGGAGCGCTGTCATTGCTGGAACAGTTGTTGCATTCCGTTCATGCACGGGGGATGGTCATGCTGTTCGCCGCTCGCCATGAGGGCCGGACTCCATTGCTGAAAGTACTGAGCGAGCATACGGGACTGCGGATGGAGTTGCCCGCTCTGTCGGTGGACGAAACGCAATGGTACATCGAGCACGCGCTCGAACGTGGATTGGCCTCCTCGCCCGAGTTCACTCGCGATGCGACTCAGTTGATCGCCCGCATGACTGGCGGAGTGCCGCGACAGATCAATCGCCTCTGCCGGGCCGTGATACTGGCGGCGAAAGCTGACCAGCGCCAGGAGATCGACTCGGATCTGGTGCTGTCGATTGCCGAAGAGCTGTTGGACTTGCGGGCGACGGTGTCGTAGTGACCAAGATCACTCACCCGACGCGTCAGCGAGGGCCGAGCGTCGCGAGGGATTCCGTCAAATCGCGTCCGAAAGTGGTCTGCGATGAACTCGGCCTCAGCAGCAGCCCCGGTGTAGGTGCTCTGTGGCGGCACTCCTCGCGACGCTCGGCCCTCGCTGACGCGTCGGGTTGGTGGTTCCCAGGCACCCGAGGGATGCCTGCTGGTGATCGATGCCAATGCCGCATTCGCTCACGGCTTGCTAAACTGCTCGCGAGGGGGGACCAAGGCGGACTCACCAGGACTTCTCGACTCGCAAAGACGCGGCACAGCATGGCTGACATCAAGTTTGATTTCGATGGACCCAGGAAGGCCGCGCTGACCATCGTGCTGGCTCCCGCCTCGGGGCAGAGCCTCAAGGTCGAGTTCATGGCCTACTTCGCGGAGGCCCTGGGAAAAGTCGGCCTCCGCGTGGCCCGCTTCAACTTCCCGTACATGTCCGAGCGGGACACCACCGGTCGGCGGCGGGCTCCCGATGGCGAGCCGGTCCTGCACGACACCTGGCGGCAGGTCATTACTCAACTCGGGGCCGAGAAGCTCTTCATCGGCGGCAAGTCGCAGGGGGGCCGGACAGCTGCGGTGGTGG
This sequence comes from Planctomycetota bacterium, assembly GCA_043718945.1. Classification (GTDB taxonomy): domain Bacteria; phylum Planctomycetota; class Planctomycetia; order Planctomycetales; family Planctomycetaceae; genus TH-plancto1. The sequence continues at coordinate 1,792 of JAYSUV010000489.1, forward strand.
CCGATGAGTGCGGAGTGGGCGGCGTTGTCTGCCTGGGATTTCCGTTTCACTCGACGGGCAAACCCGATCAGTATGACCTGACTCCTCTGGATACGATTCAGACGCCGACACTCTTGATGCAGGGCGAATGGGACACATTCGGTGATAAGGGCGAAGTCCAAAGCTACACCCTCTCCCCACAAGTCCAACTTAAATGGATGAAGGAAGGCGACCACAGCTTCCAGCCTCCCAAGGAATCCAAGCGGACTCGGGAAGAGAATTGGGACATCGCCGCCCGCCTGATCGGGCGGTTCGTCATGGAAGTGACCGGCGTCGAACTGGCGGTGAAGTAAGTCGTCGGACGGGCTCCTTGGGCCTGTCCGACCCGCATCAGACGATAGACATCACTCACGACACATCGCAGAGTGCGACCGCTTCGGTCAAGCCGACCAGCGGGTCGCGCGTCGGGATGAACTCGTGGCCGACGTAGCCTTTGTAGCCTAGCTGAACGAGCTTCCGCATGAGAGGGGGGAAGTTGATTTCCTGGGTATCATCCAGTTCGCCACGTCCGGGGTTGCCTGCCGTGTGAATGTGGCCGATCACGTCGATGCACTCCTCCAGACGCCGCATCAGGTCGCCGTTCATGACCTGCACATGGTAGAAGTCAAACAGCAATCGCACGCGGGAGGAGCCGACTCGGCGGACGATGTCGGCCACGTAGTTGATGTCGTCCCCCTGGTAGCCGGGGTGCCCCTTCATCGGATGCGAACCATCGCGCGTGTTGAGGTGCTCCAGACAGATGTTGACCCCATGCTTCTCGGCATGCACAGCCAGCTTCTTCAACCCCGCCACGCAGTTATCAGCTCCCTCTTCCAGGGAGATCTCTCCGCTGGTCGGGTCTTCGGCGTTCTTCCACTTATACCCGGTGAAGGCGATCACGCTGGGAGCCCCGAAAGCGGCACATTCCTCGATCCGCTTCATGGTCGTGGCGATGACCTCGGCATGGTACGCCAGATTGTTGAGCCCCTTCATGAACGGAGCCCCCGGCATCCCGTTGGCGGCGAGGGCACAGGTCAGCCCATACTTCTGCATCGTGGCCCACTCCTCGGGGCCGGTGATCTCGACCGACGTGCAGCCCAAGCCCTTGGCGATGGTACACATCTTTTCGATGTTCCACAGCTCGCCCGCGATGTTGAAGCACCAGAAGACGACGGAGTGATTGATGTTCCCTTTCAAGGCCATCATGTCAACTTTCTGGTCGGCAACCGCGACCGTCGGAGGAGTGAGCAGGATCAAGGTGGCCAACACAGTGGTCGCCGCTCTGGAGGGTAGCCATCTGCGAGGCCAGAGACAATAGTCCCGCTGATTTCGCCACGGCTGGTGTGTGCATCGGAAAAGTCGGCAGCCGTGGAATTCGGCCCCCTCTCCCCGCGATCAATGTGGCCTTCGTCTTGTGCGTAATGCGGGGAAGAGGGTCGGGGTGAGGGGGCCACACCGCTCGCTCGAAGCCCCTCACCCCGGCCTTGGCCTGATGAATCGGCCTTGTGTCTGTCGAATGATCTGTAAACGGTCAACGATTCCAAGCCTCCGTATCGAACAGCCTCCACTCCATCGAGTCGTGATCGCTACAGGCAAGCTCCTAAATCTGTGTGAATCTGTGAAATCTGTGTACAAAAACTACCTTTGGCCAGGGGGATCCAGATCGAAGTGTGGTACGCAGATTTCACAGATTTTCACAGATTTGATGTCCGGCTAAGCACTCGTTCTGAGGTCGTCAAAGGGCTGTGGTGCGTCACAAACCGCGTTCACCGGTAGACCTCTGAGGTTTTTTCAAGTCACATGTTTGGCGATCTCCGGATTTGGGGAGGAGTCTTTGGGGAGGAGTCTTTGGTGAGGAGTCTTTT
>JAYSUV010000490.1:0-10450 GCA_043718945.1 Planctomycetota bacterium
TTCCGATCCGTGCGGCAGTCATTCGATCTCGAATGTCTGGAGTTCTCCGTGTCTCCGTGGTCCACTTCCGACCGCTGCCCACTTTTGAGATGCACACACATGCAAGCTCTGCGGCTGTGGGATAGACTTCCAGCAGGTCATCTTGAGCGAACGACAGTCTGGAAGCCTATCCCACGAATACTCTTACCGCCTCCGCTCGCCCGGCTTCTCTTCATACGCGGCAGGCTCGACGCTGCCGCCCGGATTCTTGATCCCGGAGCTGCCGCTGAGTGCCCCGCTGATACCGAGAAGTTCCGGGTGCCTGGAGACCTTGTCACTGAAGACTCGCACATCCGCCATGATCGGCGTCAGGTTGCCCAGCAGTAGCGAGAGCGAGGTCGCTGAGCGATTGAGGTTGTTGTACAGCTCCGGATCCTCGGCGAACTTCCGCAGCGTGCCGTCCCCGCTGTTGACAGCTTTGGCCACCGAGTTCATCTCGGTCAGCAGCGATTCGAGCTCCACCAGACTCTTGTCGAGATGACCCACTAGCGACTGGCTTTGAGCGGCCAGCGGGTCGGTGGCGGCGGAGAGCTTGTCGAGGTTCTCGCTCATCTTCTGGATCGAGGTCCGGGCCGCTGTGATCGTCAGCTTGGTCTCTTCGGCCATCTCGGGGAGGGCGGCGATGGTCCGCTTGAGGTTGTTTTGAAGTTCCGGGTCATCGAGGACTTTGTTGACGCTGGCCAACGTATGCGAGGCAGTGTCCATCGTCTTTGTCAGCGTGTCCAGTGCCACTGCGGCGCGCTCGATCACATCGTTGAGGTTCCCACGTTCCGTCTCGACGAGGGAGTTGATGTTCTTGCCGACCATCTGCCATTCGCGACTGGTGGCCTCGAACGAGGCGAGCGTTTCGGAGACGGTGCGTTCCAGCTTCTCGACGGCTTTGAGGGGATCGGTCGGGGTCTCGCCGTGGATGCGTTTATTCGGCGGCAGGTACTCGGAGCTGCGACCGCCGGTGAATTCGATCGCCGCATCACCGAAGAGGGCCTTGGCGAGGTACGGCTTGGCATCCCGGCGGATGCGGCGGTCCTCTTGAATGCTGAGAATGACCAGCACGCCTGGCTCGGCCTCATCGAGCAGCACTTCCTTGACCTCACCGATCGTGACCCCGTTCATGCGCACGGGGCAGCCGGGGTGCGTGCCCGAGGCCTCGTCAAAATGAACAGCGATGGCGTAGCTCTTCTTCCAGTATTTCTGGACCTCGCCGAACTGAATGATCAGCGCGGTCGCGATCCCGATCGACAGGAGTACGAAGAGACCGACGCGGAATTGGAGGGTGCGTTCGTTCATGGGATGGAAACGTTGAGGGTTGAGTTGTGAGCGGCACGGCGCTAGCCGCCGGTTCCGGTAACCGTTGATCGGGGTATGCCACGTTGAGAAGAACCGGCGGCTAGCGCCGTGCCACTCACGCAGCGGCCAGTTCCATCAGTCTCTCGCCCGCTTCGCCACGCACGAACTGGGAGACTCGGCGGTCGGGGCTGTCGAAGGCGGCTTCGGCGGTTCCTTCGTAGATGATCTGTGGCTCGTCCGCGCCGAGGCGGGACAGGGGGTAGAACATTACCACTCGGTCGGCGACCTTGCGAACGGTGTGCATGTCGTGGGTGACGACGATGCTGGTCACCGATCCCCGCTGCCGAGTGTGCAAGATCAACTCGTTGATGACATCGCTCATGATCGGGTCGAGGCCGGTCGTCGGTTCGTCGTAGAGGACGACCTCGGGGTCGAGAGCCATCGCGCGAGCCAGGCCGACACGCTTCTTCATGCCGCCCGACAACTCAGCTGGCTTCTTGTGCTCCACAACACTCATGCTCAGTCCGACATCTCGCAACCGATCTCGCACCGTCTGGCGAATCTGCTCTTCGGGGAGTTTCAGGTTCTGCCGCAGCCCGAAGGCGACATTCTCGTAGACGGTCAAGCTGTCGAAGAGGGCGGCCATCTGGAACAGGTAGCCGAACTTGAGGCGTTCGCGGCTGAGTGTTCGGTCCGAGAGCGGGGCGATGGGCCGACCGTTCCACAGCACCTCTCCCGAGGAAGGCTCCATCAGCCGCATCAGCAGCTTGAGCGTGACGCTCTTCCCGCACCCACTCTCGCCGATGACAACCAGTGTCTCGCCGCGTTTCACCGGCAACGTGATATCGCGCAGCACAGCCTGGTCCCCGAACGAGCGGGTGACATGACGGAGTTCGACGATGGGGGAGGAGGTGGTCAGTGGTCAGTTCTCAGTGGTCAGTCAGAACGCCCAGGGGTTGCAACCCCTGGGCTTTTTGGTCGCTCAACGCTCATCGCTCAACCCTCAACGTTCCTTCTCATCCCATCGAGTAGGTTCTGGGGAAGATCAGGAAGTAGACCTCCATCAGGAACGTCCCGACCAGGAAATCGATCACCAGGATTGTGACGAACGAGAAGACGAACGCCTCGGTTGCGGCCCGGCCCACGCCCTCGGCCCCTGCTCCCGAGTGGAACCCGCGATGGCAGGAGATGATGGCGATCGCCCCGCCGAACAGGATGCTCTTAATGATCCCTTGAAACACGTCGAACGCGGTGACAAAGGCTCGCGAGTAGTGCCAGTAGTAATAGCTGTCCACGTTCAGAACTTGGGTACTGAATATCCATCCCGTGAGGACGCCGATCCCGTCGGCGAACAGCGTCAACGCCGGAATGAGTAACACGCAAGCGAGGAACCTCGGCACCACGAGGTGAGCCACCGGATTAGCACCCAGCACCGTCAGGGCGTCGATCTGCTCCGTCACACGCATCGTGCCGAGTTCAGCTGCGATGGCGCTGCCCACTCGACCGGCGAGCATCAGCGCAGCGAGGACCGGCCCCAGTTCTTTCACCAGCGTCACGTTGACGACGGTGCCGAGTTGGTTCTCCATTCCCATCAGGGCGAACTGGTCGTACGCCTGCACGGTCAGCACCATGCCGATGAACGAGCCCGTGATCAGAATCACCGATAGGCTTTGTACACCGATCTGGTCGAGGATCGGCCACAAGACATTCCCACGCGGCCACCCCGAGAACAGCCACCCCAGCATCCGCCAGCCAAAGAGCGTGATGTCCCCGACGAGCCGCATGAGATCCAACACCATGCGGCCGAGCGCATGGATGGGAGTCAATCGAGCGTCGATGGTTTGGGACATGGGGACTCAAGTGGCTGGGAATGTAGGACGGACATCCTTGTCCGTCCGTGCCATACCGTGACGGACGGACAAGGATGTCCGCCCTACATTTCGCGGGCTGGGTTTCTACTGCATCAACACAAGTGCAGCGAGATCAGTTCGGGGGGGGTTGGCTCCAGTCGGGCTCCTCGGCGTGGGAGGGCACGATCCCAGTACCCGAGGTCGGCTCTGACGCCCCCTCCCCGAGAATCCCGCGAGCCAACGCTTCGGCGTAGACTTGGTGTCCGAGTGGCGAGAGTCCCGGCGATTTGCGAAGGAACAGCTGCTCGGGCTTGGGAGCATTGAGGAAAGACGACAGCGGCACCACACACTGAATCTCGGCGGTCTTGCAGGCTGCCAGCAATCGCTGGAACGGCTCCGTACTCTTCCAGCAGGCATCCTTGGGAATCCCATTCACGGCCCGAGCCTCGGGGGTGTTGCTCGCCTGCGGACTCACCTGCCACGGCTTCGGACAGGTCGACACCAGCAGCTTGATCCCCAGCGCATCGCACAGATCCCGGATCGCGGCCAGTGGTGCCAGGGCCGATTCAATCTCGGCTTCGAGGTCGGGCGGATTGTCGTCCGTCCAGCGGTAAATCTGCTTGCGGTGGAGGATCGACTCGCTCGACGAAGGCATCTCCCGATCCCACATTTTCGCCAGTTGCTGCTGCGCTGTCTGCACCACCAGGAACTCATCAGAGAGTCGCGGTCGTCTTAGCTGGCACGCCTTGCGCGTCGCTGGATGGGTACCGAGGGTCGGGTGTCCTGCTCGATCGAGGTCCACAAACCGCCGCACCGCTGCATCCTCCGCCACATCGGACATATCGAAATGCAGCACCACCAAATCCGGCTGCAACGCCAGCATGCGATTCCGCAAATGCAAGGCGGCAATGCGTGGACAACTGCCGGGAAGGCCCGCGTTGATGACCTCGACCGGAGTGTTCATCGCGGCTGAGAGCAGCCCCTGCAGCTGGGCGGGATAAGCGTCTTCCCGGGGCAGTTCGGCGGCGACCGTGGTCTCATCGCCCAGGCAGAGGACACGCACGCCGCCCTTGGGCTTCGGCACGCGCGGTTCGGGTCCGCGAGCGCCGAAACTGTTGGTGATGAAGGCCACCGCTTCGCCGGTATCGGGATGCTGGAGCGTGATCTTGGCGTTCGGCAGCATCTCAACCCAGTTCGACAGACTGGGGGCCACCAACTGCTCTTCGAGCGTCAAATCGACCGAGCCCAAGGCCGGCTGGCAATTAACGGCTGACTGAAACCGATCAATGCGCAGCCCGATTTCCAAGGCGCATATCACGAACGCCAGCAGACACGCTGCTGTCAGTAAGCCTTTCAGATTCCGTCCCAGAGATTGCCACATCGGGCGGCCGTCGATTCCTTTCGAGCAGCAAGCGCAGGGGGACACCGTGCCCACCGGCGGCGGGATGGTAAGCGATCTCGGCAAAATTGGGCAATTGGAGTCGGAGAGCCTTCTGTCGCGACGTTGGGAGGGTGGGTTGTATTCTTCAAATGAGGGTCGGTATCCCTCCCGGAGGGATGCTAGAAATTAGCCGGTGGTCGAGCGCAGCGACACCACCGGTCGCCGATACCTTGTCAAATGCCTTGCATCCCGGAGGGATGCGAGAAGGCTTTGAGATTCTTGAAGCGTGTCCTGATTCAATCGCAGCCCTGTCCACAAGGACTCGCGTACCCCTCTGCCATCCCTCCAGGATGGGGTGTTCCGTGGAGACCTGCATCCGGTGGTGTCGCTGCGCTCAACCACCGGCTAATTTCTGTGACCCCTCCGGGGTCGGGCACATGGAGACCGTTGGCATCCGGGCTGGCGTTTGGATTACCAATTGGCGTTTGCTCTCGTAAGACTTCTGGACGAATCCCACGAGTTCAGCGACCCCGAGACGTTGTGACTGGCCTGGCCCTGTATGATACTATTCCCATACTGAGCTGAGATTGCCGATACACACCGCCCTCGATGAGTCCGCAGCGCCCGAGAAAGAATGGTCCATGCACGTTGCCATCGTCACAGCGGGAGGAGCGGGGATGTTCTGCGGCTCGTGCATGCAGGACAACACCTGGGCGCGCGGGCTGATGGCGACGGGGACGCGAGTTACGCTGATCCCGACCTATACCCCGATCCGCGTGGACGAGCCGAACCAGAGTCAGTCCCGCGTCTTCTTCGGCGGGATTAATATCTACCTGACTGCCAAGTCGCGAGTGTGGGCGGGTTTGCCACTGTGGTCGAAGGCGTGGCTCGACCAGCCGTGGATGATCCGCCAGTTGACACGGTTCGGGGTGAGTAACGATGCGGCGGAACTCGGCGACTTGACCCTCACGATGCTGGCCGGTGGCGACGGGCCGATCCGCGCGGCCGGTGAGGAGTTGGCCCGCTACATCGGTCGGGAGTTGAAACCGGACATCGTGGTATTCAGCAATGCTCTTCTCAGCGGGTGCCTGCCACAGATCAAGGCGGAGTTCAGCGGACCGATCGCCTGTGTCCTGCAAGGTGACGATGTCTTCCTCGACGCCCTCCCCGACTCTCACCACAGCCGCGTCCTCGCCGCCGTGTCAGTGCGGGCCAGCGGGTTCGATGGGTTCTTGACGCATTCGACGTTCTATCGCGACCGCATGGCCAAGATGCTCAGCCTGCCCGTCGAGCGGTTCCAGACGATCCCGCTGTCGATCGATCTGGAGCCGCACACCGGGACGCCGGGGGAGCGCGAGGGCCAGCTGTTCACGATCGGGTACTTCGCCCGCCTCGCACCAGAGAAAGGGTTGCATCACCTGTTGGAGGCGTTCGCGGTACTGTATGCGAAGCACCCCGAGGCCTGCCTGCGCATTGGCGGGTATGAACCGGCCCAGCACCGCAGCTACATCGCCGAGCAACGCCGCCGAGCTTCGGTGATCGGTCCTGCGGTTGAGTTCAGCGGCAGTCCTGACTCGATTGCCGACAAAGTCGCCTTCTACCGGTCGATCGATGTCCTCTCCGTCCCCACCGAATTCGAGGAACCCAAAGGCATCCCAGTTCTGGAGGCATGGGCTAATGGAGTCCCGGTCGTGCAACCGGCCGTCGGGGCCTTTCCGGAACTGATCGGGACCGACGGCGCAGGTGGCCTGCTGGTGCCACACCGTGATTCGCAAGCACTCGCTTCGGCGTGGGCAAGTCTGCTCATTGACCGATCCAGGCTGCTGTCATTGGCTCGCGCTGGGTACAGCAAGGTCCGCGAACAGCACTCGCATGCAGCTGTGGCTCGCCAGACGCTGAACGTACTCAGTGCCCTCCGGTAAAACTGGGTCTTGGCAGTCGACCCGGCCGCATCCACTGGGAGTGATACTGTCAGCGGAAATCGTGACACTCCGCGCTGAAGCTGACAACCTCTCCCCGAACCCGAGTCATGCCGAGTGAGATCCTTTGGCCTCTCTTCTTCAATGCCTCGTTCAGGCCGGAGGATTGGGACACAGATTTCGCAGATCACCACAGATTTCAGAGGGGAATCGAGCGACCGCTGGCTCGCAATCATCGCCACAGCGAGCAGCGAATCTGTGTTAATCTGTGCAATCTGTGTACGACAATCTGGCCTCTGGCACGGTGAGTGACATGCGGCGCGCGGGGGGAGATCGCCCTAGAGAGATTGTCGACTTGGGCATGGAGTGTCGAAAAAAGTGAGTCAATGATCTATCGCTACGTTCGCCAGAACGTGGGCGAATTCGGAAACGCCCGCCCTCTGGTGAGGGGCAGCTACGACTCATCGCCTGCTGCACGAAGTAAAACCGGCGAATCTTGCCGCTCCTCCCCCAGTCTGTCGGCATGTCGGCAACTGATCTTTACCCCTTTTGAGCATTTCCATACTGTCTCTGAAGTCAGTCGGGGGGCATGGATTATGCCCCTGCGAGCCTGAACACTGTCACTCTCGACAGCGTTCACTCAGTCAGTGACATCGTGCGGTCATGGCGACCGTCGAGCCAAGCAGAACAATCAGGCGAAAGCCGTCGGAAGGAGCCGAAACTCATGCCCCGTACAACTTTGACACTTGCTCTTTGTGCTGTGATCGCCCTCGGTGCAGGTGCCGCAGGATCATGGCTCACCCGCTCCACGGGCGGCGTCGCCGTCGTCGATCTGGAAAGGGTCGCCAAGGAACTCGGACGCGAAGAACAGATGGTCAACGACCTGAAGGCCAATCAGAACAATGTCGCCAGTCAACTGGCCACGGTCGAGAAGAACGCCATTGAAAAGCTGAACCAGATGAAGGCGGAGCTCGGCGAAGAGGCTCCCGAAGACAAGAAACTCGAATTCGCCAAGACGGCCCAATCGGCCCAGATCCAGTTCAACAATCTGCAGAAGCAAGCCGTGACCGCCATCGGTCAGCGACGCGATTTCCTGGTCGCATCGTTCCGTGCGGAAGCCCGGCCCGTCGCCGAAAAGATCGCCAAGTCCAACGGGGCCAATGCGGTCGTGACCAAGAACGACGCGTTCCTGTTCTCGTTCGATAACACGATCGACATCACCGATGCCGTCATCGCCGAAATGCGAGCCAATCCGGCCAAGCCCGCGGTTCCCGCCGCCACAGCTCCTCAACCAGCCGCCCCGGCAGCTGGAGAAGGCACGGTTCGGCAGGCGTCCGCCAGCACCACCAAGCCAGCTCCCAAGGCTCGGCCAGCGGCAGCCAAGAAGGACGAGTAGTCCCCGCCTTGCAGCCAGTTCGGCTGCGAGACGAGAGAATTGAGTTCCACACAGCCCGCGTCCTGCAGTCAGGTCGCGGGTTGTTTCGTGGGATGGCTGATGGCGGATGGCTGATGGCCAGAAAATTCATCTGGCCATCAGCCATCAGCCATAAGCCATCCGCCCTCTGGCCCTCCGGCCATCAGCCCTCCGGGTGCCAGACCTCGATGTGGTCCGGCTGGATCGAGCGGTCGAAACCGGTCCACTGAGGCAGCTCGATGACGGCAACTCCCGCTGTCGGTAGCGGAGTCCGGCGACGCTGCAGGTGAGAGATCAAATCTTCCAACCCGTTGTTGTGTCCAATACAGAGGACGCAGTTCCAGGCTTCCGGAAGTCGATGGACCAAGTCCTCCCAGACCGAGACCGGGCAGAGGTACAGTTCCGGCTTGTGCTGAATCCGGTCGGGGATGCGAAGTTCCGAGGCCACCAGATCGGCTGTCTGCATCGTTCGGCGGGCACTGGAACAGAGGATCACATCGGGCAGGAAATCCTCCTTGACCAGACGTCGCCCCACGCGCGGGGCATCGGCCTCCCCGGCTGGATTCAGCGGGCGTTCAAAGTCGGGCCACTGGTCGTGATCCCAAGTCGCCTTGGCATGCCGCATGAGAATCAGAGTTTTCATCGCCGGTCTGTCCTACGTGTACTTCATGTCCTCTGGAATATCTCAGCCCGGGCCTTCCGTCGCAACCGACGGAGAGAGCCATTCGCCGCTCCACAGAGGGGATCTGTGATCAGATGTCGCCGACGGAGCCGCGAGTCGTTATCCCCGGCAAGCAGCGATGCCATTTTGACAGTGACTGTTCAGCCGGGATGATCGACGAACCGCCAAAAACTGCCCAAGGGCCATCGAACGGTTCGTCCTAACCTGTTTTGCTGATAACACTTAACGTACAATACGTGAATTGGAACACAATTCGCTCTCTCCAAAGCTGGAAACATCACGTCCGTGGACTGAGTGGGAGAGATCCTACCCAGATCCATGGATCAGCCTGCTGTGGAGTAGTGAGAACATGTCGAAGAAGGCCAAGTCGAGCGGCGGGATCAAGATTGTGCCACTCGGAGACAAGGTGGTCCTCAAGCGGCAGGAAGCCGAATCGAAGACGGCGGGCGGGATTGTTCTGCCCGATTCGGCGAAGGACAAGCCTCAGAAGGGCGAAGTCATTGCCGTGGGCGATGGCCACGTCCGTCGCGACGGAGCACGGATCGCTCTGACCGTTAAAGAAGGCGACAAAGTGATCTTCTCGTCCTATGCGGGCGACGAGATCAAGATCGGCGAAGAGGAGTATCTGCTCCTCCGCGAGAGCGACATCCTCGCGGTGTACTAACTGCCACACACCAGAAAGCCTAGGGGTTGCAACCCTTGGGCTTCCACAACACACTCACAACACACTCACTCTGGAGAAACGCCCATGGGCGCGAAGATGATTGCTTTCGACCAGGAAGCTCAAGAAGCGATGCGGCGGGGCGTCAGCAAGCTGGCCCGGGCTGTCCGAGTGACTCTCGGTCCCAAGGGCCGGAATGTCATCATCGAGAAGAGCTTCGGCTCTCCGACCGTGACCAAAGACGGCGTGACCGTGGCCCGTGAAATCGAACTCAGTGATACGTTCGAAAACATGGGTGCCAGCATGGTCAAGGAAGTCGCCAGCAAGACTTCCGACAACGCCGGAGACGGCACCACCACCGCCACGATCATGGCCGAAGCCATCTTCGTCGAAGGTCTGAAGTCGGTCGTCGCCGGAGTTAGCCCGCTCGAGATGAAGCGCGGCATGGAAAAGGCTGTCACCGACATCATCGACAAGCTGAAGTCGATGGCCATCCCCTGCAAGGATAAGAAGGCCATTGCCCAAGTCGGCACCGTGGCGGCCAATGGCGATGACACGATCGGCAAGATCCTGGCCGACGCCATGGAACAAGTCGGCAAGGACGGCGTCATCACCGTCGAAGAAGGCAAGAGCCTGCAGACGGAATTCAACGTCGTGGAAGGGATGCAGTTCGACCGCGGCTACCTGTCGCCGTACTTCGTCACTGACACGGCCAGCATGGAGTGCGTCTTTGAAGACTGCTACGTGCTGATCCACGAGAAGAAGATCACCAACATCAAGGATCTTGTTCCCGTCCTCGAAAAGGTCGTCAACTCCGGCAAGCCGCTGTTGATCATCGCGGAAGAGGTCGAAGGCGAAGCGCTCGCCACCCTCGTCATCAACAAGATGCGGGGCGTGTTCCGCTGTGTCGCTGTGAAGGCTCCCGGCTACGGCGATCGCCGCAAGGCGCTCCTGCAAGATGTGGCCATCATGTGCGGTGGCCAGGCGATCTTCGAAGACCTCGGCGTGAAGCTGGAAAACGTCCAGTTGAGCGACCTCGGCCGGGCCAAGAAGCTGGTCGTCGATAAGGACAACACGACGATCATCGAAGGGGCTGGCAAGAGCGCGGACATCAAGTCCCGCATCGAGCAGATCAAGCGGGAACTCGACGCCAGCTCCAGCGATTACGATCGCGAAAAGCTCGAAGAGCGGATCGCCAAGCTCTCCGGCGGTGTGGC
>JAYSUV010000050.1:0-20134 GCA_043718945.1 Planctomycetota bacterium
GAGTTCGAATTCGGTGATCTTCCCATCGCGGTCGAGGTCGAGTTCACCACGCGGGGGGCCCATGATTTCGAGGACGTTGGTATTGGGGGCCTGCTGGCAATTGATGGCCAACCCGCTGACGCCCTTTTGCCGCACGTCACCGTCGGGTTTCTTGTAGTCGATGCCGACCGTGCCAATGTCGCGGACTCGCACCGGGGCATTGTCGCGAATACCGACGATGGCGTCGGCGACCTTCTCGGCGGTGTCGAACTGGCCGAGGGTGCGGACGATGTTGCGTTGCTTGCCTTCCCAGATGTCACCCGCCGAGACGTTCGTGTTCTGCTCGCGGAGTGCTCGTTGCAGGTCGGCTACCGTCATATGATGCGCGGCGAGCTTGGCGGGATCGACGACCACGCGAAACTCCTCCTCTTGACCGCCGATGACGTTCGAGGCGGCGATCCCCGGCACGCGCTCGAAGCGAGCCTCGATGAAGTCCTCCGTGAATTTCCGCATGCGAGTCGGGTTCGCCCGTCCCCGCAATAACTCCTCAATCACTGGATACTTCAGCTGCAGCCCGGTCAGCCGACCGAGATCAATCGGTCGACTGCCATCGAGATATTGCTTCAGCGGTTCCTGCAACTCCGGGTGGACCTCGACGAACGACGCCAGTTCTTGGCGGGTAGGCGGCAGCGGCTTGAGGATGATCCAGCAGACGAACTCGGTGTTCGCGGCTCCTTCGCTGATCGTGGGCTCGCGGGCATCGACCGGGTACTTCGCCACCAGGTTCAGCTTGTCATTGATCCGCGCGCGGGCGTCCGCCAGCGGCGTCCCGACCGGGAATCGCAACGTAATCGTCGAAGAGCCGTCGCGGCTTTCGCTCTTAAACTCCCGCAGTCCTTCAACGCTTTTGAGCTGCTCTTCCTGCTCGACTGTGATCTCGCGTTCGACTTCCTGCGCACTGGCACCAGGCCAGACGGTGGTGACAGTCACCTCCGGTTCAGAGACATCGGGCGTCAGCTGGACCGGCGTCGCCATCAGCGACACCATGCCGAACAAGAGTGACAGCAGGACGCAGACCGTCACCTTGACGGGGTTTTCGATGCAGAAGCGAATGAAATCCATGCGGGACACCTGGGAGGCCACAGCAAACAACAGTGACCGGGTATTCTAGGAAACCCGCCGACCGTTCGCAGCCGCTTAATGAGTTTTCGGTCAGGTACGACCAATAATCGTCGTGCCGCTCACAAAGACCGAGACCGAGCCTCGATCGCGAGTTCGATCTCCCTCCGCACATCGCGCAGGTTGACCGGCTGATGCAGTACGCGGGCGCGCCCGGGAGGCACACTGATCGCATTCGCGAGATGTTTCTGCGTTTCGGCGAGGACGACGACCCCCGCCATTTTCGAATCACGCCCCGCACGAATCGCCTGGGTGAAAAACTCGGCCACGCTGTCGCCCACGGTTTCCCCGAGGACCAGCAGGCATTCTGGCGGCTGGTCCGTGATACGTTTCAGGGCCCGCTGCGGGTCGCTGATGATAACGACCTGGAATCCTCGCGATGCGAGGTAATCACGAAAGAAGTCCTGATGCTTGGGGCGGCTCTCCAGGCATAAGACCGTCGGCTTGCCGGGCTCCTCGCGTGCGTTTCCGCCCAGGGTCTGCAATATCCGCTGGACTTCACCCAGAACCTCTGTCGGGGTCTGGAACCGATGCAAAGGATCAATGTCCATCAACCGGTTGACGATCGCAGCCACCGCGCGGGGCAACGCAGGGTCGATCGTCTCCACGGGAGGAATATCCCGATATCTCTGGAACGATTTCCGTTCATCCCGATCGCGGGTGCGAGCGTAAGGCGGCTGCCCGGTGAGCAGCTCAAACAGGATCCCCCCCATGAAATACAGGTCGCTCCGCGGGTCGTTCTTCGGAGCCCCGGTGTTCTTCTCCAATGTTGAGTATTCCAAAGCATTCTGCAGAGCGCCCCCCCCGATCCGCGAAATCATCTGGTCGTCCGCAGCCAGTCCGAAGTCGATCAGTTTGGACACCCCCGTACTGCTCATCAGCACGTTAGTCATCTTCAGATCGCGGTGCGTAATCCCCTGCCGCAGGGCGTATTCCAGTCCCTTCAGAATGTCAGCTGCGAAACGAAGCGTTTCCGATGGGGAGAACTTCTTTCGGATCTTTAGGAAGTCTCGCAGGTTCCCACCCTCGACGAACTCCATCAATAAGAAGTGGAATTTCCCGTCCGATCCCACGTCATAGATGGGGACAATGTTCGGGTGTTGCAGTCGCTTGCCGATCTCCCCTTCCCGGCGGAACAGGCTGATAAAATCAGAGTCGTTGGACCAGCGATCCCGTAGCACCTTGATCCCCAGCTGCTTCCCTGTGGTGACGCTCTCCCCGCGATAGAAGCGGGCAAAGCTGCCGGACGCGACGCGGTACATCAATTTGCAATCACCGAGGACCAGCCCTTCGGGATCTCCGTTGCGCAGCCGCTCCGCCTGAAACTCGGTCAGAGCCTGTTGCTTCACCAGCTGATCAAACAGCGACTCGACTGACGGAGACGCCAACTGAGCCCGGATACCCTTGACCACCTCGGGCGATGCCAGACGCAGCCGGATGATCTGGTCGACAAGCTGGTCGAGGTGGGGAAGCGACATCGGAAGAGATCTGGGCCGACGGTCAGAGTGAAGCAGAGCAAGGGTTGATTCTGGAGTTCGGTGAATCGTGCATTCCGAACCCGGCATGGGTCTCGAATGCAGGGGACTCCTCACTGCAATGAGCAGAGTCGTATCGTACCAGTGCAGAACTGACCGTCAACGGGAGGCCGTCCGGAACGCGCGTTCGGAGCTTCAAGTCTCTGCGGTGCCCCCGTCCGGGTGCATTCGCCAACTGGCGGTACTCCGCCCTCTCTGCTCCCTCTCCCCCACAATCGGTACTGCTTGCGGAGAGGACTCCGCTGTGGGGGAGAGGGCCGGGGTGAGGAGGCCTGAGCGAGCGAGATGGCCCCCTCTCCCTCACCTTCTCCCCCGCAACATGCACCAGGTGAAAGCCACGTCGCTCGCAGGGGAGAGGGGGCCGGAGACCGCCAGTTGGCAAATGCCTCCCCCGTCAGGATTGACGTGGGTGGCTCGCGACGCCCCTCGCAATCTGGCATACTCGTCTCATCTCGAATTCGGGATTTCGCTAATCCGTATCTCGTCGAATTGTCCCAACTCATTCGCGTTTGGAATCAGGACAAACGTAACTCCCACCACAGTCAAGGTTATTTATGCCTGTCACTTCAGATGGCCCGGTGATCCTCGCTGCGTTTGCCAATGATCGCAGCGACCAGACCCGTTTCCTTCGCAATCTGTCGGAAGAAGCCAAGCGGATTCAATCGGTCCTGTCTCCGGCTCAATCGCTGTGTCCCTTGGTGTTATTACCTAGTGCCACGCTGGATGAGATCCTGAGTGCCTTTCAAACGTATCGTGACCGCATCGTCGTCTTTCACTACGCCGGGCATGCCAATGGATTTCAGTTGCTCTTGGAATCCTCGACCGGAGGGGTCCACCGCGTCGGAGCGAAAGGGCTAGCTTCGTTTCTCGGGCAACAGCAGGGATTACAGCTGGTCTTCTTGAATGGGTGTTCCACGGAGCGACAGGCCGAGGATCTGCTGAACGCCGGGGTTGGGTGCGTGATCGCGACGACACAGGCGATCGATGATGGAGTGGCGACCGACTTCTCCGCCCGGTTCTACAAGGGAATCGTCACCGGGGCTCCACTGCAATCGGCGTACTCCGAGGCGGTCGGTTCAGCCCAAGCGGCCAGCGGAGGCTCGATCGATCGGCTGTTGGTTCCGGTTGATGGGCAGGAGGAAGTCGCGCACGATGCCGGTCGCTGGCCGTGGCTGCTGAAGTTCAAACCGGGTGCCGAGCGCGTGGCGCAGTGGAGCCTACCCGAGGCGGCGGGCGATCCGTTGTTCGGCTTGCCTCCTGTCCCGCAGCGTGACCTGCCCGAGTCGCCCTATCGCCACCTGTACCGATTCGAGGCCGAGCATGCCGAGGTCTTCTTTGGGCGAGGCCATGAGATCCGCGAGCTGTACCAGCGCGTGACCGCGAGTGATGCTGCTCCGGTCGTCTTGTTCTATGGACCGTCGGGTGTTGGCAAATCATCACTGCTCGATGCCGGGCTGATCCCGCGACTGGCCGGGAAGAACGAGGTGCGGTACGTCCGCCGCGACCCAGCACTCGGACTGGGCGAGACCTTGCGTTCTGCGTTTCCCAAAGAGGTTCAACAGATCTCCCGCCGCGATGCCTGGATCGCCGCCGAGAAGCAACTCGGTCGCCCGCTGGTCATCGTCCTCGACCAAGTCGAGGAGGTCTTCACCAAGCCGCATGCGAGTCAGCCCCACGAACTCGCCGAGTTCGCACAACTGCTGCGACGAATTTTCTCGGCTCCGGATCATCGGCCGCAGGGGAAGCTGATCCTCGGGTTCCGTAAGGAATGGTTCGCCGAGATTGATGAGTTGCTGGCCGATGCGCAGGTGCCGCGCTCGCGGATCTTCCTCGAACGTCTCAGCCGCGACGGAGTGATTGAGGCGATCACCGGACCGGTGGATGACTTGCGACTCGCGAGTCAGTATCAGTTGAAGATCGAAGACGGGCTCCCCGAGGTGATCGCCGACGATCTGCTGGCCGACCCCGATACGCCAGTCGCGCCCACTCTACAAATCTTGCTGACGCGCATGTGGTCGGAAGCCATCCGCCGCAACCGCGAACAGCCGACGTTCGACACGGAGCTGTATCAGTCACTGCACCGCAACGGGATTCTGCTGGATGACTTTCTGCGGCAGCAGACGGATCAGATTCGCGTGCAACTGCCGCGTGCCGTCGACAGTGGGTTCCTGCTCGATCTGCTGGAGTTCCACACAACGGCCATCGGGACATCGGCGGAACACTCGCTGTCGCTGCTGGAGCAGACTTACTTACAGCAGTCGAAGTCGGGACTGTTGAGCCAAACGCTCGCGCTGTGCGAGGAACTGTATCTGTTGACGTTCTCGGGGACAGTGGGAGTGTCGACTCTGGGGAGTTCCGGTCCCCTCTCCCCCGCGATCGATCATGCCAGCGGGAAAGACTTGAATGCGGGGGAGAGGGCTAGCGTGAGGGGGCCAGCCGCTCCCGCTCAACCCCCTCACCCCGGCCCTCTCCCCCCCAGCCACGTCCACCCGGAACTCAAAGTCGCTCGTGGGGGAGAGGGTGCAGAGACAGCGCGCAGCTCGCGTCTGTTGCACGACACCCTCGCCCCGCTGATCCGCGCCCGCCACGAGGAGTCCGACCTCCCCGGCCAGCGCTCGCGGCGCATCCTCGACAACCGCATGGTCGACTGGCTCGATGGCAAGACCGGCATCTCCCTCGACGCCAAAGACCTCAAAGAAGTCGAAGCCGCTCTCGAAGGCACTCGCAGCTGGTCCGCCGATGAACAGCGACTGGTCCAAGCGAGTCGAGAAGAGCGAGCCTCGAACCGCCGCTGGCGACAGATACTCAAGGGGCTGGGCGTGGCAGCTGTGGTGGTGATTGCGAATGCCGGTGGCTTTGCCTATGTCCAGTGGGGTGAGGCGGTCATCCAGAAGAAGGTGGCGGACGAAAAGACCGTCTTAGCCAAGCAAGAGACCGCGAAGGCACAACTCGCCCAAGCTGACGCCGACAAGCAGGCCGCCAGTGCCCGCCGGGAACTGGCCAGAAGCGAACGCACTCAAGCGGTCAGTGCGCGTGATCAGGACCATGAATTCGTCAAAGCCGCCCACCATTTCGCCTCTGCCGCTGTTGCAGCGGCCAAGGACGACCCCCAGCAGGCAGAGCGGCTGAGGTTTGCCGCTGGAAAGGCGATCTCGGGTTTGACGCTGGCGGCTACGATGGACACGACGAACATGACTCACGAAGCGTGGATCTTGGATGATGAGTCGATCTGCGCCGCCACAGGGGGAATTTCCAACCCAGCCATTATGCTGTTTCGTCAGTCCAAGTCCGGCGAAGGGATTGCATACGGACACACGCTGGAGATGACGGAGGATTTCGAAAAGTGTTACATCTCTCCGACGGCGCAGCGACTGGTGCTGGTGGGGGAATCGACGGTAACACAGGAGCATTTCGAGGGGGGGGCACCACCGCCTCCGTTTGCGAGTCAAGTACGAAGCCAGGTCTCTCCTGATGCGAGGCACGTCGTGACTTGGGGGCAGAGCGGTGCGACGGTGCATGACCTGGAGAGTGGTCGAACGATTCCACTCGTTGCCAATGTTTCCGTCGATCTGGCGATGATCTCGGATTCCGGACAACGAGCCCTCACCTGGATCGATGGGCAAGTGCCGATTCTTTGGTCCCCGGGTGCGACGCCCGATGCGGCATGGACTTCCGCCCCGTTGGATGCCTTGGGGCCACGTATCTCCGACAAGAACCTCCATTCGCAGTTCCTGAGTGGAACCGCTGACTTGATGCTCTGGATTCTGGAACAACAACCCGGTGCCAGCCCAGCCGAGTCGCAACCGTTTGCCAAGGCGTTCTACATCAACGGGAAATCGGGCAGGCCGCTGGAGATTCAATGTCGTGTGGACGACATGGAGTACCATCTGGGCCGCTACGGTTGGACGTATTCACGAGTTCGGAATCCTGTCAAAGAGTCCTCCGAACCCACCTTCATGTTCTGCCTCTGGGATTCGGATGCCGAGCGAATCTGGACCTGGAGATCATCCCAGGCCAGCCATGACGTGTTTGGGATTGCTCCGACATCCGTGTATTGCCCCGGCCCGATTGATGGAGTCGCGATCTCAGAGGACTCCCAACTCGCGGTCTGGACCAGGGGCGAGGCCCCGGTTCTCTCACTGGGAACGCTGAAGCAGTTTGCCTCCTCTGACCCGAGTCCGGTCATGACACTCTCGCATTCTCAGAGAATTCAAGAAGCCAAGTTCTCCTCGGAGGGATCGAAGTTGCTCGTCTGGACTGCCGACAATGTTCCTCTGGGGTATCAACCGACCGGGGCCGGGGCGAATCCTGCAGGAACCGTTCGGGTCTGGGACACAGCCACCGGCCTGCCGATCACGGCACCACTGAAATACCCCAAGGCACTGCGGGGAGCCAAGTGGGGCCATGAAGATCAAGGGTTTTTGGTGTGGGGCGAAGACCTGCGGGTACAGCATTGGCAGATCCAGACTCCGTCGTCACTCCATACCTCTGTTCCCAAGCCCGCCAGTGAGCCAGCCCGATTTGAGGAAATCAAGTCTGCGGACAATTCTCGATCGGCCAAGGTGGTGCGTGACCGAGTCGTGATTACCGACATGGGGTATCGCATCGTCCCACGCTATCGCCCAGTGTCTGGCGTGCGTTTTACCAACAACGACCAGGCAATCCTGGAATGGGGGGGAGAGTCCGGGGAAGCACCGGGGGTGGGGTATGCTCTCCAGTGGAACTATCTCACCACGCAGAATCTCACAGCCATGTTCTCGCACAATCAGCGAGTCTCCTATGCCGAACTCAATTCCTCCGGCACGTTATTGCTGACGACCACCACTCGAAGTCCGCAGTTCGCCACTACAGCTGTCACCGCCCATCTCTGGGACTTGGCCACAAACTGTGAGTTGATGGAACCGCTGAAAATTCACGATGGATATCAGGTCACCTTCGGCCCGAATGACACGGTGCTCGAAATTCCGAGGTACGACAATGCCGACCGATACGACATCGCTCCGGTTCCCGCGATCACATCGGCTGATCCCCGCTGGGATGTCGTCCTCCGCACCGGAACGTACTTGAACCGAGCCGGTGAACTGATCTTCCTCACGAATGGGGAGTTCCTCAAACTGAAGGATCTTCTGAAACAACCTGATTCTGCTCAACGCCCCTCGTTCGAGAAGTGGGTCGAAGAGGTGGAGAAGGCCAAGTACGAAATCCGCATTGATACCGCGTGAGACCTTCATCGGTCGGTTGGTTCAAGTGAGTCGCCAGAATCAGCCCGCCCAACCGTCTGTCACGAACTCCACGATCCGCCAGTCGAGCCAGCGGGTGTCGGAGTCGGCGTGTCCGTGCCCCACGTACCCGAGGTGCCCGCCGCCGGGAGTGATCGCGAGTTGGACGGTCTCGGGCCAATTCGCCCGCTGCTCTTGAAACATCTCCACGGGAACCAGCGGGTCATCCGCAGCTGTCAGGATGAGGGTCGGGACATGGATGTGAGGGATGCGCGACTGAGCGCTCGCAGCTGTGTAGTAAGCGGCAGCGTCGGGGTAACCGCCGTGAGTCGCAGTGAAGCGGTCGTCAAAGTCGAACAGCGTGCGAGGCAGTGGGACGGGCAGCGCGGCGAAGTCGGGTCGGTGGGTCGACTGCCGTTGCACGTGATCGATCAGCGCCTTGACGAAGTGCTGGTCATAGCCGCGATTCAGCGGACGCTCGAGCGTTCGGACGCTACGGGCGAGGTCGATCGGCGGGTTAATCGCGATTGCCCGGTGGACCTCGGTGGGGACGTGCGAGCCCTCTTCGCCGAGATACTTGAGCAGCAAGTTCGCGCTGAGCGACATGCCGAACAGGGTCAGCGAGGATTCGGTTGTGGTTCCGTAGCCTGGACCCCCAGGTCCGGGCGGAACGGACGTGGGCGTCCGTTCTACAACTGGCTCGCGGCACCACTCGATCACCGCAGCCACAGCCGCCTTGAGATCCCCCGACCTCCCCGCGTTATAAGGCAGTCGAGCCAGCCCCGCACCAGCACCGCAGCCGCGCAGGTTCAGGCGAAAGACACGCACGCCGCGCTGCAACAGCTTGGCTGTCACCCGCACCAGGAACGGATTGCGGGCCGAACCACCCAGCCCGTGCATCATCAGGATCGCCGGGTCACCGGCCTTCCACTGCGGAAGCCGGTCATCCATCGCAATGAGTGCATCCCCATCCGAGAGTTCGATGCGCCGGGCGAGCCCTTGTTCAAGAGGTTGTGGCCCTTTCCAGAACGCCGCCGAAAGCGTCTGCGCGTGCCCCCCGGGTAGCCACCACGCGGGGCGAAAATCGGCGAGGCGGGCCACCCACTGGGGATCGATCATGGGGAGTCGGGAGTAGGGAGTAGGGACGGAATGAAAACTGTATTACGAGCGGTCCCAGTCGGTGATCTGCATGCCGCGTTTCACGGGTTGGCCATCGGAGCCAGGGAGCCATACTTGCTCATTCAACGACCCGCGTTTCTTCTCTGCGAAACGGGTTTCGTTCAGAACACCATCGGACGCCTTGTCAGCCCGCAGCCGGTCGTAGACTTCTTTCGGGATCTGCTCACCCCACTGCGAAACGGACCGTGACTCGCCCGTCTCGGCGTCCTTGATGGTCCGGGACAGAATGCGACCGTCGCGGGAGCGGGCCTCCACAATCGCGTAGTACCCCAGCGAGTTCTCTCCCAGTGTCCATTCCTTCATCACGAGACTGTAGCGTCCCGCTCCCGTCACGATTTGAAGTTCGTACTGCTCCTCGAGTGAAGCCAGAAGTTCGGTCATTCGTTGCTGTGACTGCTGAATCGTAGCGACGTGATCGGTGGCCTCGGCGTTGCGGAACTCTTTGGTGAGTTCGTCGATCGCCCGTGTGGCCGCTTCGTCTTTCTTCGCAAAGCCATTCAGCCGATCAAGGACGCTGCGGGCCTCCTGCTCCGCCAGACGGACAGTTTGAGCGGCCCGATTCGTCGTCGACCACGGCATCGACGCGTTGAAGAACGCCAGCCACACACCAAGCCCGATGGCTCCCACGCCCGCCAGCGCACTGACCAACCGCACCCGCCATACATACAACTGAGCCAGCAGACGCTGAAACCCCCACGGGGGATCGCGATACACATTGAGATTGTCGAAATACAGCTGAATCGCCACATCGACCTCAGCAGCGGTGACGTTGTCCCCGGCAACCTGGGCCGAGGCGATCAACCGTTCACGAATCTTGGCCCGCGTCTCTTCGATCTGGAACTGCTGCTCGACGGTCAGCTGCTCGTCCCGGATGGCGCGAGCGACATCCATAATCTGCAGCATCTCGTGGAGGCTGAGATTCTCGGAGGGAGGAGTGGAAACTGCCGGTGTGGTCACGATCGATCGGCCATGAGGCTGGGAAGGTGTGGGCTGAGAAAAGGAGATCATCCCAGACCTGTCGCAGTCTGGCCATCGTGCCGCTGGATGAACAGTGAAGCTCAGGACGAAGAGAACCGTTTAGCTGATCGATTGGGCGGGTACGGCCTCTGGATGGCATCGTGAGTTCACGGTGGAGTAGAGTGCTGACTGAACGTCCTCTCCATCGAGAGGCTCTCATCCGGAGGCGGCAATGCGTGGTTCAGGAGGCACTCCCGGCGGGATCGGAGAGTTCGCGGTCGGCTTCGTGCTCTCCGGACTCGCGGTGTATCTATTTCTCGATTCCGTCGTCGTGACCAGCGGCATCGGGATGATCGCGGGCGGCGTGAATGGGATGTTTGGCGGGTTGCTCGGAAGTCGAACCTCATCGGGGTTGGTGTTCGTGCCGTTCTTCATCGGGGTCACCGCTCTGTTCTACGACTCCCGGCAGCGCTGGGGCTGGACGCTCATGTATCTGGGAATCGCCATCATCGTGGTCGAGATCCTCAGTCGGATGCAGTTCCTCATCACGATGAAAGTGTCGCACCTGCTGGGGATCTTCGTGCTGCTGGCAGCTGGGACTGGGCTGATGTTGAGATCGTACCGAGATCAGAACTCAGGGGGCTGAAGCCACCCCGCTCGCCAACGCGCATACATTCGAACACGAAAGAGACTCTCATGCGACGACTGACTTGCTGGCTCCTCGGAATCGTTCTGTGCAGCGGTGCGAGCCTACGGGCCGATGAGACGAAACTGTCCAAGGAGGCGGCAGACCCGCCGGAGCTCTTTGCCAGCGAACTCGTGGCAATCACCCCGGGTCAGGGAGCCTTTCCCGCGACCTTCTCCATGGGGGCAGCTGACGACGCCAGTACGCAACCGGTTCATGAAGTACAGCTGACCGGTGCCTTCTCCATGTCGAAGTATGAAGTCCCCCAGAACCTGTACCAGCAGGTCATGGGAGTGAACCCGAGCAAGTGGAAGGGGCCGCGCAACTCGGTTGAAATGCTGACTCCCGCGGAGGCCACCGAGTTCTGCGGCAAGATCACGAAGTTGCTCCAGGAACGGAAGCTCATCGCCGCGAACGAAGAAATCCGTCTCCCCACCGAGATCGAATGGGAGTACTGCTGCCGTGCGGGCACCACGACACGGTACAGCTTTGGGGACAAGGCTCAGGCCGATGGCGACATGGACCCCAAAGCCACACTGCTCGACAAGTACGGCTGGCACCACGGCAATGCCGCCGGGAACGATCCGCCGGTCGGGGCGCTGGCTCCCAATCCGTGGGGGCTGTACGACATGCATGGGTATCTGTCGGAGATCTGTAGCGACCCTTGGACGCCCGACTATGCGGATGGAAAGAAGGCCGATCCGGAGGGCGCGGTTGTGATGCGCAGCGGGTCGTGGAAGGACACCCATCCGCAGCTGGCGAGTGCCTCGCGGAAGAAGTTCGCCAAGGGGGGGAAGGATGATGCGGTCGGGTTTCGGTGTGTGAAGGCCGCCGTGGAGAAGCGTTAGATTGAGATTGACCCGCCTGCAACTCCCCTGGCTGGCGCTGCGGGCTGGCCAGAGAATCCTCCTCTATGAACAGCGTTTTTCCTCCACCGAAGACCTACCGCGCCCGCTGGATCTGGGCTGCGGGGCGCTGGATCGAGGGGGGCCGTGTGACGGTGGCTGGTCGACAGATCATCGCCATCGGAACAGAGCCGGTCGCTGGTGAGATCGACCTCGGTGACCAGATCATCCTCCCCGGTCTGGTGAACGCTCACACGCATCTGGAGTTCAGCAATCTCCCTACCCCGTTGCCGTATGACAAGACTTTTGCCAGCTGGATTCGCCAAGTGGTCCGGTGGCGGGAGGGGCAATCGGTGGCGTCCGCGAATGAGGCGATCGAAGTCGGACTCGCCGAGTCGGCCCGTGCGGGGGTGACGACGCTGGGAGAGATTTCCACTCGATACTGGGATGCCCCCACCGCACTCGATGCGTCCGAGGTCGACCTCTCCGGTCGGACGACGAGGAAGCCGCAGCTGGTGGTCTTTGATGAACTCCTCGGGATGAAGCCCGAGGCCATTCAGCCTCAGATCGCGGATGCGTGTCGGCATTTGATCGTCGGAGCCACGCAACCGGGAGAGGGCGAAGCTCCCGCGAGTGACTGGCAACCCCACTGGACTGCTGGCCTCAGCCCGCATGCTCCCTATAGCATCAGTAGCGAACTCTTTGCGGAAGCCGTCAGTCTCGCTCAGGCGGGAGGCGTTCCGGTGGCGATGCACCTCGCGGAAACTCGTGAGGAGTTAGAACTCCTCGCCGCCGGAACCGGCCCACTCGCGGAACTCTTCACCGAGTGGGGTCTGTGGACGCCGGGACAGCGAGCCGCATTTCCATCACCGTTGGAAGTCCTGCAACAACTCTCCGTCCTAGCCCGTGTACTCGTGATCCACGGGAACTACCTCACCTCGGTTGAGCTGGACTTTCTCGGCGGGAAAGACCAGTTCAGCGTCGTCTACTGCCCGCGAACTCACAGCTACTTCCAACATGAGCCCTATCCTCTCGCGGCATTGCGAAAACGAGGCATCCGCGTCGCCCTCGGCACCGACAGCCGGGCGAGCAACCCCGACCTGAGCCTGCTCGCCGAGGTCCGGCATGTCGCGCAGCTTCATCCAGAGATCGCTCCCTCGACCCTGTTGGAGATGGCCACACGCGACGGAGCCGAGGCACTGGGTCTGGGAAAGACCATCGGTCAGATCGCTCCCGGGATGCGAGCCGACTTCTGTGTCCTCCCCATGCAACCTGGCATCAGTGATCCATTCGAGGCCGTTCTCAGCCCGTAACTCGGGTTTCAGCGGGTTCCTCTTTCCATGTTCGGTGAGCGGTTGATCCATCGGGTTCGAGAGGACCAGGCCTGCTGGTCGTCAAGGTGTCCGAGAGAGCAAAAGTCGTGGAATTTATGCTACTCTGTGAGATGATCCACCGATGTCCCACTCCGATCTTCTGAAGGAATCCCATGACGCGCCGAGAGAAGCTGGAAGCGATGCTGGCCGACGAGCCCCACGACCAGCTATTACGCTACATGTTGGCGCTGGAGTTGGACAAAGCAGGGGACCACGACCAGAGTGTGTCCTTGTTGAACAGCTTGATGAATGACCCCAGCCCTTATGTTCCCGCATTCTTGATGGCGGGGCAGCAATACACTCGCCTCGATCGCATCGAAGCCGCGCGAGCCGCTTTTCAACAGGGCATCGCTGTCGCCCAACAGCAGGGAGATACGCACGCGTTCGAGGAGCTCAAACGTTTTCTGAGTGAACTGGAGTGAGCCTGGTGACCGACATTCGCGGCGACTCACCTCGGTCCCCGGACGGTCCCCCCCCCCATTTCAATCGCGAGTCTTCGTGTCAGACATCGCCCGAAATCTCGGAATCGCGTGTAAAACTGCTTAATTCCAACGAAAAGAGTTGCCCGCCGTGGTGTGTTGAACCGGCGGTGGCACAACCCGTGCAATTGGACGAATCAGACCGACCCGGCCTGGCGGTCAGGTTTGCCAAGCAAGAAGAGTTTTTCGGATCGATCCATTTTCTCAGGATGGCTTCCCCACGGTCCAGGAACCGACTAGTGTATCTGGATGGGTTGATGCGTCTTGCTTCAATTCACCTGCCTGTCCTCCCCTCCAGATTGGCCTGCCCGCATGAATGTACCGCTCCTTTGGCCTGATCGCCGATTGGTCGAGAAGTTCCTTCTGGCGGCCCTGTCCGTGGGAATGTTGAGTGTCAGTGCGCTGGCTCAGGCTCCTCAGATCACCAACATCTCCCCCGGAGCCGTCGAACCGGGCAAGGTCGCCACGATCACGGTCCAGGGCGGCGCTCTCGATGGCGTGACGGGACTCTGGACGACGATCCCCTGCAGTTCCGCGTTGACGACCCGTGACAAGAACGGTACGGAACCGGGTCAGGTCTTCTTCGATCTGACCGTGCTGCCGACGGCCCCGATCGGGATTCACGCGGTGCGGGTCTTCTCGCCCCGCGGGGTCAGTAATCTGAAGCTGTTCTGCGTGGATGACTTGCCGACCGTGGCCGAAGCGGCTGGGAACGGGGCGCTGAAGACTCCACAAGAGATTGCGATCCCGTGTGCCATTGATGGGGTGGTCGACAACCTGACCCGCGACTTCTTTAAGTTCAAGGCCGACAAGGACCAGCGGATCACCCTCGAAGTTCTGTCCCGGCGACTCGGGTCACCGCTCGATGCCAGTCTCTATATCTATACGGAAAATGGCCGCGAGATCCTCTACAGCGACGATGCCGAGGGGCTCAGCTCCGACCCGCAGATCGCGTTCAAGGCCCCCGAGGCCGGGAACTACATCGTCGAGGTCCGCGACATCCGCTACGCCGGAAGCGGCAATCACCGCTACCGCCTGCGAATCGGCGACTTCCCAGCCGTGCAGATGGCCCTGCCGGTCGGGATCGCTCGCGGTCAGAAGACCAGCGTGCAGTTCGCGGGGATCGGCATCGAGGACATCGCTCCCGCACTGCTCGAATCGGCTGCGGACGCTGCGCCCGGCTGGGCACTGGTGAATTCAAAACGCACTGGGGGAGTCTCCTCGGCCTTCGCCTATTCCGAGGTCACGACCACGGGAGAGGTGCTGGACACCGAACCGAACGACACCATCGAACAGGGCCAGCCGCTCGTCCTGGGACAGCAGATCAGTGGTCGCCTCGACAAACCGAAGGACATTGATCTCTACCGGATCGATGCCAAGGCGGGCCAGCGGTTCCTGTTCACGGGGCTGACCCGCTCGCTGGCGGCTCCGACCGACACAGTTCTCCGCATTCTGGATGCCAAGGGGGCACAAGTCGCCATGGTTGACGACGATGGCAAGGCCGAGGGGCGCTTGAACCATACCTTCCCTGCTGACGGCGTCTTCTTTCTGGAGGTCGGCGAACTCAACAAGCGGGGCGGCAACCAGTACGGCTACCGGATCGCGGTGCAGGAGTACCAGCCGGGCTTCAAGCTCGCCGCCAGTGCTGACACGCTCAACGTCCCCGCCGGGGGAACGGCCGCTCTGGCCGTCTCGGTGGTGCGTCTCGACTATGCCGGAGTGATTGACCTACAACTGACTGGCCTCCCAGCAGGACTGACCTCAAACCCCACCCGCATCGGGCCGGGGATCGCGACAGCTGTGATGACGGTGACAGCGGCCAAGGACGCTCCGGCGGGTGCCTTGTCGCAGGTGCAATTGGTTGGTAAAGCGAAGATCGGCGACCGTGATTTCGAGGCGGTCGGGGATGTCGAAGAGGCCCTGCGTGGCCAGTGGAGTGCGACGCGCCTTGTGCCGCCGACGGTGACGCACTTCATGGCACTGGGCGTGGCCCCGGCTGGCAAGCTAACCTTGCGGACTGAGCCCGCCGAGATTGTCTTCGGCAAGGAACTGAAGGCCACCGTCAAGGTGATCGCCGAACGCGGCGAGGGGATCGACGATCCGATCGTCCTGACGACCGAGCCAGCCGCAAACGCTTTGCCCGGCGGAATCACCTTGGCTCTGAAGCCGATCGAGAAGGGGCAGAACGAAGTCACTCTGGAATTGACCGCCAACGACCAGGCTCCCCTTGGCCCGTTCACGCTGGTGCTGCTCGGCAACCATCCGAAAGCGAACTTCGTTGCCGCGGCCTACACCCCTGGAATCGCCTACCGGCTCGACGCCCCGTTCACCGTGACCGTGGCAGCTGGGGCCAAGCTCGCCAAGGGAGCCCAGCTCCCCGTCAAAGTGACGGTCACCCGAAACCCGGCCTATACCGGCGAGATCAAACTCACCCTCGACAAGGCAACCGCCGGACTGACGGCTGCCGAAATCGTGATCCCCGCCGACAAATCCGAAGCAGACCTGATCCTCAGTGCCGCCGCCGACGCCGCCGTCGGCCCCGCAGCTGAACTGAGAGTGAATGCGGTCTCGCCCGCGAATGCGAAGCTGACAGTGTCAGCTCCGATTGCGGGCGTGATCGTGGAGTGAAGACAGAGAGCCGGCGGACGTGAGTCCACCGTGCAGAGTGGACGTGAATACAACCAACGGAGCCAGCCATGCGACCAACGCACCCCATCCGTAGCGTGGGCTTTAGCCCACGCGAATGTCTCTCTGTGATTCCGTGGGCTAAAGCCCACGCTACCCTCGTTCTGGTGTTGTGCTTGGCGAACTTCGCCTCCGCCCAGGACACCGCCGTTCCCCAGCAGCTGGAACTCTCCCCTCCCGCATTCACCCTCACTGGACCGCGAGCGAAGCAACAACTCGCAGTGACCGGACTGTTCGGAGCGAATGACCCGCGCGACGTGACGACCACCGTGACGGTCGAGTCCTCGAACCCCGCCATCGTGCGGATCGAGAACGGCATCGCCTACCCCGTCGCCGATGGCGAGGCGGATATCACCGCCAAACTCGCCGACAAATCGATCAGCGCCCACGTGACCGTCAAGCTCTTCGGCACCCCGGACCCGATCAGCTTCAAAACCGAAACGCTCGCCGCTCTCACCAAGGCGGGTTGCAATGCGGGTGCCTGTCACGGGTCACCGTCCGGCAAGGGCGGCTTCCGGCTCTCGCTGCGCGGCTACGATTCGCCGCTCGACATTCTGACCCTCAAGACCGAAGCCTATGGCCGTCGCACGAACCCGATGCAACCGGACGAATCGCTGCTGCTCAAGAAGCCGCTGATGCAGGTCGCCCACGGGGGAGGCCAGAAGATCCACAAGGGGGATCCAGTGCATGTCGCGCTCCGCACCTGGATCGCCGAGGGGCTACGGCTCGATCCGGCGGAAGAGCCCGACTTGCAGTCGATCGAAGTTTTCCCGAACAAGCGAGTCTTCCAGCCCACGGGACTCCGCCAGCAGGTGGTCGTGCTGGGCACGTTCAGCGATGGAACCGTCCGCGATGTGACCGCCCTGACCGTGTTCAGTTCCTCGTCCGAGAGCGTCGCGAAGGTCAACGAGAAAGGCGTCGTCGACAAAGTCGGTCGCGGCGAAACCGCCATCCTCGCCCGCTACCTCGACAAGATGTCGACCTCGTTCCTGACCTTCCTCGACGATGTACCGAACTTCGCCTGGAACAATTCTCCCGAGTTGAACTTCATTGATGCCAAGGTCAACGAGAAGCTCAAGCAGCTGTTGATTCTCCCGTCCGACCTGTGCAGCGATGAGGAGTACATCCGTCGGGCCACGCTCGACACCTGCGGTCGATTGCCGACGATCGAGGAGGCCCAGGCGTTCCTCAATGACACAGCTGTCGACAAGCGTGCCAAGCTGGTCGACGTTCTGATCGAGACTCCTGACCACGCGGCGTTCTGGACCCTCAAGTGGGCCGATGTGCTGCGGGCCAACACCGGTAAGTTGACTGCTCCCGGAGTCGCCAAGTTCGACCGCTGGATCTACGAAGGCATCCTCCATGACCAGCCAATGAATGAGTTCGCTCGCGAGCTGCTAACCGCCAACGGCAGTGTCTTCGAGAACCCGGCGGCCAGTTACTGGAAGGCCAGCCGCGAACCGACCGACGCCGTCGAGACGACCGCTCAGTTGTTTCTTGGCATCCGCATTCAGTGTGCCAAATGCCACAACCACCCGTTCGAGCGGTGGACGCAGGACAACTATTACGGTCTCGGTGCGGCTTTTGCTCGCGTCGGTCGCAAGCCGGGGCAGACCGATAATGATGAAGTGATCTTCGTCGCTGCGGGCGGCGAAGTGACCCAGCCGCGCACCGGGAAGACAATGCCAGTACATCTGCTGCTCAAGGGGGACGTGCAAGTCCCGAACGATCAGGACCGCCGCGAGGTGTTCGCCGAGTGGCTCACCTCTGCGGAGAATCCGTTCTTCGCCAAGGCCGTCTCGAACCGCATCTGGGGCCACCTGATGGGACGCGGCATCGTCGAGCCGGTCGACGACTTCCGCGACTCGAACCCCGCCTCGAACACTCCGTTGCTGACCGAACTGGCCAAGCAGTTCGCCGAGCACAACTTCAGCCGCCGCTGGCTCATCAAAACGATCATGGCCAGCCACACTTACCAGCGCAGCTCGCGGACCAACGACTTGAACAAGACCGACGAGATCTATGCTTCGCACGCCGTCGTCCGCATGCTGGGAGCCGAGCAACTGCTCGATGCCATCAGCGATGTGACCGCCATGCCCGAGACCTTCGCCGGGGTCCCCGCTGGCACCCGCGCGACTCAACTGCCCGAGCCGCCGACCGACAACTATTTCTTGAAGGTCTTCGGCCAGCCACAGCGCGAGATGGCTTGTGAGTGCGAACGCTCCAGCGAGTCGAACCTTTCGCAAGCTCTGCAAATGATCAACGGCCCGACGGTGCATAACAAGCTGCGGGCCGATGGGGGTCGTGTGAACCAGATGATCGCCGCCATGAAGACAGACGAAGAGATCATCACGACGCTGTACCTCGCTGCCGTCTCCCGCGCTCCGAGTTCCGGCGAAATGCAGACATCGAAGACCCACATCGCCAGCGTCCCCGCCGACCAGCGCCGACTGGCCCTGGAAGATATCGGCTGGGCAGTGCTGAACTCGAAGGAGTTCCTGTTCCAGCATTGATCGACCCTTGAGGTGAGGCCTTGAGCCAGCCTTAATCTTCGTCGCCCTGTCAGGTCGCTACACTCGCCCGAGTGTGGGTGACCTGCATCTGGCATTTGGCGGACCACGAGAGCAGTTTCAGAATTGGTTTGCCGGAAAGGCAGACAGGAATGTCTGCCCCACTGATCAGTGGCACAGACATTCCTGTCTGTGCGAACTGAAGACGGAATCTGAACCCGCTCTAGTAGCTTGCCATCAGATGATACTTCAGCTGGCACAGCACTCGGCGAGCGGCGGCTTCGAAGTGGCTCGTTTGGCCACTCCAGCGGAGGTCGCGGATGGTCACTTCGACCTCGGATTGAGGATTCAGTCCAGGCTCAGTGGGACGGAATCGGATTTCCAGATCGAGAGGGCACGCCTGCGACGAGAGCAGCGCTCGCAGCGGTGATCCCCCAATGTTCAGTTGCAACCGATTTTCGCTCACATCCTCGATGACGGCCTGCTGATCATCCACAAAGCCGCACAGCTTCAGCAACAGACAATTTCCGATGTCAGACACGACAAACGAATGACTGCGTGTCGGGCCGTCCGACTCGGTCCAGCGAACATGGGATTCGCCCAGCCAGTCGTGCGGGCTGTGAATGGTGTATTTGCGATGAAGTGACATCGGGCTTACTCTCACACGAGTTATGGCGAATGCCTTCGTCCGTCTCTGGGGAGAGCCGGGCGGAGTTGGTGGCCAAATCACCTCGGAACAGTTCGAGGGATGTGGCGATTCGGCAACAGTTGTCCATCCTCAATATAGGTTTTGATTCTCAGGCAGGCGTGAAAAAACGGCAGGCGGCGTTGTCTTTCCGCAACTGCTCTGGCCACATTTCCTTCGACCTGACCACAATACGGGGCGCGGGAGACCATCGTCTCCCCAGGAATGGAAGGTCACTCACGGATGCCTCATTTTTACCCCCAGGATCTCGCACGCTTCGTTAGCGAGAAGTGGGACGCCGACGCGGGGTGGGATTTGCTTCCGCGCCAGGAGGTTCTCGAACAGCTCCTCTCGGCGTGCTACCAAGCTAGCCTGCTCTCCGAAGAGCAGCGCAAGCTGACGTTTCGCATCCTCGCCTGCTCCCCGCAAATGCTCTCCCCGGATGACAGCCCACCGACCGGGCTGCACCGAATGCTCTTCTCTCCCGGTCGACCATTTGATGAGCAGGAGCTGCGGCGACTGGCCCCAGCTGCGGAGTTCCATCGGTCGCTGATCGGAGCGCATTGGCAGCGGAACGGCGATCTGTCGATTTGGGGACTGGTACATTCCGGGCCCCGCTGGCTGCAAGCCGCTCATGGGGGTCGGCTCATGCCCTCCCCTCTGCCTCCCGGTTTAGTCGTGTGCGTCAAAGGGCCCGGCCAGATCACCGTCTGCCAGGGGAGTGTGGCCCTGGGCATGCTGGTCAATGGACAGATCCTGCAACCCCAGCTGGATGTCTTCGAGTCGACATGGCTCCCGGCGATGTTTCAGGAGTCTCGGCGCGA
>JAYSUV010000491.1:0-3653 GCA_043718945.1 Planctomycetota bacterium
CGTCCCAACACAAACAGCGACGCGGCCTCGCCGACGGCCTCATCGAACCAGCGGTTCTCATTCCCGATTCCGTTCTCCATCCCGCGCTCGTAGTGGGAGATGATGTGCCCGAGTTCGTGGGCAAACTGGAATGCGAACTGGGCCCAGTACCGCCCTTTCACATTCAGCCGAACTGTGTATTCCCCATCGGGGGATCGGGCATGATCGACCTGCGGAGCGGCGGCGTGCGGGACGACATGAATGCGAATCAGACGCTCTGGCGGCACATGATGGAGTAGCTCTCGTCCAACGGAGTCGAGAACCTTTTGGATGTCGTCTGGGCCCGCGTCCCCCCAGCCGGTCGGCTCGACGCGGATCACCAGCGGTTCGGTGGCGGGCAGCGAGGTCGAGAGGAGTACGAGAACCATCGGCAGCCATCGCAATGCGGTCACTCGGGTTCTCACTTCAGATCCTCCAATGGCGTTTGCGGACTGGGAACAGCATCAGTCGTCCGGCCCCGTGTTCGCCTTGTCCAGGAACAGACTAGCCAGGCCATTCCCCAAGGCAGGAGTACTGCGGCGAGCGTCTCCAGGAGACTTGGCCCCGTGGGAATCGAGTAAGCCGCGATGTTCGGTCCTCCACAGACAATCCATTTTCCGTCGGGGGATACGGCGAAGAATGGGATATCGATAGAGATCGGTTTCCCGATGTACCAGCCCGTGGCAGTGGAGACTTGCTGCCAAGAGTATTGCTGAGTGCTATAGCCCTGGATGAATCCGAACCGAAGGCACAATGCCAGCCATTTGAGCCGAGTTCTTCCCGGCGCGGTTGGTTGAAGATTTCGGATTTGCATCTCATGGCAGATGGTCTCATCTCTGACTCCGATGACGGTCAAGCCCGCATCTACCTGTCTGAAATAACACATCGTCTCTCGGCGGAAGTCTGTCAGAATGTTTCGCTCCACTCGCCCAGACCATATTTCGGCATCCATGATTACATCAGGTTGAATCGGTATCGTTGCCGACTCAAACGAGAAGCCGACGCTTCCGTTTCGGAGAGAGGAAATCCCAATGAGTCTTCGCCCTGCGACTTTGGGAATCTCCACTCGACCCAATTCGCGACCATCGTCCATGGATCGTATGACCAAACTCGATTTCACTCCCTCTCGGAGAAGAGAGTAAGCTGTGGGACTGTTCCCGGAAAACACGGTGTCTTCGGAACAACTCCAGACCGGCAAACCCGTGTGCAGGTCAAATGTCTGGTACCCTTTCGATGGCCCAGTTCCCCCGGAAAAGACCATGAGATAATGTCCATCGAAGCTCAATGCGGACACTGAAGTGGTGTTGGCCACCAGCAACGGGAATAGTAACCGACCATCGCGTGTGGAGAAGGTGCAGTAGCTTTTGGACGGCCCGTCTGTCGCCAGGACAACCCGCTCCCCGTCCCGAGTCAATTGACCGCTCCATGTAGAACACGGTTGGTTCAAACGATGCTCCGCCACCACTTTTCCTGTCGCCACGTCTCGGACCATCAGCTGCGTCGGAGAGGAGAGGTAGAGAACTCGCCCATCCTCGGTGATTCCGATGGGATTCGTCAGACTCCCCACATGGTCGTCAATCCAAGCAGGAGCCGGTGGGCGAACCCAGAGAGACATCCCGAGGCCAGCCGAGAGCAACACGAGTCCCGCTTTGATCCACGGGGGCATGCGAGAGTTGGTGACTGGCGGAACGGCACTCATGTGTGGTGGCCCGAGTCGTGATGGGGAGAAGCCGGAGAATGTAACAGAAACATGGTCTCGGCCGCGTGTCGATCTGCTCTGTCGACACAGCTGTGAGCCGGGAGTGACTGATTGGTGTGTCGCGATCACGTAGTCATAAAGTCCCCGAGCGAAAATTCAGTACGGGCTGCTTTATTAGTCTTGCTGTGCGGGAAGAGGAATCACTCTTTCGACACCGTCTCATCCAGATTGAGCAGGATCAACGTCACGCCGGTCAGGGCGGCGTGTTCGGGGGCGTTGAGCGCGGCATCGCGGGGAGAGGCTCCCTGCTTCAGCAGTTTATCGGCCTCGGCGGGTGACTGAGTGTATTCGGCGAGTTGACGGTCGAAGCTGGCAGCGAGGACGGCGATCTCCTCCGGTTTCGGTTGGCGACCGAGCAGGCGGCGGAAGGCGAACGTGATGCGACCATCGCGCTCGGGGCTGGCCTTCATCGCCCGCTCGGCCAGAGCGCGGGCCGCTTCGATGTACTGCACATCGTTCATCACTGCGAGGGCTTGCAGCGGCGTGTTGGTCCGCACCGGCTTCACGATGCAGGTCTGCCGGGGAGCCACATCAAAGAACATCGTCGGGCCGATGATCCGCCGCCAGAAGGTGTACACGCTCCGCCGGTAGAGGGCGTCGCCGGTGTCGGGCGTGTAGCGCTTGCCGCCGAAGGTCGCTTCCTCCCAGACCCCCTCGGGCTGATAGGGGTGGACCGGCGGGCCGCCGACCTGCTCGACGTAGAGTCCACTCGCAGCCAGGGCCTGATCGCGGATCATCCATGAGGGCAGCCGGTACCGCGAGCCCCGCGCGAGCAGTCGGTTCTGCGGGTCGCGTTCGGCCATTCCTGGTGCGACGTGCGAACTCTGGCGGTATGTCGCGCTCATGACGATCCGCTTCATCAGCCCCTTCACGTTCCATCCGTTGTCCCGGAAATCCACCGCCAGCCAGTCGAGCAGCTCAGGGTGAGACGGCTTCTCCCCCTGGACGCCGAAGTCCTCCGAAGTCTTCACCAGCCCGATGCCGAACAGTTGCTGCCAGAACCGGTTGACCACCACGCGCGGCGTCAGCGGGTTCTCCTTCGACACCAGCCAGTTTGCGAGTCCCAGCCGGTTCTTTGTCGCCTCAGCGGGCATCGGCGGCAAGGCGTGCGGGGTGTTGGCGGTGACCTTGGTCTCGGTCGGCTTGTTGTACAAGCCCTTGGTGAGGATGAACGTCTCGCGCTGTGTCGGCTGGTCGGCCATAATCATCACGCGGGGGATGCCACCGTTGATCCCGTTGCGGCGATCGACCACCGCTTTGAGGGCCTCCAGCTTCTTCAGATACGGTTCATGCTCCAGGTCGCCAATTAACTCGATCAGCTTCTGCAACCACCCCGAATCGCGGTCGCCTGCGGGCTGATCGAGAATCTTCTTCTGCTCATCGGTCAGGTTCACCGCGAGCTTAGACTTCGACAGCGGTCCCTCGGCGACGACGAAGTATTCCTTCTCCAGAGCGGTCAGATCGGCGGTCGCCTTGGCATGGTCGGCGTTGGCGGCTTCGAGTTGCAGCGTCTGCTCCGGCGTCGGCATGTCGAGGACTGGGGCCGTCTGCGGGTTGCCCCCTCCACCATCGACCGGCGTGTGGTTGAAGAAGTCGAACAGCGAGTAATAGTCGGACTGCAACACCGGGTCGAACTTGTGGTCGTGACAGCGGCAGCAGTTCATCGTCAAGGCCAACCACACGGTGCCTGTCGTCTCCGACATATCCATCACATAGTCGACGCGGTTCTCGGCGGCGATGCGGCCCCCTTCGCCGTTAATCATGTGATTGCGCAGGAACCCGGTGGCCAGCTTCTGGTCGCGCGTCGCTTCGGGGAGTTGGTCCCCGGCGAGTTGCCAGACGCTGAACTGGTCATACGGCAGGTTGCTGTTGAAGG
>JAYSUV010000492.1:0-1337 GCA_043718945.1 Planctomycetota bacterium
CAGCGCGTCGCGCTACGTTCTCGTCTCGCAGTTCCGCGAGCTCTTTCAGCAGCGTCTCGACCTGCCGTTGAAGCTCCTCCATGATGCCGCGAAATGTTATCGATTCCGAAGTCTGTGGCAAGAGGGGTTAATAGTTTTGATCACGGGACACCCCCAAATAGTCGGCTGAACCCAAATTCAAAACAGACGCTTCGGGTGACTGGGGCGGAAGCGATGCCGTCGGCACTCACCGCACGTAAACAAACTCCTTCGTATTCAGCAACACATGGCACAAATCCGCCCACACCGAGGGAGCTGCTTCGTTGCCGCCGTGGTCCCCCGCAGAGGCCGCGATAAACGTCAGCGCTGCCTCGCGCTCCTCAGCTGTGGGGAGTCGACCGAACGCCTCCTGATAGAGCCGGTCCACCCGGTCGCTGGTCGACGACTGCGGCGTTTCGCGGCAGAGTCGTTCTCCCCACAGGCGGGTCTGCTCGACAACCATCGGTGAGTTGAGCAGAGCAAGAGCCTGAGCCGGGACGTTCGAGACGCTGCGGCGGCCCACCGAAGTATGCGGGTTCGGCAGATCAAACACCGTCAGGAACGACTCCAAGAAGTTGCGGCGGACTGACAGATAGATGCTCCGCCGTCCGGCCCCATCAACTGGCCCCGAATGGGGCTTGCCGCGTCCGTCCTGGAAGGCATTCAGCGCAATCGGCACGCTCGGCCCATACATGCGGTCATCCTTTCTCCCCGAAAGCGAGAAGAGTGAGTCGCGGATGATCTCCCCTTCGAGCCGCTTGATGTTCATGCGGTGCAGGAGCAGGTTGTTGGGATCGGGGGGGGAGGGTTGATGGTTGATGGTTGATGGTTGATCGACAGAGGAAGAGGGTTTCAAGCCAGCTGCCTGGCTCTCCTCTCTCGTCTCTCCTCTCTCGTCCTCCTCACTCCCCATCCGGTACGCTGCCGACAACAGAATCACCCGGTGAATCTGCTTCTGTGACCAGTCCTCCCGCACGAGTTCCGTGGCCAGCCAGTCGAGCAGTTCCGGATGCGTCGGCAGTTGGCCCATGTGGCCGAAGTCGTCGGTGGTCGCCACGATGCCGCGTCCGAAATAGTGGTGCCAGATACGGTTCGCGATCACGCGCGGTACCAGCGGCGTTTGCAGCGGGTCGGTCATCTGCCGGGCCAGATCGAGCCGTCCGCTGCCCGTCTCTTTCTCATCGGGACCGTGTCCGTGGAACACCTCGATGAACCGTCGCGGGACCGCTTCACCGGGCTTGTTCGAGTTGCCACGAATCAGCAAGTTTTCGTCGGCACTTGATCCCTCGAGCATCACCGGAGCCGTCGCTGAGGTGTTG
>JAYSUV010000493.1:0-1336 GCA_043718945.1 Planctomycetota bacterium
AATCGCCCAGACTTCCTTCCCGGTGGCCGCTTCCAGT
This sequence comes from Planctomycetota bacterium, assembly GCA_043718945.1. Lineage (GTDB taxonomy): Bacteria > Planctomycetota > Planctomycetia > Planctomycetales > Planctomycetaceae > TH-plancto1. Next base: position 38 of record JAYSUV010000493.1, read on the forward strand.
CGGATGATCTTGCCGACCGTGTAGTCCTGGCCCCACGTCCCATGCAGCAGCTGGAGATAGAGTGCCCCGTCATGCAGGAGTGGTGTCGAGGTCAAGCCGAACTGGATGTCGACCTTGCCGTACCGATCGCCCACATTGAAGTGCCAAACGATCTTCCCATCGCGATCCAGACAGGCCAACTCGCCGGTCCCAAAGAAGACCCACACAAGCTGGCCGTCCGTCACCGGAGACGGCGAGGCGGAGTTCCCCTCCCCCGCGCGGGCGTCCTTGTTCCCGCTGCCGATCTTAGTCTTCCACAGTTCTTTTCCAGCTGTGGTGAGCGCGATTGCGACGAGGTCATCCCCCTCAGCTGAGGTCAGAAAGAGGCGGTCGCCCCAGATCACCGGCGTTGCTCCGCCCTGCCCCGGCAGCTTGACGCTCCAGGCGATGTTCTTGTCCTTGGCCCACGTCGTGGCGATCCCGGTCTCGGTCGAGATCCCGTTATGCTGCGGCCCCCGCCACTCCGGCCAGTTCTCCGCCGATGCTGTCGCTCCACACAGCCCGACACACGCAGCTACAACAGCCATTCGAAACAACGTCATCACGATCTCCGGGGAGAGTCACACAAGAGAGGCACTGATCTCGCCCACTCACCGGCGAGCATCGGATTGAGTTTATCCGATTCGTCGAGGTTTCAGCGAGTGCCCGAGATCACCGAAGCCTTGGTGGGAAGCGTAAAGCGAAATGTCGCACCGCTTCCTTCGGTGCTTTCGACACACACGGCCCCCCCGTGGGCTTCCGCGAAGGACTTCACAATCGCCAACCCTAACCCCATCCCGCCCTCATTCACGGGATCAGTTTCCCCCTTATCAAACACCTTATCGATGAGTGAAGCGGGGATGCCTGCCCCGTTGTCACTGACCCAGCATTCCATATACCCCTGCTCGACCAATTCTTGAGCCCCCACGATGATCTCGCCATGCGGCGCATACTTGATCGCGTTGGCCATCAAGTTTTGCAGCAGCCGCCTCAGCATTCCCGCATCGGCATACACGACAAATTCGTACGGCACATTGTTGATGAACCGCGTCCCTGCGGTTTTCGCTACAGGCGAGAGGGCGTAAATCAACTCCTCGACCAGGGGCCACAGATCAAATTGGCGTCGCTCCAATTTGATCTCGCAGGTGGCCTCCAGACTCTGATTTCCATCAAGGACTTTCGCCACCAGCCCCTCCAACTGCTGCACGTTGCGGCGCAGGGCTTTCAGCATCTGATTGCTGGATGCGGGGCTGTGACTCTCGGGATGCAGCATCTCCAAGA
>JAYSUV010000494.1:0-10386 GCA_043718945.1 Planctomycetota bacterium
GAGCAGAGTCCCGAATGTGGTCCGCATGGCGTGAACGTCCACTGTACGCCCTCGCTCGTCTCTCTTGGGGATGCCTGCCGTCTGCAAATCCCGGTTGAGGATTCGGAGAAAACCGCTTGGCACAGTGAACAGATTCTGCCGTTGGTCGGTTTTCGACGCAGCTCCGATCCACGCCCAAATGTCGGTTCATCCGACTATTGGGGGGGATTTCGGATTGCCTGACGGCACAGGGATTTCGGGAGGCATGGCTCCGATGTCCCATGTGCCAGTCCGGAAAGAGGCCCTTGGCCGAGAACCTCGACCAGGGACTGACACGCCCTGGGCGCATCGGAGTCCATGAGATATTCCTTGGCCGGTGGCTTCCCCGCAGAGCCGGCCTCCGCTTCTCCTGGCAGGGGGCATTGCAGCAGATCTCGCGATCTCCCTGCAACCATTGGACATCGGAGAGATGTCTTGAAAATCCACCCCGGTTACGGGACATCTCCCCAAATAGTGCGATGAACCCATTTTCCTCGATCTACGACAGGCTGGAAGCCTATCCCACAGGCAGCAACGGCGTCCGTACAGAGTTGAGATTGAGGGCGACCATAGAACGCCTCCAAGGCATCGACACTCCCAACCTTGTCCCACTCGATGATCGTGGCGCCCCATGATCTGACTGCCCCTCATCGCGATCTGCTGGGGGAGGCGGCTGGCGTGTGGGATCATCGAAACCTATTCCCCGGAGAATGCTTTGCCACTCTCTTCGATCAGCAGCGGGTGGCCAAAACTGCTCAATGGCCGATACTCGGGCTTCTGCGTTTCCGAGTCAGTTCGAGGCTGGCTGCGAGTCTTCGATGCCGAGAGGGGTGGGAGGACCAAGCCTTCGGGAACACAGAGTCGGTCAGAACTCGCCCACGACTTCGCCGCCCGCACGAGTACTGAGCGAACGGAGGACCAGACTGTCGACATTCTCGCTGATGAATCGAACACTCCCGTCCACGAGGGCGAAGTGAGCCCCACCGGTGTGCTGGCTCCCAAAGGCATTCAGGCGACGAATGGATTCGAGTGAACCATCAAACGTGGCAGCACTGGAGAGGCTTCCCGGACGATTCGCGAAGTTGAACGGCAGGCGATAGTTGATCGTCGAGAAGCTGCTCATGGTCAGGTCCGTCAGTCCCAACTGACCTCCGGCGGGAGCCCAATAGCCCCACCCCGCCATCGGGTTGGTGGAGTAACCACCGGCAAAGAACGTGTCGTAGTTCTGGTCGAAGTGGCATCGCTCGCCGAAGAACATCGTGTTTGTGGCACCATCAATCACCTCTCGAATGCGGACCAATCCATGCTGGAGAGTGGGCGGAGTCGTGATCGCCGGACCCGTTCCCGCAAAGACGCCATCCCCGCTAATCGAAGCGGGCGGATGTGACTGCGTGCCTCCGTTTCCTCCGTAGCTTGAGAGGGCGTATTTGGCACCGCTGGATTTGGTATAAGGATTCTGAGGTGTCGTGGCCGACGGGCAGATCAATGCCGGGAGAATGACCGCCGTATTCCCATTCGTTTCATTGGCGATCGGGTTGGCGAAGTCCCATTGATTGTAGAGAGACGCTTGATCGAAGTAGGGCAGCAACAGCACGTACAACGACCATCCTCGGACACGAGGAGAGGTCGGAAACTGCATGCGAATCTGCCCCGGCGGGAAGCAGGTGAGTGAACTCTCATAGTTGTGGACGGCGAGGGCGATCTGTTTGAGTTGGCTGCGGCATTGAGCGCGACGGGCCGCCTCGCGGGCTTGTTGCACGGCGGGCAGCAGCAGCGATCAAAACCGCAATGATGGCGATGACCACGAGGAGTTCGATGAGTGTGAATCCGCGCGGACGTGTCATGTGGCCATCTCCCGAGATCAAGGGCACGCAAGCGGCAAGTCGCACGACAGAACCATTTGCAAGTGTTATGGTATCTCGCCGGAATTCTACTGCAACGCGACGGGTCTTTGGGAAGGCCTATCGCGAGTGAGTTGGTCGCTGGCATCGGAGTTCAGGCCATGGCTGTTCGTTTCGTCGCTCTGTGGAGCAGCTTCCTTTTGGCTGCCATGGCATCACTGATACTGGCGGATGATGCTCCACCCCGGATCAAGCCGGAAGAGGCTCGCATGTCTGTCGACAAGAAGGTCGAAGTCGTCTTTGAGGTGAAGTACTCGAAACACTCCGAGCGGCGAAAAACGGCGATCCTCGATTCCGAGAAGGATTTCCAAGGCGAAAAGAACCTGGGCATCGCGATCACAGAGAAGGGTATCCAAGACCTCAAGCAGAAGCGGGCGGTCGATGGTCCGGCGGACGACGACAAGGGCAAAACCATCCGCGTCCTCGGCACGGTCATCCTCCAGGAAGAGAAAGCGTACATCGAAGTCAACGAGGCCGAACAGCTGGACCTCGCCCCGCAATAGTGGGTTCGGCTGCTGTTTCTGGGGAAAGTGATAAGATCCGCTCCATGGATGCTTCGTCCCCCTTCTGGCCGATTCTTTGGCTTTCGCTGCAAGTCAGCGGAGCTGCGGTTGTGTTGAGTGCGCTGATCGGTCTCCCCCTTGGCGTGTGGCTGGGACTGGGGCACTTTCGCGGCAAGACGCTGGTCGCCGGGCTGATTCAGACCGGAATGGCCCTGCCGCCGGTGGTGGTGGGGCTGGCCTTGTATCTGTTGCTCTCACGCACCGGTCCGCTGGGAAGTTGGGGCTGGCTGTTTACTCCTCCGGCGATGGTTCTGGCGCAGTTCGTGTTATGCCTGCCGTTCGTGGTGGGGATCACGATAGCTGCGGTGGCTTCCGTGCCTTCCGAGTTGTCGTGGCAGCTGCGATCGCTGGGGGCCAGTCCCAGTCAAGTTCGCTGGGCTGTCGTCCGCGAGGCTCGTTCGGGAATTTTGCTGGCGGTGGCCACTGCGTTTGGGAGAAGTTTGTCTGAGGTCGGAGCGGTGTGGCTGGTCGGCGGGAACATTACGGGGCAGACACGAGTCCTGACCACGGCGATTGTGTTGGAAACTGGCCAGGGTCATTTTGCACTCGCGCTTTTACTGGGTGCGGCACTACTCACCGTCGCTCTTTCGATCAACCTGATCATCGTGCGGTATCAGTGGCGAGTCCTGCCATGATGACTCCGGTGACCTATGAACTCCGGGCGGTCTGTCAGAGGGTCAGTGACTCGTTCGCGCTCGAGATCGATTCGCTGACCATTCACACGGGCGAGACATTGTGCCTAGTCGGCCCCACGGGTGCCGGGAAGAGTACGTTGTTGCGGTTGCTGACTGGACTGGTGGCTCCCTCATCCGGAAGCATGACATTCCAGGGGCACCCCCTGGAACTGGGTTGCGTACCGCTGGCGGCACTCCGCCGCATCGCCACAGCTCATCAAAGCCCGCTGCTGCTCTCCGAGACCGTACGCACCAATGTGGAGTTCGGCCTGCGGGTTCGCGGTGTGACTCAGGTACGTGAACGAGCGGATCGGGTTCTCGAAGCACTGGGGCTTCACTCGCTCGCTCGCCAGGACGCTCGCACTCTTTCGGGAGGGCAACGGCAACTCGTCGCGATCGGTCGGGCCCTGGTGATTGAGCCCGAGGTGTTGCTGCTCGATGAACCGACCTCGCATCTTGACCCGGCGAATGTCGCCCGAGTCGAGTCCTTGATTCAAGACCAGAAACAGCGCACAAGGATGACCATCGTGTGGGTCACACACAACCTGTTTCAAGCCCAGCGGATGGCCACTCGCGTGGGGCTGGTGCTGAGCGGTCGAATGGTCGAAGTCGCCTCGAAGGAAGAGTTCTTTGACCATCCCGCGGATGTGCGAACCTCCGCCTTCATTCATGGAAAGATGGTGTACTGAAATGCATCGCAGACTCGCGCCTTGTCAGGACTCAGAACCGGGGTTGGAGTCCAGGCTGCAGCCTGCTCCGGAACAGCCTCAAGGCTGGACTCCCACCCGAATGGCATGGGTTGTCTTGCTCTTCGGTGTCATCGGGAACTTCGGTTGTTCAGAGACGACTCCTCCAACAGCCGTATTGACGCTGGTGGCGACAACCACCACACAGGACAGCGGACTGCTGGATGTCCTGGTCCCGGCTTTCGAGAAGGAAAGCGGCATCCCGGTGAAAGTCATCGCGGTCGGCAGCGGTCAGGCCCTGGAACTGGGGCGGCGCGGTGATGCGGACATCCTGCTCACGCACTCCCCGGACGCCGAGAAGAAGTTCATGAAGGACGGCTGGGGCGAGCAGCGGCGAGCTGTGATGCACAATGACTTCGTGATTGTCGGTCCGGCAGAGGACAAGGCAGGGGTGCAGTCGGCCAAGTCGGCCATCGAAGCCCTGCAAATGATCTCCAGTATGCAAAGCGTTTTCATCTCCCGCAGCGATGAATCCGGGACGCACGCGAAAGAGAAGAGCCTGTGGAAGGCTGCCGACATCACCCCCCAGGGGGCGTGGTACATCCAGGCGGGCACGGGGATGACCCCCTGCCTGCGCATGGCCCATGAGAAGCAGGCGTACATTCTGTGCGACCGAGCGACCTACCTGGCGCTGCAGTCCGAGATCCCACTCGTGATCCTGCACGAGGGCGACGACCGGTTATTGAATCGGTACTCCGTCATCACGCTCAGCCCCGCGAAGCATCCGCAGGTTCATCAGCGGGAAGCCCAGCGATTCGCGGACTTCCTGGTGTCGCCCCGCGGACAGGCCGTCATTGGGGGCTTTGGAAAGGAGCGATTCGGTCAATCGTTATTCATCCCGGCTGCGGCGGTGATCCGGTAAGGATGCGACTCGACTCGAGGAAGAGAACCCAGCCTCTTCATTTCAGCTTCAACGCCTTCCAGACCCCGGCATCTCCCGGTTCGACCCACAGCGTGACTCGACCTCGCACCAGATTCGGTCGCAGGTGCTTTCCGACGTGGACTGTCCCGGTGGTCAGGTGCTGGCCCGTCTCTCGGATCACGACATCGATCTGACGCAGCGTGATCCTCTCGACGGGAACTTCCGCACTCAGGTCATCCGGCCACAGCTGCCATTGGACCAGCCGACCATCGTTCTCTGTCTCCGCGAGACCGATGGCGGCGAGGGCTCCGATCACGCCGCCATTCGTACCGCCCAGTCCTTCCAGATGGATTCCCCGACTCGCGGCCAGGTCCAATGCCATCTCCTGAGTCACGAGATCCGTTTTGCAGCGCTGGCCCCACTCGATGATCTCTGGCGGCACATGATCAGTCACACACAATCCGGGATCGCTCCCTTCGATGTACCAATCCCGCATCCGAATCCGGCACGTCGCGATGACCTCATCCAAGCTGAGCGCTCCCTTCGGCGATAGCAGGATCGACGCCGATCCATTCTGGCTGGTGTCGGGGACTCGCGGGTCGTCCAATAGCTGATGCCGAGTAATGCGGATGAGGTCAGCCCGGTCCGCCATGTCACGCACGATGGCGCGGGCCAGTTGATTGGTTCCCGGTGATCCGATGATGTCGGTATCGTCGATGCCGATGCGGATCACGGGACGAGACTCCGCGTGGCATCCGTTAAAGGGGACGTATTCGGGTTGCCATCATTCCTCCTGCGGAGATGAAACAGAGTCACTCCGCACAAGAGTCCTGCCAGTAGTCCACAGAGGAGATAGCTATAGGGTGCGACGGCAATCCACTCGTCCCAGGTGCGGCCCATCCCGTTCCCGAGACCCCGCCCGCCGCCCATGCCGTTTCCACCACCTCCACCCATCCCTCGGCCACCGCCCATTCCGGAGCCCGGCAAGGGGGGAATGATCTGTGACCACTTCTCAGCGACCTTGGCTATGAACGCACAGCTGTTGGCCAGCAAACCGGCGATCGCGACTGAGAACGCGGGCCAGCGCTGGCCCCAACGGCTTCCCAGCATCAAATCCAAGGCGGGCCCCATGCTGGCCAAACTCGTCCATGACCCCGCTCCGAACTCTCCGTGCCCGGCCCACTGCAATCCCAAAGCCGTGGCGATCGCGGTCAGACTCATCCCCGTTCCGGCATAGCGCCGAGGAACCAGTGCTAATCCAAATGCCATGGGTAATACGGCATGCAGGATCGAATGTCCGGGAATCCGCAGCCTGAGTTCCACCAAGCCGACTGATGCCGCAGCCAATGCCCCCGAGACCGCCAGCACCGCAATTTCCCACCAGGGAACCGACACCGGCAGTCCGGCAGTGGGACGCAGTCGACTGGGATGAGCCACCCCGGTGGTCATCGACAGCGTTTGACTCATGAGAACTCCAGATCGCACTACGGAACCATTTGCCAGTGTGATGGTATCTCTGACTATCCTATGTGCAACCCTCACGGATTTCGCGGAGACCGATCATGCCCCGTTCACCGATCCTGCCTCTGCAACCCCGATTGAAAATCTGGTTCGAGTCGAACGGCGAATATGCGTTCGGCTTCGGTCTGTGCGAGATGCTGGAGGCCGTGCAGGACAAAGGGTCGATCAAGGAGGCTGCCGAAAGCATCGGCAAGAGCTACCGACACGTGTGGGGGCGGGTTAAAGCGGCGGAAAAGATTCTGGAGAGACCGCTGGTCCAAACTCGCGTCGGGGGCAAATCGGACCACCGCAGCGAACTCACCCCGGAAGCGACCCGCCTGTTACAGAGTTTCATGACTCTCCGCCAGGCGATGAAGGACGTGTTGGAACGAGAGTTCACCGCCCGATTCAAGTCTCCCCAGAAGTTGAGTTGAGCTGGACAGGCAATAACAGTGTCATGATTCCGGCAACGGGTCCTGACACCTTTATTCCTGCCCGAGGGGCGGTCGCAGGGCGGGGTGTGGCGCTCGATGTCGCCACTCAATTCCGGTTTTTGCTCCAAATTCCGGGCGGGAAGGGATGCCATCCTGATGAGAATTGCTAAACTACGCTCAGAGCATGTGGCAGGGAATGGCTGAAATGTTCTGTAGACAGAGTTCGGTTTTGCGGCGCTGTATTGCGTCAGAACGTGTTGTCTCGTGTGTAGATACGAGATGATTGACGGGGTGCCAAGAGGTGTGGAGGGGGCGGGGGCAGGGCTCCTGATTTCTTTTCTGCGAAAGACCTCGCTGTACGTTGACAATTGGGCCGTGCAAAATTACCATTTCTCGCTTCCCAGTTCGGACTCGTCCGAAATGGGTGGCAGTGTCGAGATGCAAGTCGTTGGAACAAGGGGATTTACGTGGCCGGTAGCCGCATTCGCATTCGCATGGAAGCTTACGACCATTCCGTTCTGGATTTGTCGGCAAGTGACATTGTCGACACCGCCAAGCGGACTGGAGCCGTGGTTCATGGGCCGATTCCACTTCCAACGAAAATCGAGCGGTACACAGTCCTGCGGTCGCCTCACATCGACAAGAAGTCTCGTGAAACCTTCGAAATTCGCACTCACAAGCGGGTGATCGACATCGTCCAGCCGACCGGCAAGACCATCGACGCGCTGAACAAGCTGTCGCTGCCTGCCGGTGTGGACATCAAGATCAAGGCTTCGACGTAGTCGGGCCGAGTGCTGTGAGGCAGTGGCCAGCGACGATGCTGGGTGGTTGGTCAGAGCGGAGTGGGGTTTAACATGTCGGTGGGACTTCTCGGTCGCAAAATTGGCATGACTCAGGTTTACGGCCCGGAAGGGAAGTCGATCGGGGTGACGATCCTAGAAGTGGGTCCGTGTCACGTTCTCCAGTTGCGTTCCAAGGAACGTGATGGATACGAAAGTGTGCAACTCGGGTTCGCGGACAAGTTGAGTCAGAAGGATGTGGCACGTGACCCAGCCTCGCGTCAACGGAGTCGGGCGACACGGGCAGAGCGTGGTCAAGTGGTGGCCCTGTCGGGGAAGAATTCGAAGGCTCGTGAAGCGGCTGGCAAGCCGGCGACGCCCAAGGCCGGGTGCGAGCCGCAACGATTCATACGCGAATTCCGAACCGATGGCGAGCAGCACGGCTGCGAAGTCGGTCAGGTGTTGACTGCCAGTGCCCTGGAGGGTATTGCCAAGGTCGATGTGACGGGGACAAGTAAGGGACGCGGTTTCTCGGGGGTTATGCGTCGGCATAATTTCAAGGGGCAGCGAGCGACCCACGGTGTGAAGAAGTGCCATCGTAAGGCGGGGGGTATCGGTGCAGCGACCGACCCGTCTCGCGTGTGGAAGGGCAAGCGAATGGCGGGACACTTCGGCCACGATCGCCGAACGACTCGCAATCTGAAGGTCATGCGGATTGATGCGGAAAATCACATGTTGCTCGTGGCGGGCCCGGTGGCTGGCCCGAATGGTGGATACGTGGTGATTCGTAAGGCGTAGTGGCAGCCCGTGAGTAGTCAGTGGCGGTCGCCTCAGAGCTGCCCCGCGACTGCGACTCCGGTGTGTCTGTCTCCAGCGTGCTTGGCCTGTGTGGGTCCAGCAGCATTCGATTCGGTTGTCAGGTGGAAGTCATGATCAGTGTGCCAGTGGTCGACATGTCCGGCGCTACCGTGGGAACTTACGAGTTCGACCCGGCAGAGCTGTGCAAGGGAATCAACAAGCAGATGCTGCATGATGTGTGCGTCATGTACGCCCTGAATCAGCGTGTGGGCACGGTCCGCACGAAGACTCGCGGCGAAGTGTCGGGCAGCACTAAGAAGCTGTTCAAGCAGAAGGGGACCGGTAACGCCCGTGTGGGTACGAAGCGCTCCCCGATTCGTCGTCACGGTGGTCATGCGTTTGCCAAGCGACCGAAGGACTGGTCCTACAAGATGCCTAAGAAGATGCTGAGGGCGGCCACTCGAATGGCGCTGCTCAGTAAGTTTCAGGATGGCGAAGCTGTGGTTCTGAGTGATCTGAGCCTGGCTGAGCAGAAGACAAAGGTTGTGGTCGGAGTTCTGAAGGCGCTCGGTGTCGCAGGTCAGTCCTGCCTTCTCGCGATCAAGGATCACGACCCAGTTGTCTGGAAGTGTTCGCGGAACATTGAATCGTTGTGGGTTTCTCCGGAACTCGACCTGAATGCATACGACCTGCTGCATCAGAAGCGACTGGTCATCACTCGTGGTGCCATGGATGCGATTCGGCAACGCAGCAAGGTTGTTGAGCCCGTGGCAGTCGGGGCAGGAGTCTGAACATGGCCGACCAGATCGTACAAATTGAACCAGTTGCACCGGCCGTCAAGGTTCGGGGCATTCAGTTGGAGCCTTACCAGGTTATCCTGCGACCACTGGTGACTGAAAAGGGAACTCATTTGTCAGAGCGTCACCATCAGTATCAGTTTCAGGTCAATCTGATGGCCAACAAGGGTGACATCAAGAAGGCCGTCGAGGTTCTCTGGAACGTGCGAGTTCTAGATGTTCGCACTCAGATGTACAAAGGCAAGCCGCGTCGATTCAAGATGCGGATGGGACGGACGGGGGACTGGAAGAAGGCGATTGTCAAGCTGCACGCTGAGGACCATATCGCGTTCTTCTAGGTTTGTAAGAATCTGGATTTCAGAGGTTCACGTCACCCCCGGTTGAAGTCAATACAGTCAGCCGCAACGAGTTCAGGTGCAACATGGGTATCCGCGTCTACAAACCGACTTCCGCTGGCCGCCGCAATGCGTCGGTGAGCGACTTCGCGGACATCACGGATCGCAAGAAGAAGCGGGAGAAATCCCTCTCCATTCGCTTGCCTCGGCACGGCGGACGCAATTTCCAGGGCAAGATCACAGCTCGTCACCGTGGCGGTGGCCACAAGCGTTTGTACCGCATCATTGATTTCGCCCGCAAGAAGGATGGAATCGTTGGTGAGGTGGCGTTCATTGAGTATGACCCGAATCGCACCTGTCGCATTGCTTTGATTCAGTATGCAGATGGTGAGAAGCGTTACATTCTCGCTCCTCTGCACCTGAAGGCCGGGGATAAGATTCAGAGTGGCCCTGGTTCCGAACCTAAGCTCGGCAACTGTCTTCCGCTGAGTGAAATCCCGACAGGCACACAGATTCACAACGTCGAGATGCAACCCGGCCGCGGCGGTCAGCTGTGCCGAGCTGCAGGAACATACGCTACGCTGAATGCCCGTGAGGGCCAGTGGGCACAGATCACTTTGCCCTCGGGCGAAGTGCGTCGAGTCTCGAGTTTCTGTCGGGCCACGATTGGCCAGATCGGAAACCTGGACCACATGAACATAGTGATCGGGAAAGCCGGTCGTGCTCGCTGGATGGGGATTCGTCCTTATGTCCGTGGCTCGGCCATGAACCCGGTCGACCATGCGATGGGTGGTGGTGAAGGTCGCCGGTCTGGTGGTCGTCATCCATGTAGTGCCAATGGTCGTCCGTCTAAAGGTGGAAACACGCGTAAGCGTCGTAAACCATCGAGTCGGGCCATCATTCGTCGTCGTTGGAGCCGTCGCAACGGTCAGAAGAAGATCTGAGTCCAGGGTTTGTTTTGGGGTGAGCAATGGGTCGT
>JAYSUV010000495.1:0-3640 GCA_043718945.1 Planctomycetota bacterium
TCTGTGGACCGATTCCTCTTCCGTCAACCCGTTTCAGAGACTGGAGTTTGTCCACAGATGGCGCAGATTATCGCAGATTGAAGAGGCTGGGCTGCGGTCGGTCGAGACGAGGGAAGTCAGGACCATGCGATGAGTGACTGGGTGGCGCGGGGCGGGGAGTCTGGCCTGCTGAAACGCAGCACATTTTCCGTCGGCCTCTGAAATGAAGTTCTTACCAACGGATCGTGGCAAGAATGCAATCGCCTGAAATTCGCTGGTGAAACGATGGCAGAAACTACATGGACATCTTCGATTCCGTGGGCTACTCGGATTCTTGAGGGGATGTGGAAACTGCCCTCTTGATTCGAGGCACGACAATGTAATAATCCAAACAAAGTCATACGTTCGACATGCGATTGCCCTGACGGGTCCTCCGAGTTCGAAAAACACTACAACAATGGCGTGAAGGTGCTTGAGGGCAGCATTGTCAATCCCTTCGCATTCAATCTAGTTGATGCTAGCGTCCCCTTCCTGAGTTGCTCCTGAGTCTCCAGACTCCGAAGCACTGCTCGACCGGACAAAGCCGGGGTCAGAGATCACTGCTTTTACTCAATTGGAGCGATAGGAACGAAATATGTTCGCATTTCAACGACATGCAGCGTATTCTCGACGCTTCAACCCCGCATTCCATCCTGATGGAGTCCGCCCCCATGCCCCACTTCTCTCCCTCGCGTCGTGACTGGTTGCGGATGGCCTCTCTGGGCTGTGCCTCCATCGGGGTGTCTGGTCTTTCCATGAGCCACTGGCTCCCGGCCCTCGCGGCGGAGATAGCTGCCGACCCAACTCGCAAGCGGTCGTGTATCTTACTGTGGATGCCGGGTGGGCCGTCGCAGATTGATACGTTTGATCCCAAGCCGGGGCACAAGAACGGCGGCGAGTTCAAGCCGATCGACACGACGGTGCCGGGGATTCAGCTCTCCGAGCATCTGCCGCAGCTGGCCCAGCAGATGGAGCATCTGGCGATCATCCGCTCGATGCAGACAAAAGAGGGGGACCACGGGCGGGCGACGTATCACCTTCGCACCGGGTATCTGCCACAGGGGCCGGTCCGTTACCCGTCGCTGGGGTCACTGCTGAGCCACGAACTCGGCAGCGAGACGAGCGAACTGCCGAACTTCGTCAGCGTGATGCCGAACCGGCTGCTCAGTCCGGGTGCCTACGGAGCCGGGTTCCTCGGCCCGAGGTTTGCCCCACTCGTGGTCGGCTCCGAGCCAGTCCGCCGAGCGCAGCCGATGGGCGATCAACCGGCCGTCGAACCGCCGTACGGTCAGCCGCTGGAGGTCCGCAACATCCGCTCAACCACCGAGGTGAGCCTGCCACAGGTCGATTCGCGGCTCGATCTGCTCGCCTCGATGGAGGACGACTTCCGCTCGCAGCGTCCCGGCCTCTCCGCCGAGAGTCACCAGTCGGCCTACACGCAAGCGGTCCGTATGATGCGGTCGGAAGCCGTCGGGGCCTTCAACCTGGATGAGGAGCCTGCCGAGCTGCGCGCGGCGTACGGCAAGAATCGGTTCGGGCAGGGGTGCCTGCTCGCTCGTCGTCTGGTCGAGCGCGGCGTCCCGTTCGTGGAGGTGGCCCTCAGCGATGCGATGGGCGGCATGGGGATCGGCTGGGACACTCACGCTCAGAACTTCGAGGCGGTCAAGAGCCTCTCTGGCGTCCTCGACCCAGCGTGGGGCACGTTGATGCGTGATCTCAAAGATCGGGGCCTGCTCGACTCCACCCTCGTCGTCTGGATGGGCGAGTTCGGGCGCACAGCTGTGATCAACGAGCAGGGTGGCCGCGACCACTACCCGAACGCCTGGACCACCGTACTCGGCGGCGGCGGGATCAAGGGCGGGCAGGTCTATGGGAAGACCGATGAGGGCGGCGAGAAAGTCGCCGACAACCCCGTCACCGTCCCCGACCTGCTGGCCACGATCTGCTCCGCTCTAGGAGTTGACCCGAGCAAGGAGAACATGTCCAACGTGGGGCGTCCGATCCCGATGACCGATCGCGGAGCCAAGCCGATCGCTGATATTCTGTCGCAAGTCTGAGTTTACGCTCCCCCATCCCAAGCGGAGCTTGAGAACGAGTTGCCAATCATTCCAGCGATACCGGTTGTTCAAAGACGAGATAGAGACCAGTCTTGGCTCGCAATGCCTTCACCCGAAGTGTCCATCCGGTGGTTGCGGGTGGACGGTTCGTAGGCTTGGGAGGGATTTTTAATTGCACACCCGCTTGATAGGTGCCCCCGTGGTGTTCTTAGCAGCTTCGAGCGTGCGGTGCTGACGGAGACGTATTTCCCTTGGTCATTCACGCGTCCCAGGCAGATGATCACTTGATCGGCCTTCGCCGGGAAGCCGACATTCTCCGGGACAGGCTGTTCCGGGATGCGGCATTCATATCGAATCTGTTCCTCCATCGCACGTCGGCACAAAGTGGAGACTGATTTGTCATCCACAACCACACCAATCGATTGATCGACAAGCAGTGGCGGAGGGTAGCGTTTGGGCTCTGGCTTGGGAGCGGGAGCGACTGCGGAGACATGTGCGGTGACGGAGGGTGGCAGTGGACTCAACGCTTCATTGGGAGGCCGCGAACAACCAGCCAGGGCGATCAATAAGTACACGGGGCCGCATCCCAGGTGCCGAGGAATTGAACACCGTTCGCTGCGGAAAACGTCATGCGTCATGTGGGTCTTCCAGGAACGGTTACGCCGTGCGGACTTCTTGATCGTGATCGACGAAACCTCCCTCTCGCACATCCCGCGTGATGACACTTCGATCATGCGAGAGCGAGGGGAATTCCGTGAATGATGCGCCAGTTCATTACCGTCACTCGGCAGCCTGGACATTCAAGACTTTTTCTTCATGGTAGTAATGACTCTCTCCTACAACCTCATACAGTTTGACCCGAATCGTATCCCCGTTGTCTCCCCACCCACCGGCCGGTGGAGAGAGGTCGACATTCCAAGCACTCTCTTCGGTCGTGTTGAAGCCCTGTGCCGCCAAAACATCCGGCAATCCTCCGTACTTCTGAACTGAGACTAGCCCTTGGCAATTCGCATCAGCGCTTCCCATCGCCATGATCGTGTCACTTTCCATGATTGACGAATCATCCTCCGGGCTGAAGATCTCCTAGAAGGCGAACGCCGACGACGAGAGCATCAACACTCCCACAACCATCCAAACCATGCGATTCATGTCACTTCCCCTTTTCACCAAAGCTGCGTGAGGAATGGACCCACCGTGGGTTCAACCCCGCAGCTAAAACTCTGGCACGCTTTGCCCGCCATGGCGATCACCCAGATTTCGCCAGACATCCAGATCAATCCCGGACGAAACGAAACGTACGTGACCATCCATCAGCAGGAGCGGTACTCCTCCCGGATGGAAACTTCCGGCGGACAATAATCCCTGTTGATCGTTCCTGCCGTTCTTGCAACTGACATCGTTAGGGTATAGCGTGTGGTCGTAGATACAGCCCTCAACATCCGACCAACTCGCACCCATTCGCATCAGACTAAATGCCTCCCCGCCCAATCGAAAGCGTGGGATCAGGCGTTGAGCAGATTGCGGTAGGCTCGGCCTTCGATCTGGTGCTTTCGGTGTTTCAACCA
>JAYSUV010000496.1:0-1332 GCA_043718945.1 Planctomycetota bacterium
ACTCACCGCGACATCCTTCACGCGGCCCCCCCCCATATAGCCGACCCACCCGCCGCTTGGACAGTGCAGGCTGCGGTTTTTGATGCGTACCGCCTGGGCGTGATACGAAGCCGCTTCTGGATCATCTTTGATCGTGAAACGGACTTGTCTGTGTTCCATTGCAACTTAGCCGAAGACTCAGATGGCCCAGACCACTGGAATCTGGTCCGCCGTGATGGGGCACCGTTTACTCCTCTTGCTCGCCCGATTTCGGGGAAAGGCTATTTTCGAGAGGTCTCCGACCGAGTTCGTGTCCCCCAATGGGGAATCGTGGGCGGAACCCGGTCAGGTATCGCGATCCCGGAGCCTCCCGGCCAGTACACAATCACTGCCGAGATCGATGAGTCTCTTTACTGGGATCGTGTGTATGATCCCCAGACAAATGCCCGACGACAACCACCCCAGAAGGTATGGCCAATTGTCTTTCGTTCGGAACCACGCGTGATTGAGGTTCCAGCACAAGTGAGGTAGGTCAGGCGGGGTGGCCCAGACATCGCTTTGGATGTCTGGGTGACGCAGGAACAAGAGGGGTGGAAAGGCGAGCGTGTCCTCTGTAGCCTCTAGTTGCTCTGCAACCCAGATGCTCAAAGCGATGTCTGGGTGACGAAGGAACAAGATGGTTTGAAAGGCGAGCGTCTCCTCTGTAGCCTCTTGTTGCTCTGCAACCCAGACACTCAAAGCAGTGTCTGGGCCACCCCGCCAGCACCCCTCCGGACCATTCAATCCCTCTTTGGGCACGGTTGTGCCGCAGCACTTAGTGCAGCACTCAATTTGGCGGGGTGGCCCAGACATCGCTTTGGATGTCTGGGTGACGCAGGAACAAGAGGCCATTCACTCTCGATGCGAATCATACCTGACAAGACTTCACAACTACCCGTCTGAGAACGAGTTACAGCATGCGGTCGAAGCGACTCCGGATCGCGTGAGCGTCCACAGTTTACATAGAATTCAATAGATTACTATAGATTTACGGACATTCTCGGACAAAGCCAATCACCGAACGGGCGACTTCAGCGTGTAGGGCGTTATCGGTTGGTAGCTCAACCGTCTTGTCTGGTCACCTCAAACCGATAATCAAAATCCGCTAACCGTTGGCGGTCAATCTCGGCGTCTTCCCAGCTGTAGGCGTAGTCGCCGATGTGCCAGAGGCGGATGGTGGTGTCGGCGATGATCGGGAGTCATGTCGACCTTCACGCTCGGTGAGGGAATTCCCAGCGGGGTATCACTGATGGGATTCATAGAGACTCTTGGGCTCATCGGACTCTTGGGGGGCCATTCGTAGCGAGGTCACTT
>JAYSUV010000497.1:0-3635 GCA_043718945.1 Planctomycetota bacterium
GTTCCCGAGGAGGGACGATATACACTCGTGTTTAAGCTCTACCCCACGGTGTTTCAGATGCCGAATTCTCTACGCATCGATTACGGGGAAGGGCTCGAACTCGCTCGGCAGACTTTGATTGTCGAACCCGGCCAGAAGCCGGAAGGCTCGTTGTCGATGTCCATTATCAATGGAGATATGATAAACCGGACCATGCATCGTCGGATGCGGGCCAAAAAAAAGTAGTCAGCCATGGTGGGACAAACTCGCTTCGAGCGATGGCACACCACCCTCGACGTGGATTGAGGGAGATACTGGGCCTGCGTTCCAACGCGAACTTGTCTCACCCTACGACTGACTCTCATCCGCCAGCAAATCGCCGCGCCGCTCGCGAGTGCGGAGCAGGCTCTGCTCGGCTTGCCACTTGGCGATTTCCGGGTGGTTGCCGTTGAGCAGGACTTCGGGGACGGTCATTCCGCGATACTCGCGGGGCTTGGTGTATTGGGGATGTTCGAGCATTTGCGACTCGGCGAACGAGTCGTAGCGGCTGCTGGTTTCGTCGCCGAGGACACCGGGGATCAGGCGGATCACCGAGTCGATGATCAGCATCGCCGGGACTTCTCCTCCGTTGCAGATGAAGTCGCCGACCGAGATTTCCAGTGGCTTCAGCCCCTGCACGATGCGATCGTCGAAGCCTTCGTAGCGACCGCACAGTAGCAACAGCCGCTGCATTTTCGACAGCTCCTGCACGAGCGACTGAGTGAGTGGGCGACCTTGTGGCGTCAGCATCACCAGTTGACCCGGAGCAGGAGCCGCAGCCTGCACCGCTGCGACGCACTCGAACACCGGCTCGCAACGAATCAGCATCCCCGGCCCGCCGCCATAGGGGCGATCATCGACCGAGTGATGCTTGCCGACTGCCCAGTCGCGGATGTTCCATGCCTGAATCTCGACCCGCCCGGCATCGATCGCCTTCTTCAGCAGGCTCTGCTGGAGATAGCTGTCGAAGAGCGCCGGGAAGAGGGTGAGGAGGTCGAAACGCATGGGGGGGAACGTTGAGGGTTGAGGGTTGAGGGTTGAGGGTTGAGGGTTGAGGGACTCGCTTCGCTCGACCCGGATCGCTGCTGCTTCTCACTGTTTCCACGGCGGAGATGAGCGATATGAGGGAAGAGAATGAGCCGCAGATGAACACGGATAAACGCAGATGAGGAAAAGCAAAAATCTGTGTTCATCTGTGTTCATCTGTGTTCATCTGTGTTTATCTGTGGCTAATCCCTCTGGTCCGGAAGCGTTCAAAGCGATGAGGACTGCGAAGGTCGGGGATCATGGTGAATCGTGGATCGATAGAGAGGAACTCCCCCTCTTTTCACAAGCCATGTTCCACCACGACCTTCTTGCATTTCCCTCAACACTCAACGCTCGCCCGCCCCCAATGAAAAAACCCCGGGCAATTTGACCGGGGTGGATTCCTGTGGCGTGATCCTGAGCAGCGGTGCTACTCCGCAGCTGCGGGAGCGGCTTCGGCCTCTGCGGGAGCTTCGGCAGCAGCCGGGTCGGGCTTGACGCGCTCTTTGGGAGCGGTGAGGGGAGCAGCCGCCTTGGATTCGCCCCAGCGGTTGTTTTCGAATTTGTCCATCAGGACGGCGACCTTTTCGCTCGGCTGAGCGCCGACCGACAGCCAGTACTTGATGCGGTCGAGCTTCATGGTGACGCGCTTCGACTTGTCCTTGACCATGGGGTCATAGGTGCCGACTTCTTCGATCGCCTGGGCATCCCGTGCCTTGCGCTGATCGATGATGCAGATGCGGTAAAAGGGGCGGTGGGTCCGGCCCATTCTCTTCATTCGAATTCGAACTGTCACACGAATCTCCCGACGGTGACCTCGACTAGAGGCACCAAACCCTTGACCAAACCAGATCAAACACACTTCCGCAGACCAAGCGAACCGACCACAACTCTCAACGCTTCTTGTTGCGTTTGCGAGCGTCCTTGGCCTGCTTGCGCTCCTTCTTCTTCTGGTCGCGAACTTCGTCACGCATGACGGGCCCACGCACAGATCGCTGCTTTTCGCTGGGCATCATTGCTCCCGGTTGGAGCATTGACTGCACGTCGCCCATGGCACGCATCTTGTCCACCATCGACAAGCCAGCCATCTGCTTCATCATCCCCGACATCGATTTGAACTGTTTGAGCAGTTCACTGATCTCGACAGGGTCCGTACCACTCCCGGAGGCGATCCGGTTGCGGCGCGAACGGTCAATTTTGTCAGGATTTCTGCGTTCGTCAAGCGTCATCGACCGAATCATCGCTTCGATACGCTTCAGATCCTTATCCGGGTCCATTCCATCGAACTGATCCAAGGCCGCCGCCACCTGCCCCATCCCCGGAATCATCTTCAGCAGGCTCTTCATCGAACCCAGCTTTTTCATCTGCTGCATCGAGGCCAGGAAGTCATCCAGCGTGAACTTCCCCTTCAGCATCCGCTCCTGCTGTTGCTCGATCTCGTTCGCATCCAGCTTGTCTTGGGCCAGCTCCAGCAGTGTCGCCACATCCCCTTGTCCCAGAATACGTTGGGCCATTCGATCGGGATGAAACGGCTGGAGTTTATCCAGCTGTTCGCCGGTCCCGATGAACTTGATCGGCACCCCGGTGACGGCCTTGACCGAGAGCGCCGCCCCCCCGCGCGTGTCCCCGTCGAGCTTCGTCAGAATCACCCCATCCAGCTCCAAAGCGTCGTTAAACGCCTTCGCACTGCGGACCGCGTCCTGCCCCGTCATCGCATCGCAGACCAGAAATGCCTGGTGCGGCATCAATTTATTGTCGATCTCGATCAGTTCTTTCATCAGACCGTCGTCGACGTGCAACCGACCGGCGGTGTCGAGGATCAGGATGTTGCAACCCTGCTTCTCTGCCGCCTTTCGTCCGTTCAGGCAGACCTTCACCGGGCTGGAGTTCGCCGGATCTTCTGAGTACACCGGCACCCCAATCTGCTCGCCGATCACGCGCAGCTGCTCAATGGCAGCGGGTCGCTGGAGGTCGGCGGCCACGAGCATGGGCTTGGCCCCCTGCTCTTTCAGCATTTTGGCGAGTTTGCCGCAGGTGGTGGTCTTCCCCGACCCCTGCAACCCGCACATCATCAGGACGGTCAACTCGCCGCGACGCATCTCAATCGAGTGGTCGACCGGCCCCATCAGGTTGATGAGTTCCTGAAACACGACCGAGATGATCTGCTCGGTCGGGTTCAGCGACTTGAGGACTTTTTCCCCAACCGCCTCTTCCGTGACCTTGTCGCAGAAGGATTTCGCCACGTCGTAATTGACATCGGCTTCCAGCAGGGCCTGCCGAACCTTCAGCATTCCCTCACGAATATTCCCTTCGCTCAGCTTGCCGCGAAACATGCTGCCGAGCGATTCGGTGAGTGACTTCGTAATGCCTTCGAGCATGGAACGACTGCCTGAACGTCTGAGACCGGCGAACCGGATGTGCCAAGGGAAGCCCGCATTCTACGGAACGAAGGGGAAGTGCAACAGTGTTGCCGTTCGGGAGTGGCCATCCAGCCTGTTGAGCCCGGTTGAAAATGGCGGCGCTTTCCGGGGGAAAATCTGGATGAAAATGGCAGCGCACATGCGTGCAGTTCGATGAAGCCAGAAGATGGG
>JAYSUV010000498.1:0-1331 GCA_043718945.1 Planctomycetota bacterium
ATGTACCGCAAACAGTGCGGCCACGATCCAAGCCGTCCAGCGGTTCTGAGTGAGCTGCCGAATCAGCGCGAACACCAGCACCGCATTGATCGCATGCAGGACGAGATTCGTGGCGTGATATCCCCCGGAGTTCAACCCACATTCTCTGGCTCCACGACATCCAGCTTGTGGAGCAACTGGCGTTTTGGGAAATCCCAAACATGCGCCCGCCCCTGCCAGGTCACCGCCACCAGCCGGTTCCCGTTCGTCGAGAGGGCGATCGTCACCACTCTCTCGCCCGGTGTTTCCAGGATCTTCTGCGACGTTCCGGCTTGCAGATCCACGAGGTTGATGCAGCCATTGGAACAGCCGCAGAGCAGGCTCTTCGAATCGGGCGTGAACACCAACGAGTTCGCCGTCGACGCTTGCTTCGGCAGGGCCTTCAGCTGCCCCGTCTTCTGATCCACGAGGGACAAGTTCTCCGCAAAATCGCTGGTGGCCAGAGACTCCCCATCGGGAGAAAACGCGACCGTGCGAATCCCCGGATTCTGCCGCCGAATCACCTTCGGCTTCAGCTGTTCCAAATCCCACAGCACCAGTTCCCCCGGCTCCCCGTCCCACCCCGCAGCCGTCGCCAGCAGGCTGTCGTCATAAGACAAGTTGCCCATCCAAAACCGGCAATGGACCCCTTGAAAACGAGCGTCCGCTTCGTCGATGACGATCGGGTCCGTCGTTTGACCGCACGCTGTCCTCCAGACTCCACAGACCATCAGACAAACCAACAGCAGGATGCGGGAGCTTGGCATGGTGAGTCCTATTCCAATTCGCAGGCAGGTCCGTGTGACGCGTCGTGTACTGCTGTCCGTGGAGCAGCTCATGAATGTCGCAGACTTCGTAAGAATTCTGCCGTCCCCAAAGCCACCTGGCCCGAACACGCTCTGAACCTCAGAGAGACACCGACACCACCGATTGCGGCAGTTGCGTATCCTCCACTGCCTCGCGTGGCCGTGCAACCCCGGCGCTGAAAGCCGCGAGACGAATCACCTCGTCGTTCCGCCCTGTGAAGTCTCACACACCGCTCTCCGAGCCCGACCTCGCCGACCATCTCAGACCGCCCCGTGGTCCAGAACACGGGGTCCACTCCACCACTCGTGGGAGTCCAGCCTTTAGGCTGCGATGTGCGTCCATGCGCAGGCGAAAGCCAGAACTCCCACGAGCGAACCCAGCGCAGGCATCCATCCAGTCACCGCCCCACCAAACCGCAGCGAGCGGGCGGACATCACGGCCTGTTGTTTTAATTCTCCTCTCGATTACCATTCTGCCCGTCTAGGGAGGCTGGCGGCACAGGGAGG
>JAYSUV010000499.1:0-10361 GCA_043718945.1 Planctomycetota bacterium
GGCGTGACGAATGGGTCGCGACGGGGACTACTTCGTCCGGGTCGGAATCTTGGTGGCTTTACCGGCCTTGGCCCGCAGCTCTTGTTCGAGCTTGTCGGCCTTGGCCAGCATCTTCTGGTCGCCGGTTCGCAATGCGGTGTCCCGCATGCGGTCGACTTCCGCCAGCTTCGACGACAGGGCCTTATCGGTCGTCGTCGAGGCGAGGGTCACTTCAGCCTTCGGTTTGCGGAACTTCGAGAGCAACTTGCTCATGCCGGAACGCGGCTTGACAGGCTCTGCATCAGACCGCAGACCACGCACTGCTCCGCGCTGCTCATCATTCAGCAGTTGCGGATTCGGTGCATCGTTCTCAACAGCATCATCGTTGGAAACGACGATTGAGGCCGAAGCTGCGAGAGCCTCTGCTCCTCGGTCGGTGATCCCGCCACGGAAGTTCGGCTGGATGTTGTCGAGAGAACGGAGAGGAGAGTCCTCGACTGCGGTCGTCTCGACCGCGGTCACTTCGACCTCGCCGTTGCCTTCGACGGGAGCACTTTGCGGCAGTTCGCCGCCGTCCACATTGCCAAAGGAGTAGAGCACCACAGGGCTCCCGTTCTCATCGACCGGGCCACCACTCTGAGACGCCAGATCGAAGAGCTCGGCTTCGGTCAGAGTGACCTCACCTTCCGCGATGATTTCTTTCTCGACGGTTCCGTCGACCATTTCGATGCAGATCTGCACAGTCTCGCCGTCTTCGACACCCGGAGCTTGTTCGGGCGGACCCAGAAAGGTTTCCACAAGGACTTCGACGGTTTCGACCGGAACATCTTCGATCGCGACCGGATCGACGACAGGTGATTCATCCACGGGCTGTGGATCGACGGCCACTTCCACTTCCACCTCGACAGTGGGAACTTCCACGTCGACTGCCGGAGCCGCCCCACCGTCCATGGCGTAAGCCATCGGAACGAGCAGACCAGCGACGACAGCGCTGAGCACATACTTCTTCATACGAGACCTCCTACCGCATCATGCGGAGAATGGCAACGAACCCTGAAACGCTTGGAGACACGAAATTCTTAAGCAGAGAGCTGGCACTGGTGTTATCAAGGGCAAGGCAGACGAGGTGGGGACGGTTCGTCCTTCCGAACATCAGTCGGAGGTGGACCTCTGGGATCTGTGCCGATGATCGATTCGTCAGTTTCAGACACTCCCTCTCACAGAAATCCGCACTAAACGGGACGTTACCCCGGCCACTCCAAAAGCGAGAAGAGCGGTCACTCAGTTTCGGAGGATCGTCCGCAGCTCCTGCCGGAAACCACGAGTTCCAGCACTCGAATGTATGTTCTCTGCCGATTCGCAAGCGACACTGGCACGTTTCATTCAAGCTGTATTGCTTGACGCGGTGGTATCGACCAAAAGTGCCATTCCATTCAGCCAAATTCTCTCTCCCGCCCGATTTCCTGGATTCGAACGATGGCACTAGCTCCGGTCTCCCGCTGTCTGGCTGCCTGGATCATCGGCCTCAGCTTGGTACTTAGCACTCATTGGGTCATGGGGGCAACCGATGGGGATCAGCTGGTGGTCGATGCGTTGTCGAGCATGGAAGATCAGCTCGAAGCTCGCGTCCGTCGAGACCCTGCCGACTCCGCAGCGTGGCGCATGCTGGGACGACTGCGGATGCAGCGTGAAGACTGGACCGGAGCACGAACCGCGCTGAAGACAGCTGTGATGATTGATCCCCTGGGGGCGGCTGCCTTTTATGATTATGGGGTTGTTTCTCAGGAACTCGGGGAAGAGGAACAGGCCGCTGGGGCCCTGCAACGAGTGATCGGCCTCGCCCCAGACAGCGAGTACGCGGCAGCAGCGCGGACGACCCTCGCCCAGTTGACGGCCAGTGGAGTGGTTCCGGTCAGCTATGAGATTCGCAGCTTTGATGGCTCGAACGACGCTCCGCTGATTCGTGATCCACGCGACGAAGACGAGACCGAGAGCTTCTTCAAGTCGCTGAAGAAGGATCTCGACCTGCGGCTCGATTTCGGCACGCAGTGGAATGACAACGTCTCGCTGACCCCCTCAAGTCGCGAACTCCTCGCGGGCAACCTGGCGAGTGCCCAGGGGAACGCCTCGCTGTCGGCGCGGTATATCGCTTTTGCTTCAGATCGGTTTCGCTTTGGCCCCACGCTGGATGTCGACTACACCCTCAATGAGGGGCAGTTCGGCAACCTGAACTTGCAGAGCTACCGGACTGGGGCGTTTGCGGACGCTGTCTTTGAGTACGACGACATCAAGATCAAACCTCGGATCGCCTATTCGTTCACACACGACCTGTTTGGCGGCAATACCTATGGCCGGCGGCATACGCTCGCGACCTCCGTCGGGTTTGTGTGGACACCGACACAGATCACAACCGCTTACTGGTCGATCGACACGAACGACATCACCAACCGCAGTTCCAACCCCGACATCACCTCGCAAGATGGGGTCTCGAACACCATCGGTGTTCTGCATGACTATGTGCGGCGTGATTCCAGATTCCGCACCTTCCGGGTGGGGGCCGATCTCTCTCACGTCGACGCCGACGGGAGCAACTTCCGCTACAACGGCGTGTCGCTCTATACCCAAGCCATGATCGTCATCGTCCCTCAGCTGCATCTGACCGCACGCGGCGGCTGGGCGTACCGGGACTATTACGACTTCACTCTGACACCCAGCCGGAATACGAACGTCTTCCGCGTCGGGGCCGAACTGCGAAAGTACTTCGATCACGGCCTCTCCGCTGCGATCGTTTCCCAGTACGACGACTTTCACTCGAAGAACCTCAACTTCCGCTCCAACCGCTTTCTGGCCGGCGGCCAGCTGTCGTGGGAGTATTGAGGAGGAAGGTTGATGGTTGATCGACAGAGAGTTAGCAGCTAAGTCTCATCTACGAGGATGAACCTTTAGTCGATCAACCATAAACCATAAACCCTCTCCCCCCCTTCCCCGCCAACGCCGCGTCTGTTCCAATAGCAGCATCATGCTGATCGAACTCCTCGGCACCGGCGGCTTTCACCCCAACGAGCGGCGGCACACAGCGTGTGTCTTGCTGCCCGAGGTCGGAATCGCGTTCGATGCCGGGACCAGCCTGTTCCGCTTACCCGCACGGTTGAAGACGCCGGACCTGCATCTGTTTCTGTCGCACTCGCACCTCGACCACATCTGCGGGCTGACGTATCTGCTGGTGCCACTCCTGCGAGGAGAGATCAAGTCGTGCCGCCTTTACGCCTCGGCGAAGGTGCTGCAAGTGGTTCGGCAACAGCTGTTCCATGAGGCGGTGTTCCCGGTCTGGCCGGGGTTTGAACTGGTGGAACTGGAGCCGGGGCGACAGTACCGCATCGGCGAGGTCGAGATCTCGCACCACCCGCTGCCGAGCCATCCAGGCGGGTCGCGAGCCTACCGCGTTGATTGGGAGCAAGCCGGTGAGCCTCGTTCGCTGGCCTACGTGACCGACACCACAGTCGATGGGACCTACACCGAGTTCATCCGGGGCACTGACCTCTTAATCCACGAGTGCAACTTCGCCGACAACATGGCGATATGGAGCGAAAAAACTGGTCACAGCCACACCAGCCAGGTCGCCCAGCTCGCCAAAGATTCCGCCGTGATCCGTTTAGTCCTGACTCACGTTGACCCTCAACACCCCGAGGACGATCCCCTCGGCATCGAGACGGCCCGAAGTATTTTCCCGGCTACGGAACTGGCGGAAGACGGGTTGGTGCAAGAGATTCCGTAAACCGAATTCATGATTCCACTGCGGGATCCCGGACCAAAGGGGAGGTCTTCAGTATTCAGCTGGCAGATGCCAGCCAGGGACGATTCTGTACCCCGAAGGGGTTGCAGCAAATAGCCCAGGGTTGGCGACCAGCGGGAGCCTACCCTGGGTTGAGGTGTCGTCGAGAATCGAACCCTGAAGGGGTTCTACATGTCACGCGAGTGTACAACCCCTTCAGGGTTAGGCTCGATGATTGGTCGCATACCCAGGGTGCGCTCTCTGCGGTCGCGACCCTGGGCTATTCGCTGCAACCCCTTCGGGGTACAGAGAGTTTTTCAGGCCACCGACGGTTTGCGCAGCGTGCACAAATCTCAGACGTGAGTAGTACAGGAGACTGACAATGCTGTTGAGACGACTGGCGGGGATCATTCCTCTGGGGCTCGGTATCTGTTTCATGGGGGCCTGGTTGTCTGGTCCATCAGGACACGGTTCGATGCCGATATTCATGAAGCTCTTCGGCGTCTTTATTTGCCTCCCGTTCATCGGCGTGGGGCTCGCGCTCATCTTCGGCAAAGCTCCTTCTGCTTCTGAACAGCTTGCCGCTCTTCAGAAGCAAGTCGACGAAACAAGAACGATTCCCCCTCTCGGAACAGGCACGCCCGTGGCCCCCGGCAAGCTCAAATGCCCGAACTGCGGCTCGTCGCCTGGCACAGCTGAGGTCTCCCCGCACGGCGATGTGAAGTGCGACCATTGTTCCCGCTGGTACAACGTCCACACGGCGTAACGTAGCGTGGGCTTTCGTCCACGCGTCTTGGACGATCAGACTCCCGCGTGGGCTAAAGCCCACGCTACAGGAACTTCCTACGCCATCACCGGCAGGATCGGGTACTGGCCAGTGAGTACCTTCCCCGGGGCCACGCCGAGCCAGTCCTGGAGCAGCGTGGCATACACCGAGCGGAAGTCGGTCTGGAACTTCACGTCGCCTTCTTCGAGGTTCTCCAGCGATGGATGAACCCCATGCAGCCCACCCTTCACGCCCGCTCCGGTCAAGAACACGGGGGCAGCTGTGCCGTGGTCGGTGCCTTGCGAACCGTTCTCGGCCACGCGGCGACCAAACTCGGAGAAGACAAACCCCGTGACCCGCTCCGCGTGCCCATGCTCCTTCAAGTCGGCATGGAATGACTGCATCGCCGAGGCCAGCGTCCCCAGCAACTGCCCGTGCGAGATCGCCTGGGCGGCGTGCGTGTCGAAGCCGTCGTGGCTGACGTAATAGACCCGCTGCGGCAGCTTGGCATCGATAAGCTGAGCGATTAGCTTCAGCCGCTGAGCCAGCGGGGTCTGCGGGTAGTCGACGCCGGTCTTGTACTCAGCGGCCACTTCACGGATGCGGGCCGCTGAGGCGAACGACTGCTTGGCCGAGGACTGGACGAAGCTGAGCAGATCGTCGCTCCCCTCGGCTTTCTCGGCGAGCGATTCCACAGCCGCGCGGCGGCGGTCCCCCTCGGCCCCACTACCGGTTTTGAGTTGAAAGTCCTGGATCGAGCGCATCGACGGGGCGTACCCGGTCGCTCCGTAGACTGCGAGCGGCGGCTCCCCATCGCCGATGTGCAGCACCCCATCTCCCGCGCCGCCGATCTCCGGAGCACCGCGTCCCAGCCAGCCGTACTTCTCGGTCGCGCTGGTCGTGGCCTTGTGCCAGATGTCCATCGACTCGAAGTGCGAGCGGTTCGGCTGGGCGTATCCGACCCCTTGAATGATGGCGAGCTGACTCGCCTCCCACAATTTGCTGAACCCAGTCATCGACGGAGCGAGGCCGAGTCCCTGCTCCAGCTTGAGGACCGCAGCTGCCGGGATCTTCAAGGTCGGGCGTGCCTTCTGGTAGGCCGCCTCGCCATAGGGCACGACCGTATTGAGTCCGTCGTTGCCCCCTGACAGCTGGACGATCACCAAGATCGTCTCCTTGGCCCCGCTCTGATCGAGCCCCGGCGCGGCAGCGGCCATCCGCTGGAAGACGGACGGCAGGGTGAGGCTGGCGGCAGTTGCAGCAAGAAAGTTTCGGCGAGTCGACATGTTGGAATCCGGATGGAAGGTGGAAGTAACCACGGAGACACAGAGGCACGGAGAAGAACTGAAGCAGCGATGGTCTGAATGTCTACTCCGAATACCTTGCTGGATCTGAGTTCAGAAAGAGTTTGAGCCACAGATAAACACGGATGAACACAGATAAGATGAGGAACATCCCTCGCTGGTTCTTATCTGTGTTTATCCGTGTTCATCTGCGGCCATTCCCTCTGCTCGCCCTCCTCTGTGCCTCAGTGTCTCCGTGGTGAATCCTGAGTTCTCAACTCAGTTGCGATTCCGGCAGCGCCAGCACCAGATGTGCTGCCAGACGAGCCAGTCTCGCCTGCGTCTCGCGACGGGTAAACGGCAGGTCGTTGCCGTGCCCTATCTCGGTCTGTAACTGAGTGACGATCTGCTCTCTCGCGGGGGAGGTGGTCTTCTGGATGAACAGGTTGAGGAACAGATCGGCGATCTGCTCGGGTGACTGGGCTTGATACTTCACAGCCCACTTCGCCGGGTCGCAGCGGGCGGCTTCGTCGCGGCCCTTCGTAATCTCGAAGGCGACGTTCTGCCGCAGCAGCAGCGTCGTCGAGCTGATCCACTCGCGCCCGCCGTCCCACCCCTTGACGTTCGGGGGGAAGTAGAGACTCTGCCCGAGCTGAGCGCAGACATCCGCGGCTTGCAGGGGGCTGACCGTGCCGCCCAGTGAACGAATGGTGCCGACGACGTACTCGATGGGTGACTTAATCCGCTGGTGAATCGCCGCGTCGGAGAAGAAGAGCCAGCTCGACAACATCCGCTGCACCAGCCAGCCGGTGTCGTAGTCGCGCAGATGATATTCGGCGGCCAGCGGTTCAATCAGCGACTCGGGCGGCGTCGCGCTGTCGTTGATGAACTCCCGGAATAGCTTGCGGACAATGAAGCGGGAACAGGCCGGCTGGCCCAGTGCGAGCCTGACGATATCTCCCGCTGCGAATGCCCCAGTCTGGCCGAAGATGGTCTTCTCTCCGGCGTCGTACTCTGCGGGATTGAAGAACGGCTGCTCGTCCTTGGTACTCCAACCGGTCAGGGCGCGGGCGGCTTCTTTGATGTCGTTTTCGGTGTAGTGGCCGGGGCTGAGTGAGAAGAGTTCGAAGACCTCGCGGGCGTAGTTCTCGTTCGCGGCTCCCTTGCGATTGGTGTTTGAATCGAGCCAGATCAGCATTGCGGGGTCGAAGGTCATCTCGCGCAGCAGACCCGCGAAACTGTCGAGTGAATACCGCCGCAGCGTCTCGTTCTGGCGGTGCATCAAGCGCCCCGATGTCACCTTCGCATGCGAAGTCGCAAAGTGGTTGTGCCAAAAGAGGGTCAACTTCTCCTGCAACGGATGCGGCGAGTTCAACAGCCGGTACATCCACAGCCCCTGCAACTCGCGGCGGTTGTTGCTCTCCAGCGTGCCGGGGGTCAGTCGCTCGACATCGTTCTCGAACCGAGTTAAGCCATCCAGCCCGCGCACCAGTCGCTCAACCACGACCGTCGGCGTGGAGGCCGCAGCTGCCTCAATCACGTCCCAGGTGGCCCCGAAAGCCGCGCGGCGGTACAGATGAGCCGCCTTTGCCACGTCCCAGCGCAGACGCCGCGTCGGGGTGAACGGCTCCCACGCCAACTCGGGACGAATGGAGTTCAAGAGGTCTTGGGCAGAGGGCATGGAGATGATTTATGGTTGAAGGTTTATGGTTGATCGACAGGGCGGAAAGAGGTTAATGGTTGATCGCCAGAGTTCGGACGCCCGGTGGGTTGAGTGACGAACCGGCATTTCTCAATCTCTCTGGTCGATAAACCATCAACCATCAACCTTCCTACCTCCCTACCTCGATCTCAATCCCGAATCCGTCGGCATCGTCTCCGAGACGCACGCTCGCCTCGCCGAGAGACGACAGCAGACCGAGGGCCACTTGGTACTCGTGCTCGGCTTTCTCCACAGTCCAACCGGTGTCGAGCACAATCTTCCGCAACGCGCTCGACTGCATGCGTCCCAGCTGCCGGGCGAGGCGTGGGAAGCTGAGCTGTTGCCGCTCGGTGAATGGTCCCGGTTCGGCGAATGACTCGCGAGGCTTGTCGAGTTCATCGATCAGATTTCGCACGATCGTGGGCGTGGTGCCGAGGATGAAGTGCCCGCGTGTGATCGAGCCGGTGACTCGAAAATTGTACTGGTCGCGCGCCCGCATGCGGACCTCTTGATCGGTCTCCTGGAACACGAAGCTGGTCGTCTGTGCCCCCTTGTACTCCTCGCGCACGGTCAGCACGCGCTGTTCGCCCCCCTGGATCAAGCCCAGCAGGTTGATGAACGGTTCCGTCATCTTGCGGAACTTGCTTTCGTCTCTCAAATCCACCAGAAACGCAGCTGCGGGGAGAACGTTCTCGACCTCGATTTTGTCGTACGGAACCCTCTCTTGTTCGGTGATGACGACGCGGAAATGCGGCCCGAGCTGGGAGATCAACTCGCTGGGGCGAAAGGTGGTCCCGAAGACCGCGAGTTGCTTGCCCGAGTCCTCGTCGCCCTGCTCGACGCGAGTGATGGTCTCGTCGGAGGCCAGCTGACGGCGGTTGTTCCACAAGCCCCCATAGTCGCGGTACCAGGAGAACGACTCGATCGTCCCCGGCGGACTAAGTCGTGGTGCGATCTTCTCCTCGCCATGAGCCCAGAACGGCACCAATCCCTCGGGCCGAGCGCTGCTGGGATCGCGAAACCCGACCTTCAAGGAGACCGCTTCTCCTGCCCCCGCATGCAGCCCGATCGCGAGCCGCTCATGTCGCCGCAACAGATCGGTCCATCCGCCAAAGAATGTGAGTAACCCGAAATCGCTCGCCGGAGTTTCTAACCCCTTGGCGAAGTCCGGGTTCTTGCGGACAGCTGCAAGAGACACATGCACATCGGCCATCAGCGTGGGATCGGCGGGCGCAATCGCTTCCGACGAGGCCGACTTGACGTGGGCCAGAACGAACTTCATCGCCTCGGCCTTGTTCGCCCAAACAACACGGTGGTCCAGAATCGCCACATGCAGATCACCCGCCGCCAGCACCGGCGTACCCTCGATCTCGACTGGCTCATACTTCAATCCCAGTTCCGCAGCCGCCCACTGCTGAACGACATCCGCAAAGGCTTTCGCAGCTGCGGCGTCCTGGGCGATGAACACTCCGCCTACCGGAGGATTCTCCCCCTGCCCGATGGCGATCAATGCTCCGCGTTTCCAGATTGAGCGGAGACCGCCCTCGACCCCGACAGTTTTGAGCTGCTTGTCGAAGAACCGAAGCGAATCGGTGAACTGAATGAGACCGGTGGTGTCAGCGTTGACCCTTTGCCACTCCTGGCTGGTCTCCATCAGTTTGATGAACCGCTGCACCAGCGGGTGCCCCTCGATTCGCTCGGGATCGACAATCCGGGCCTGCAACACCAACCCCTCAGGGAGCGGTTTGACCAGCAGCGGGTCAATGCCGCCTGGAACCTCCGCACACAAAGCGGAGGTGCAGACCAGAAAACAAAAGCCAAGGAGTGTGGACAGACGTGCCATGCGAGAGATCGCTTCCGGAGAGACAAGATACGGCAGGAATACCTGTGATGGTCGCGGGCAGTTTCGCCTATTCGGGGAATCCAAGAGCCAGTCTCGCATACTTCCCTCGACAGCAATCCGACCGCTCCCGACCGTTTGGCCGGGGTGTGCATCGAAAAAGTAGGCAGCCGTGAAATCCTGCCCCCTCTCCCCCACAATCGGCACGGCACCCATTGAGGACTCCACTGTGGGGGAGAGGGCTGGGGTGAGGGGGCCACGCCGCTCGCTCTGGGCCCCTCACCCCGGCCCTCTCCCCACAGCCATGTCCTCTCCGAAAATCGGGTCGCCAGTGGGGAGAGGGGGCAGAAATACGCCACTGCCTACAATTCTGATGCACACACGTTTGGCTGGACATGAACACCCAGAAGTCCCTCCAACCCGATTTCTGGCGAAAGTCGCCACATCTCGCAAACCGATATCTTTTCAGGTGACACGAATCAACCTATGTTGTTACGAT
Organism: Planctomycetota bacterium; assembly: GCA_043718945.1. Lineage (GTDB taxonomy): Bacteria > Planctomycetota > Planctomycetia > Planctomycetales > Planctomycetaceae > TH-plancto1. Next base: position 9,842 of record JAYSUV010000499.1, read on the forward strand.
GAACCAGTCGTGACGGACAGACATGTCACAGATTTGACCGTATTCGTGGAGCAGCATGTCATGATGATCAGCATTCCGGGCCTGCCCGGCAAAGATTTGTGCGACCGCCACCTGGGCCATACCCGGCGGGACATTCTCCGCGTCGGCGGCTCATCAATGCTCGGACTCGGGCTGGGAGCCATGCTGCAGGCTCAAGCCCAAGCCAACCCGCTCTCCTCCGGCGGACCCGGCTGGGGCAAGGCCAAGAGCATCATTCTGGTCTACCTCCAGGGCGGCCCGAGCCATCTCGACCTGTGGGACCCCAAGGAAAACGTCCCGGATAACGTCAAGTCGGTCTTCAAGCCGATCGACACCAAGCTCCCCGGTGTGAAGGTCACCGAGGTGTTGCCGAACATCGCCAACATCCTCGACAAGACCACCCTCATCCGCTCGATGAGCTACACCCCCAACGGCCTGTTCAACCACACAGCTGCCATCTACCAGATGATGACCGGCTACACGACCGACAAGGTCAGCCCGT
>JAYSUV010000500.1:0-10340 GCA_043718945.1 Planctomycetota bacterium
GACAGGACTTGAACCTGTACGAGTGTTACCTCACTAGGCCCTCAACCTAGCGCGTCTGCCAATTCCGCCACGTGGGCAACGGGAAGGGGGAGGAGGTTAACAGTGGGAGCGTGGATTTTCAATCCGGGCGGGTGCTGGAAAATCGCCAAAGAGAGGAGTTCACAGGTGAACGGTCGGATTGGGAGAGCAGGGGTTGCCGTATGGCGTCTGGGCCAGCTGTTCTCAGGATGTCCTGGCGAATTGGACTCGAATCTCGAAGATTTGAAGGGGGATGGTCAGACTTGGAAGTCCGTCGTACGGATCATTCTGGTTCATGCGAGTGGGGCTTGTTGGGAATGTGCCCATGCGGGACGTTCGGCCTCGAAGGTGACCCAGTCCTGGGTCAGTGGATGAGTGAAGCTCAACTTCCAGGCCAGCAGGTTGAGCGGCGGGACATCGGGAGAAACCGTCTGGGTCTCTCCTAACAGCTTGCCAGCGAGGTAGGTTGGGTCGTCCACGATCGAATGTCCCAAGTCCCAGAGATGAACTCGAATCTGATTGGTCCGCCCGGTCCGCGGAGTCACCTCCAGCAGTGATGTCCCGTCGGCGCATCGCTCCAGAACGCGAAACTCCGTCGTCGAGGGGCGACCATGTTCCCAATCGACACTGTACGATCCCAGCTTCCCCGGATCGTCGCTGATCGGGGCGTCACTCCGAAATTCGTCATTCGCGGGGTAGCCATGCACCCGCGCCAGATACCGCTTCTCGACCTTCCCCCGCTCAAACTGCGATTGCAGTTGTTGTGCGAAATGCCGGGTTCGACCGAAGAGCACGATGCCGCTGGTGTTCGCATCCAGGCGGTGAATCGGGCGGGGGTTATACGGGTGGTAGACCTCGGCTAGGATCGATGTCAGCGTGTTGCGATTGAAGCGACCAGACGGGTGCATGGGCAGCGGAGCAGGCTTGTGGACGACGATGATCGCTTCATCTTCATACAGAATACGGATGTCCGCATTCACGTCCGGTTCGCTCTTGGCATGATGGATGTGCAGGTAGCGCTCGCCTCCGCGAACGATCTGGTCAGCCGCGACCGGAATCGGAGCTGGCCCTTCCATCCCTTCGGGGACGAGACGCTTCAGCAGCCGGCCTTCGGCACAGGTTTGCAGCCAGTCCTCACGCGAAATATGGACGAGCATCCCGCAGAGGCAATCGATGAGCGTACGCCCCTCGTAATCCGCCGGGACGTTGAACGGACGTTCGTTCACATAGACGCGGCTACCGGGTAGCGGATGTGTGGCGGCGTGGATGGCCGCGTGGCGCTCGGCGATGCGGCGTGCCTGCTGTTCCTCGGTCGTGACGTAGCAGAAGGGACATGACTTTAAGAGGACGTAGCGAGGATCGGCCTGGTCTTCGGCGGTCAGTGGCGATTGGCACGCATAGCACTGCACGCTGTCGGACTCGTCGAGACCGGGGTTCAGGCCGACTCGATCGTCGAACACAAAGCACTCGCCGTCGTAGTGGGCAGCACCGCACTCCTCGAAGTATTTGAGGATGCCACCCTCCAGCTGATAGATCTGCTCGAATCCCTGCATCTCCATAAATGGCCCCGCCTTTTCGCAGCGGATGCCGCCGGTGCAGAACATCACGATCGGCTGCTGCTTGAGTCCCTCGGGCAGCTGGGCGACGGCATTGGGGAATTCGCGGAACTGGTCGATGCCGACGGTGCGAGCGTTGCGGAACGTGCCGAGTTTCACCTCGTAGTCGTTACGCGTATCGAGGAGCGTGATGGGGCGGCCCTCATCGAGCCAGCGCTGGAGTTCCTTCGGGGCCAGCTTCGGCGAGGGCTTGCCGACGGGGTCGACGCCCTCGATCCCGAAGCTGATGATTTCTTTCTTGATCTTCACCAGCATGCGGCGAAACGGCTGGTGCTCGCTCTCGCTGACCTTGACTGGCAGGGCCTCCAGTCCAGGAATGGTCCGCAATTCCGCCAACAGCTGGTCGACTTCCGAACGCCCCCCCGCGACGAAGAGATTGATCCCCTCGGTGCTGAGGAGAATCGTGCCGCGCAAGCCCCATTCCTTGCAGTGAGTGGTCAGTTGCTCGCGAAGCGATTTGAGGTCGGTGAGTGCTGCAAACTTGTAGGCAGCGATGTTGGTGACGGCGGGCATGGGCGGGCAGCGGAAGAAGGCGACGGGCTTCAGGAATACTGATTCTCCCCGCGACGCTCCTTTGAGGCAACTGTCACCCAGTTTTCGAGAAGGTGTGCCTGATGGGTGCAGAAGGTCCTACTTCTTCACCGCCCCGCCTTCCTTCACCGGCAGCGGATGCCCAAGCGTGTCCTGGCTCGGCTGGAACCCGTCGCCGGCGATGTCGATGAAGATCGGGTTCGAGACAGCGGTCGGCGGCTGCTTGCCATACTCGGGACCGGCGACGGGGCCGAGGAGAGTTTTCTCACCGGCGGCGACGACGATCAGGTGGACATCGCCTTCGAGACTCAACTTTACGGTGCGATCGAATTTCGTGACCTGATTGCCAAATGCATCGGGGTGCTTCTCGCGGGTGTAGTCGTGCTGAGGGACGATGCCCCCGTTGGCGAGTACGAACACGCGGTCGATGTCGAACCAGTTCGGGCACTGGACCTTGACGAAAAGGTCGACTGACTTGGATGGAGCTGTGATGGACTGACCACAGGTCACACGTTTCGAGTGATTCGCTTCACAGGCATAGACTTCCAGAAACGGCCCGTTCGACATCACCAGTCGACCCTGCTCGCTGGCGTGGACCATCTCCAGCGTATCGATCTTCGCCGGGTCATCGGTCGAGGACTGAATCCAGTTCCGGTAGCCGCCCGACCCGTGGAAGTTGTAGTGGGCATCGGTGTTCACCACGCCATAAATCTTGTGCCCCTGGTTCAGCAGTTGCAGCCAGTTGAACACGGTGTTGTTCTGGACCTTGCCGTTGTACTCCTCGGTCGGACTCATCCCCAAGAGGGTGTGGATCGGATGGACCTCGATCACATCCATGAAGGCAAACCCCTTCCCGTAGCCTTCGTCAGCTGTCCCGTCTCCATTCCGGTCATGGAACAGCCAGCCGAGGTCCGGGTGGTTCTGCTGAATCAGTTTCTCGCTGCGGTCGTCCCACAGGGCGATGCGCTCGATCTGGACCTCGGGACTATCGTCGGTGACGGGGCCACCACCGTCCTGGCGATGGGGGTGATGGTGCATCGGGAAGGCGTTCTGATGATTCAGACCAAACGGCGAACCGGTCAGTTCCAGCCCCGAACAAGTGGCCATGTACGGCCTGATCTGAAGGGCGTCGATGTGCGAGTCATACGAGCTGATTCGATTGTGTTCGGTGCAGGGAGAGAATTCGATGTTCTCGGCGGCAAGGTTCAGCACGCGGCCCAACTGGCTGGTCGTGTTGTCCCCCGACTCGGTGGCGTGGCTGTGGAAGTCGCTACTGACCCAGCCGGTCGTCTCGACCACACGCGGCAGCTTCGCTTCGAGCTTCGCGGATTGGCCCGCTTCGACCACGAGGTCGACGTAGGCCACGTCGTACTCGACGCCGTGGCTGATGGTGGCCTTGTACTTTCCGGGGGCGAGCTGTTGTTGGAACTGACCGCTGGGGGTGTAGCGGAGGTTCTTGACGCCGGTGACTGCGGTCTCGGGTCCGAAGCTGGGAGTGAGGCTGCCCTCGGTGACATCGAAGGCGACCTTGCAGGGGATCGGTCGGCCTTCCCAGTCGGTGATCTTCGCGATGACGGTGCCCGGCTCGAACCCGACGAGAGACACGGTCTCTGACTGCTCAACACCGGGCTGGATCACGAGCGGTACTCCCGAGGATGCCTCGATATAGTTCACCGCCGTCGTCAATGTGTATGCGCCCGGCTTCAGCGTGGTGTTGAGTTCACCGCGATCGTTGCCGATGATCGTGGCGAGCAGGTTGTCCCCCTGCATGAACTCCACACGCGGGTAGTTCAGCCGCTCCCCGCTGGCCGTCTGCACAGTAAGCGTGACCCCCACGGTCTGTTCGCCGCTGAGTTGGGCAGCGACTTCCGGCAGCGTCGGAGCCGCCGTCAGATGGCGAGTCAGCGTGTACGTCCCTCCCGCCGGTATTTCCACCTCATGGTTCCCGCTGGCATCGACGTACTTGATCTCGGTGCGATTGGGGCCGCTGTTGGTCAGCAGTTGACGGTCGAGTGCCTCGAACCCGTATGCCTGATGCCAGAACCGGTCCTCGATCGTGAACCTCGCGGCAGTCCCGCTAGGGGTTTTGAGCATGTCTTCCTTGCCGCCGTCACAGCGCAGGTCGTCCATCAGAGGCACCTTCATGGCAACAGCTGTTTCATTCTTGAAGGTCGTTGTCACTTCGACGATGCGGCTGCTGTCTCGTAGCGTGTACCGCGTCTCAACGGCTGGCTTGCCATTGTTTGCAGCCGCCCTGACGACTACCGTGATCGATTTGGTACTTTTGATGGCCGTGACTTGATCTCCCGGCTGGGACTGCCCCGCATGATCGACGACCGCCCACTCACGGTAGGTGTACTCGCGCTGCCCGGGATAGAACGCGCTCAGCTGATCGCTCTCTTGGTCACGCGTGGTGAGATCGATCAGCCCGCCCGCGACGGCCTTCACCGTCATATTGGCGTTGCGAGTCGGGATCGGTTGGGCGATGACCGCGACGACGAGGCGATTCCGCAGCACCAGATCGCCGACGATGGCGTCGACCTCCTTGCCGAGTGGAGCGACCGCCTCCCAATTCTCATCGGTGAGGCGGATGACCTCAACCGGGAAGGGATCCTCTGACTGGCTCGACACGACACACCACATCGCTCCGAGGAGGAACACGACCATCACGACTGTCAGACAGGCTTTCATCGAGCGAACCTCTTCGAGTGCCGGGGCGGGGGAAATCCCCACCGACTGAGGCTAGCCTGCCTCCGTTCACTCAACAACCCCGTGATAGTTATTCGTCGAAAACGAACGGAACGTTCACGGCCGATCCGCGTGTGACGAAGGGGATGCCTTCCGCCCGACACTTGCCGAGGGATTCATCCCTTGTCAGCCGAACTACGACCGATCGCCACATCGAAGGCACTGACTGCTGGAACCAGCATCGCCAGCGTGGTAAAGCCGTAGGCGGCCACGACTGACAAGCAGACTCCCAAGGTTCCGGCCATGATATACCCCGTGATGGCGTAGAACGTCAGAAACGGGAGCAGCGCAGACGCCATCATCAATGCGGATGAGGGATTCTTCTTACTCAGCGAGGCCCACAGACCCAGACTCCCTCCCAGAATGAACACCAGGAACGGTGTCAGCTGCAAAGCGAATGACGACCGCGCCTCCACGATCAGCATCATGCACACAAAGATCCCGACGAACAGAAAGAAGACTGTCCCCAGACTATTCGCGATCGCGGCTCGCGATTGACCATACGTCAATCCCGCATGCAGCCCGACCATCGCGGAAAACGCAATCAGCACCAGATACCCCACGAGGACATACGACACGTTTTCCAGGGAAAACTCACCGCGCAGCGCCAAGGCCAGCAACAGAAACATGGGGACCAGAATCACCTCTTTGGCATTGAAGAAAATTCCTCCGAGCTTGCCGAACACGAACTCCTTGGCTGTCACATTCGTGACCAGCAACAGTTCCAGCGTCTGCGCATCACGTTCCGAAGTCAGCGATGTCACCGCTTGGGCATTCACCAGAATTAACGTCACTAGGCTCAGTGAGACGAACGCGAACGAGATCGGCGACATCACTCCCAGGATGATCTGCTGGCTATCATAGGATTGCGACAGGTTGAACACGACGAACCCGGCCAGTACGAAGTAGGCCAATTTCACGAAGATCATTTTCCGTCCGTAGGCCCGCGTACAGACCTCGCGCCAGAGTACCGGCAGATTCCAGATCTCCCGATGCTCCCGCTTGCTATTCGTGGCGGGTGCCAGATCGAGTGCTATCGCTGCGGCTTTTTCCTCGGGCGTCGGCTCGGCGATCTGGTCGAAGGCAAACCGAGACGGGTTCCAGACCCGGACCATGACCATCGTCACTAGTCCCAGAACGGTCGCCAGCGAGACGCTCATCAGGACGGGCCAGAGGGCTGTGGGCACAGGGCTGGCCACAGCCGGCTGACTCGCCAGCGGATCCAGAACACCCGCCATCGCGCGATAGGGATTCCACACCTGAGCCAGCCATCCCAGCGAAGGGCCCCCCATGGCCGCGACGCCCTCGACGACACCGACAAACAACAACCCACCGATCACGCAAATCGCTAGCGTCTGAAAGGTCTTGTCGCGCCAGTAGGCCACCAGCGTCGACCAACTGCCGACGAGCGCCGCCGTCGACAGGCACACCGCCTCGACCCAGAAAATCTGCGCTGCGGAGATCCCACCCAAGACCGCCAACATCGCAAATACCGGCAACGAAACCCCGATCAGCATCACTACCAGCAACAAGCTCGCCGCCAGCTTGCCCGCCACCAACTCAAAACTGGTCAGGTCGGTCATCAGCAGCAGAACCAGCGTGCGCCGGTCCTTCTCCTGCGACACATTGCTGGAACTGAACAGCAGCGCTGCCGCCGCAGCCAGCGTCAGCTGGACCATCGCAAACAGATTGAACAGAAACTGACCGAACGCTGCCGAGTCGCCGAGCGTCTGGACGGGTCGCCGTTCAAAGGTCGCCTGCCCAGCGGTGTACATCAACACAACAAACGCCGCCAAATAGCCAGCCCGGATGAGGAACAGCTTAGGGTGACGCGGGGCGGTCATCGCCTCACGAGTCAGCAGTGGACCAGCAAGCAACGGAATCTCCCTCGAATGTGATCGATGAACGCGGGGAACAATGGAATCAGCGAATCGCACTAGTATACGGGGGCGTCAGAGTGATTCCAAACCGGGGCGGAGAGACGTGCGTCTCGGTGTCTGCATCAGCCAGCTCGCGGGGGTGAGGAAGTCGACACGGGAAGCTATCCTACTCCAGTAGGCACACGACCGACTCACCTGGGAACACAACCCGTGGCAGCCAAGCCCCAGTCCATTGATGAATACCTCTCAAATCTCAGCGACGACAAGCGGGCCGCTTTGGAAAAGGTGCGACAGGCCATCCGGGCAGCGGTCCCCAGCGCCGAAGAGTGTATCAGCTATGGCATCCCCGCTTTTCGCTGGAATGGCAAGGTGCTCGTGGGGTTTGCCGCAGCTGCCAAGCATTGTGCCTTCTACCCGTGGAGCTCGATCACAGTGGGAGCCTTTCCAGACGAACTAAAAGGTTACGACACCAGCAAGGGGACCATTCGTTTCCCGCCGGAGAAACCTCTTCCGGCCAGTCTGATCCGTAAGCTGGTCAAGGCACGTATCCAAGAGAACAATGACAAGTAGTGGGCGACAAGATCGCTTTGATCGCCGACTCGTGATGCTCCACATCGTGTCGAGTGGGGCTTCGGTTCTGTTTGTTTGGGCGAACGGTCCATGGAGTGTGCCCCGTCAAACTTCGGAAGGAGTCTGGTCGCGATTGTACGCAGGGTCACGGTCCTTCGCCCCCGGGGCTTCCCAAGTGTGGAACACAGGAAAATCACACGCCTCCCCAGATCGAGAGGCCACCGCTGGCGCGTCTTTGTCCCGCTAGGGACACCCGACAATAGCCCACCGCTTCAGCGGTGGGGCCAGCGATTCCCTCGCGGACAACAGCCCCGTCAGGGGCGACAGAATCTCGCACAGTGACTTCGCATCAACTGCCGCGTGATCACGGCTTTCGCAGGCTTCTGCCGTCCCTGGCGGGACTTGTGGTGGTAGTCGGGATCGCTTTCCCACCGTTGAAACGGTGGGCTATTGTCGGGTGTCCCTGGCGGGACAATGAGGGGAGTTGACGGGCCTTGCTGCCGTGACCCGGCGAGGCGGAAGAGCTGCTCACAGTCGGGGTTTTCTGCGTACTATGGGCGAACTGAGACTTCCGAAGTCTTTTCGTAGGCTAACTTTGGCCGCTCGCTTTGCAGTCTGGCCTCCACGTTGCTCTTGACCCCCTGTCCCGCCCCCGCATACCGTCCCGGATCAACGGACTGACCCAGGGGGCATGATGCACTTTTTCTTTTCCGCCGGAGAGCCGAGCGGCGACCAGCACGCGGCTCATCTCTTGCACGCGCTCCAGGCTCGCATGCCCCATGCCCGCTTCTCGGGGTTCGGCGGCGTCCATCTGGAGCAGGCCGGAGCGGAGGTTCTCTACCCACTCACCGACATGGCCGTCATTGGCATCACAGCTGTCCTGCCACTGCTGAAGAAGTTCTATGATGTGGCCCAGATGGGACGCCGCTTCATTGAGGAGCAGCGACCCGATGCGGTGATCCTGGTCGACTTCCCCGGCTTCAATTGGCACATCGCCAAGTACGCCAAGCAGGCAGGCATCCCCGTCTACTACTACTGCCCGCCTCAGCTGTGGGCGTGGGGTGGCTGGCGGATCAAGAAGATTCGCAAGTACGTCGATTGCGTGCTGTCAGTGCTGCCCTTTGAGGCCCAGTGGTATCGAGATCAAGGGGTCCGTGTCGAATACGTCGGACATCCGTTCTTTGATGAGATCGCGGAGAAGCCGCTGGACGAGACGTTCTGCCGCGACCTGCGGGAGTCCGCACCGCGTCTGGTCGGGTTCTTGCCGGGTTCACGCCGGAACGAGGTGACTCGCAACTTCCCGGCGATGCTCGAAGTCGCCCGCAAGATTCACTGCGATCATCCCGATGTGCGGTTCCCGGTCGCCTGCTACAAGGAGTACCAGCGCGACTGGTGCGAGGCCGAGCTGAAGAAGACGGGTGAGTCGCTCCCGCTCGATTTCTATGTCGGGCGGACCTCCGAGATCATCGCCACGATGGATTGCTGCCTGATGGTCTCCGGCTCGGTCAGCCTCGAAGTCCTCGCCCGTGGGAAGCCCGCAGCTGTCACTTACCGGCCCAACCTGACGAACTATGTGTTCGGCAAAGCGGTGGTGCACATCAAGTATATGTCGTTGACGAATCTGATGGTTGATCGCGAAATGTTGCCCGAGTTTCTGTATGTGTACAACGTGGAGAAGCACGCCGCGAAGATGCACTCGGTCATTGATCGCTGGCTGAGATTCCCGCTGGAGATGCAGTCGCTCGCCCGCGAGCAGGACGAACTCCGCCAAAGCATTGTCCAGACCGGCGGCGTGACCAAGGCGGCTGATACCGTACTCAAGCTGCTGGGCCATGAGACGTCTGAACGAGTGGCCGCGTAAGGTGAACGGTCAGTGATGGTTGACCAGTAGAACGGACCCCCAGGTCCGTTCCGCCCGGACCTAGGGGGCCAGGCTACGGGAAGTTTTCACGGGCCGCTCGCATAAGGTGATCCGCTGGGTCACAGTCCTCTGCAATTCCGACCCCGGCAGACCTCACAGAAATTAGCCGGTGGTCGAGCGCAGCGACACCACCGGTCGGTATGTGTTCAATGATCTCCCCATCCTGGAGGGATGGAAGAGGGAGCAGGATGTTGACGATTCCTGTCGGCACATCTCTACGTGCGACGATCCCCCATGGCCCTCTGTCATCCTTCTAGGATGCAAGGCGTTTGACAGGGAATCGGTGTCCGGTGGTGTCGCTTCGCTCAACCACCAGCTAATCTCTATCATCCCTCCGGGATGAGTGGCCACGCCCCACATAACGACGCAACCTGCACCTCGGATGTTCCTTGATGATTCGTTTTGCTTGGCGGAATCTGGTCAATCGGCCCGTGCGGACTTTCTTGAGCGTCCTCGGTCTGTCGGTCGCGATTGCCGGCATGGTCGGGCTGTTCGCGATCTCGGGAGGGATCGATCATCTGGTCACCCGCACCTTTGAGAAGATTCCCGGGCTGCTCGTGCAGCAGCAGGGGGCCCCGATTCCACTCTTCTCCACGCTGCCCGCTGCCTGGGAAAATGAGATTGCTGCGATCCCCGGAGTGGCCGTCGTCAACCCCGAGGTGATGGTCCGCGTCAACCTGATCGAGCAGAAGCGGATCATCAGCCCGCCTCGGTTTTTGGTCGGGCACGACATCCCCTCGCGGCTGCGACTGAAGCACGGCATCTTCAACGAACACATCGTGGAGGGGCGGTATCTCACTCTCGAAGATCGTGGCACGCTCCACTGCGTCGTCAGCCGTCAGATCGCCGATGCGCATGAGCGGAACGTCGGCTCCTCGCTGCTCGTCAACGGGACCGAGATGCAGATCGTCGGCATCTACGACTGCAAATCCCAGCTGCTCGATGTGAGCATTCTGGTCGACATTGATGCCCTGCGCACACTGGCCCGGATCAGCCCCGACACGGTTTCCAGCTTCTATGTCGAGCAAGTGCCGGGGACATCGAACAAGGAGTTGA
>JAYSUV010000006.1:0-6870 GCA_043718945.1 Planctomycetota bacterium
CCGCATCCCGTCGCCGAATTCGTCAGAATTCTGCGGAACGGCGAGTGCCATTGGCGGGCTGCATGGAGAGACCACAATTGGGAGATTGGAGGAGCGAGAATGGACTCGCCCCGCAGAGGCAGCCACACATCAGCCCAGGCAAAGCAGTACGGCAACAGCCGTGCAACGCCGCCCTGAGTTGCGGTTTGATTTGGTGGGTTGGAGTCCAGCCTTTAGGCTGCTCCGGGGCAGGCGAAAGCCTGAACTCCAACCGCCATACTGAGTCCTGACGAGGCGCTGGCCAGTGTTGTTCCGCCCTTTCAGGGCTGGGGAGTATGCGTGACACGTGACCCAGGGCGGCGCTCCCGCTGGTCGCTCTGCCCTGGGCTGGTGTGTGGCTGCCCCTTCGGGGCGGAGTGGCGAACAGCAGCGTCTAATCCATTGCCGTACCGGCGACGGATTCATATACCTCGCGTGGCGATGGGTGACCCAGGTTGCCGCTTTGGGCTACCTGGATGCCTTCGCACAGGAGGTGTGACCCCACCGGCGTTCAACACCAAGAACCTCTTGGGCTACCGCCTCCCGGTAGGCTCCAAAGCGAGCCAACCGGGGCCACCCCGCCTCACTTACGGAGGCGGGGCTTCAAGAACGTTTCGATACTGGCGATTGCAGTAGCCATGTCCTGGGAAAACTCATCAGGAGTCTGACCCGATAAGTCGTACATCACGTCCCGACGACTTTCGAATGCCTGCTGTGCCGCACCTCTGCGGCGATCGTCACTCTTCGGGTCGGTTGCACGAAGGTGCGTGCTAATCGTGACGAACAACTCCTGCTCAAGTTTGAACAGTGGGTCGTACTTCGTTCGAATCTCGTTGTTCCATAGAACCTCACCTTCGAGCAGCTCTGTCGAGAGTTCGTTTCGGATCTCGGTGACCCTGTCAAAGCGAAGCTGGTAGGCGCGTGCCTCTCCGTAGTGGCGGATCGCCTGCGGGTTCATCTTTTCACGTTGTTCGTCAGGAGGTGCGGGCATCTCCGCAGCCCACATGACGGGGTTTCGTACGTTCTTGATCGCCTCTCGCAAGCGATATGTATTCCGGAGAAGCCTCCGCGTTAGGTCGTACTCTACTCCTCCCTTCAGCTGCCTATTCCAGGTGCTTAGTCCTCGCACTGCCACACACGCGCCCACTATGGCTACGACTGCGAGAACGACATCCTTACCGATACTGATGTAATGTGCGATGCAAGTGGCGTTCATGTGAGGCTCAATTGGGGTTAAGCGGGATGTGATCTCGTCGCGCAGGACAACACTTTTAGCCAAAACACTCCACCGGTAGGTCGTAATGAGACGCTATGTGGGCACTCCGGAACGCAGGTAGAAGATCATGGACCAAAGGCGGTCAATTTCGCCGCGGTCGATCACTTCGATCGGTTTTAATCCGTCGAAAGCATCATTCGGCGTTTGAAACCAATCGCCGATGGAATCTGCCTGCATCACTTCGGAAAGAGCGTTGACCAGGCGTTTGAGTTCCTTCAGACGGCGAGTCACCACATCCGTGGGGGATGTTCCACTCTCCAGTGTGGCCAGAGAGCGGATCGAAACGGGAAGGAGTCGGGCGAAAACCGCCTGGCTCAAATGTAACTGCTTACGGAAATCAGCAATCGAGCCCGATGATTTCGCGCCGGGAACTGGAAGCCGGGAATGGCGAACCTGCACTTTGTTCCGGATCTTCGAGGGGGATTTCTTGCGATCGGTCAGAGTCATGGTTTTTCTCCCTCCCTCCCTGCCTGCGCATCGACGGGCTGTGGGGACTCTTCCAGTGTCGGACATGCTCGCCCCCGAGTCAAGCACATTTGCATGCACTTTTGCACATTTCTACTTCGGCAGTCGTTCCGAGTGGAGGACCGTGGCGGAACTCCGGCTGGAAAGATTCTCCGGAAACACCAGTAGGTTGTGCCCTTTACAGTCGGCAGCAGAGGGAACGACCAGACCCTCCAATCCGATTTCAGCAGCTGCCACGCCAATCCATTGAGTGATCGGAATTCGACCGGCGTTGACCTCGTGACGCCAGTCGACGGCCAGAATTCGATCCTGAGAAACTTGCAGACGCTGGCGGATGAGTCCGAGCCGGAGATCCAAAACCGATTGAAGCTTGACCACCGTCGCGACAAAGACGCGTGGCATCGACTCTTCGATGGGAATCCCATAGTACCGATTGTTGGCCAAAGACTCGGCCATCGCGGTTTCAGGTGTCAGGGAGTTGTAGACGACTGCGAGGCCAACTGGGTTCCACCGGCCCCCGTGCATTTTGCTACCGGCACCGGTCAACAAATCCGATTCGGTGGCGTATTTGGGTGTACAGGATCGATAGACGGTCTCCGAAAAGACCGACGCGATAGAGAGCAGTTGAGTCAAACGATTCTTAAGTTGATCGAGCGTCGGTCCGATTGCTGCCATGACCACCGATCCTTTCCACGGTAACCAACGCGTGCCACAGCGCGATGTCGGCAAATCACCCGCCCAGATCCTGGATGATCTCCTCCGTGGCAGCCAGTTGCTTGTGCAGCCCCGCCAGGGTCTCGCGAATCCCGGCCACCACCTCAGCCGGGGCTTTGGCGACGAAGGCGGCGTTGTTGAGTTTGGACTCGTGGCCGGAGATGTGTTTGCGGATCTTGTCGGCCTCTTTCTTTTGGCGAGCGAGTTCGGCTTCGGGGTCGATGATGCCTTTCAGGGGGATGTAGCCGTCGGCGTCGCCGAGGGTGAAACCGGCGGACGCACTGGGACGCACCACGTCGGCTCCGGCGGCGGCGAGGATCGTCTTGGCGAGGTTGTCGAACTGGGCGGCGACGTGGGTCATCTCGCCCGCCACCTCAGCTGAGGCGCGGATCATCAGTTGCAGCTGGGTCGTCGGCGGGATGTTGTAGATGGCTCGCACATTGCGGACGGCGACGATGGTTTCCTGGAGCCGGGCGAAGCGGCGTTCGAGGGCTTCGTCACGCCATGCGCGGGGGATCGTCGGCCACGCAGCGTTGATGGCGGCGGGTTCGGCTTCCTGCTCGGTGAGCAGGGGCTGATGGCTGATGGCGGATGGCGGATGGCCAGAGGTGAGCGGCAAGGCGCTAGCCGCCGGTTCTGCCAGCGACCGCTTGGGCGCGATCTCGTTCAACCGGCTCCAGAGTTCCTGGCAGATGAACGGAGTGAAGGGTTGGAGGAGCCGGACGAGCGAGTCGAGGACGAAGAGGAGAACGCGTTGAGCCGCGGCGCGAGTCTCCTCGCTCGGCTGATGGCTGATGGCTGATGGCTGATGGCCAGCCTCCCCCTCTGGCTCTAGGCCCTCGCCCCTAGGCCCTAGGCTTCCCTGCCCCTTCCTCAGCCTCGGCTTCACCATCTCCAGATACCAATCGCAGAACTCGTTCCAAGTGAAGTCGCGGATGGCGCGGGTGGCGGCGTCGAACTGGTAGCGGCCCAGGTAGTCGGTCATCTCGTTGGCGACCGTCGAGAGGCGGCTGAGAATCCAGCGGTCCTCGAGTTGCAGGTCGCTGGCCTGCACCGGGCCGGGGGTATAGTCGGCCAGGTTCAGCATCGCAAACCGGCTGGCGTTCCACAGCTTGTTGCAGAAGTTGCGGCCATACTCGAAGCGTTCGGCGACGATGCGGGCGACCTGTTCGCCAGCGTCGGGCTCGAACCAGGGGCTGGTGTACTGCGAGGATTTCTTGCACTTCACGCAGGTCACGCGCGGCTTGGCTCCCCCACCGGGGATGGCTTTCTGATGCTCCAGCGTCTGCGGAATCACCGCGCTGCAATGCGGGCACTCGTACCCGACGGGGAGTCGCACGTCCTGCGTTTCCCCCGCGATGGATGCGATGGTGAACCGCACTGCATCGGCCCCGTACTTCTCGACGAGTTCCAGCGGGTCGACCCCGTTCCCCTTCGACTTCGACATCGTCTGCCCAAACCCGTCGAGGATCTTGGGGTGGACGCAGACATGCTCGAACGGAATTTGTCCGTCATTGTTATACAACCCCGTCAGCACCATGCGGGCCACCCACAGCGTGATGATGTCCCGCGAGGTGACGAGCACGTTGCCGGGATAGAACGTCGGCAGAACTTCGTTCGAGGAACGTTGTGGGTTGAGGGTTGAGGGTTGAGAGCCGGAAGCGTCAGCGCCCGGAGTTCGTTGAGCAACCGCAGTCTGCTTCGCGACTTCCTTCGCATCCAGCGGTGGGTTGCTTGTCAAATCCGGCCACCCCAGCGTCGCATGCGGCCAGAGAGCGGAGGAGAACCACGTGTCGAGGACATCGGGGTCTTGGGTGTAGCCGAGGGCAGTCATCAATTCAACAATGTTGCGGTCATAGACTTCGGGTGCCTCGTTTTGCTCATCAACGACGCTGACATAGACCGTGAAGCCGCCAACCTGCGGCCTAATATTCGTGAAACGGTTTGCGGCATCACTGTCACTCACATATTTCACACATGCAGATTCATAGTTGTTTTCGAGGCTCCAAAGCCGATCTGAAAGCTCGTCGTTTTCTGCATCTTCCAAGGTTGCCATACCCAAACCGCTGAATTCGGCCGAATTATTGTAGTGCCGTGACCAAACCGGAATCCGGTGCCCCCACCACAGCTGCCTGGAGATACACCAATCCCGCTTCTCCCCGAGCCAGTCGAGATACGTCTTCGTGTACCGCATGGGGAAGAACTTCACGCGGCCATCGTTGACCGCGTCGAGCGCTGTCTGGGCCAAGCCGGGGCGACCATCGGACCAGTCGTCCATCTTCACGAACCACTGCTCGCTCAGGTACGGCTCGATGGGGGTCTTCGAGCGGTCGCTGTGCTTCATCGGGATCTTGCGGTCTTCGACGCCTTCGAAGTGGCCGAGGGCTTTCATCTCCTCAATGACGTACTCGCGCGCCACCAGACGATCAAGACCGGTGAAGTCGAGCGAGCCCCGGACGTAAGTCCGGGGTGTTGGGGCAACGTCATCCCCGGGAGCCACGGCGGACTTACGTCCGGCGCTCGCTGTCGCCCGGCCATTCTCGTTGATCGTCCCGTCGGGATTGAGGATGTTGATCGGCTCGCCCATCTTGTCTTTATTGCGTTGCCAGCAGGCGTAGTCATTGGGGTCGTGGGCGGGAGTGACCTTCACACACCCGGTGCCGAGCGTCTTATCAACCAGCAGAGCATCGGCGATGATCGGGATCAGGCGACCGTTGACCGGAATGCGGACGTACTTGCCGATCAGGTGCGTGTACCGCTCGTCAGTCGGATGCACACACACAGCTGTGTCGCCGAGCATGGTTTCGGGGCGGGTGGTGGAGAAGCGGATGGAGGAGGAGGGTTGATGGTTGATGGTTGATGGTTGATCGACAGAGGCGGGCTGCTGGCGGATGGCGGATGGCTGATGGCCAGAAGTGGCTTCACTTG
This sequence comes from Planctomycetota bacterium, assembly GCA_043718945.1. Taxonomy (GTDB): domain Bacteria; phylum Planctomycetota; class Planctomycetia; order Planctomycetales; family Planctomycetaceae; genus TH-plancto1. Next base: position 5,402 of record JAYSUV010000006.1, read on the forward strand.
GCACTTGCCCCTTGTCACTTGTCACTTCTTCCTTCACTACCCCCTCACCCCTCACCTCTAACCCCTCCTCGACCACTGGATAACTAAACGTCCAGAAGTGCCCATCCACTTCTTCGTCATAGACTTCGTCATCCGCGACAGCGGTTTGGAGGAAGCAGTCCCAGTTGACCAACCGCTTGCCTCGGAAGATGTACCCGTCCTGGAACATCTTGAAGAACGTTCGGCGGACGGCCTTCGAGCAGACATCGTCGAGCGTGAACCGCGTGCGCCGCCAGTCGCAGGAGAAGCCTAGTAGCTTCAGCTGGGAGATGATGCGGGCTTCGTAGGTGTCTTTCCATTTCCAGATGCGCTGGACGAGGGCGTCGCGGCCGATGTCGTGCCGGGTCTTTCCCTCCTCTTCGAGCATGCGACGTTCGACGACGGCCTGCGTGGCGATTCCGGCGTGGTCGGTGCCGGGCATCCACAGGGCCTCATACCCCTGCATGCGCTTCCAGCGCGTGATCAAGTCCTGACACGTGCCGTTCAGCGCATGCCCCATGTGCAGCGCTCCCGTCACGTTCGGCAGCGGGATCATGATCGTGTGCGGCTTTTTCGGCTGGCCGTCGCGACCGACCGTGCCCGGATCGGCGTTGAACGAGCCGTGCTGCTCCCAGTAGAGCGACCACTGAGCCTGGGCCGCAGCGGGGTCGTAGAGCTTGGGGATGTCGTTCGAGGGGGTGGTGTCCGAGGACATGCGAATTCGCTCTGTGGCAACGAGGCAGTGACCCGACCCGGACAAGTGCGTCCGGCGGGGAGTGGTAGGGTAATCGGTGGATGAGCCGGGGGGAATGCGAGCGGGGGAGTGGTCGGGAAGGCGAGGCTCCTGCCGAGCCGGGAGCCAGGGTAGACACTCTCTCATGCCAGCGGTTCGCTCGCGGAATGCGAGTCGCGGAGCGACATCGCCTACGGTGTATCCCGAAGGGATTCCAGCCAATAGCCGGTGGTCAGCGCAGCGCCACCACCGGAAAAGAGATGAAAAGAGTCCCCTATCCCGAAGGGATTGCAGCCGCACCTCGATTCGGATGACTCCCGGCATGCTCGCGGATATTGTGAGGTTCCTTGTTCATCTCCTCGCGTCGAACTTCCTCATGCCTTCCACCTTCACGAGCCTGAACTATCACATCGTCTTCAGTACGAAAGATCGCGTCCCACTCATCGCCGACTCCTGGGCTGCCCGACTTCATGAATATCTGGGCGGAACTATCAAGGGGCTGGGTGGCGTCTCATTGCAAGTAGGCGGGATCGAGGATCATGTGCATCTGCTCATGGGACTCAAGCCGACTCACTGCCTGGCCGATGCTCTTCGAGAACTGAAACGGACCTCTTCGATTGGGGTGCATACCGAAATCGGTGAGAATCGGTTCACATGGCAGACGGGATACGCCGCGTTCACAGTCAGTCCTTCCGCTTGCAAGAATGTGCGAGGATAG
>JAYSUV010000051.1:0-6415 GCA_043718945.1 Planctomycetota bacterium
GACCGCGCCTACGTCGACTTCCAGCGTCTGTATCGCTTTGAAGAGCAGAAGGCGTTCTTCGTGACGCGGGCCAAAACCAACATGAAGTTCACTCGCCGCAACCATCGGGAGGTCGACAAAACGACCGGCCTCCGCAGCGATCAAACCATCGTCTTGTCCGGACCACTCAGCTCCAGACGCTATCCCGATCGCCTGCGCTTGGTCGCGTTCTACGACACCGAACGCAAACGCCGCCTCGTGTTCTTGACCAACAATTTCACCCTGCCCGCACTGACCATCACTCAACTTTATAAAGCCCGCTGGCAAGTCGAACTGTTCTTTAAATGGATCAAGCAAAACCTCCGCATCAAGACCTTCTTCGGCAACTCGCCGAACGCCGTCAAAACTCAAATCTGGATTGCCATCAGCACGTACGTCCTCGTCACCATCGTCAAACACGAACTGAAACTCGACCGCAGCCTCTCCGAGATTTTGCAGATCCTGAGCCTCTCTCTTTTCGAGAAAACCCAGCTTTCTGACACACTCTCGCCCGGAAAAACCACAAATCCAGAATCACCAAACCGCAACCAGTTGACCTTGTCCGACTTATAGCCGGACAGTACTGACTTTTCATGTCTACCCAACATTGTTCAAGGACAGAGGATATTTGTAAATCATTGGTGTTGGCTCATGTGTCTCCAGGGAAAGCGTTCGGTGTACTCCCTCGTAGCCTGGACCCCCAGGTCCGGGCGGAACGGACGCGGGGGTCCGTTCTACTTTTTGAAGAACAAGCCATGATGGAATGCCCAATTCGCCAGATTGTGCCTCACTCAACCCGGATTGTGGGGGAATCCGCCGTCCGATTCTGTCGGTACTGTATCAGGCTGCGAATGCCATCCGGCAAACGCTCACCAGAGAGAAGTTACCAACGAAAACACCCGGCGCTGAATGCACCGGGTGTTTTCGAATTGATCGATGGTCAGAGACCGCGTGTGAATTCGCGACCACTAGACAGTTACGGCAGGTTGGAACTTGTCACCCAAGGCCACCTTGACGGCGGCGCAGACCTCGTCGAAGACTTCGGGGCTGTGAATCGCCATTTCGCTGAGCACCTTGCGGTTCAGCGTGATGTTGGCGAGTTCCAGGCCGTGGATGAACAGTGAATACCGCAGTCCCCGCATGCGGGTGGCAGCGGTCAACCGCGTAATCCACAGCTGACGGAAGTCACGCTTACGCACGCGACGGTCGCGGTAGGCGTAGCAGCGATTACGGCGGACCAGTTCCTGGACTGATCGCCACAGCTTGCTGCGACCGCCCCGCATGCCGCGGGCTTCCTTGAAGATCCGCTTTTTCTTCTTGCGAGTGGCTTTTCCGTAAGAGATACGCATGACCGACGACCTTTTGTCACTGACCGATGAGCGTTCCCGCTCGTGTACTGACCCCATGACTGCTCAGTCTTGAGCAGTCCCACGAGACTCGCATTAGCTGGACGGACGCAGAGCCGCGATGATATAGACAGCGTTGAAGCCGGTGCGGACTCCGTCCTGACGCAGGCGACGCTTGCGATTGCCGCTCTTCTTGCCCATCAAGTGCCCACGATTGGCCTTGCGGTGCTTGACCTTGCCGTTGGCGGTCACCTTGAACCGCTTCGCAAGACCCTTGTGTGTTTTTCCAGGCATCGGCATGGCTGTGTTCCAATACAGACTCGGTCCCCCGGTCTGGGGGAAGCAGGGTAATATAATCGAAGTTTGTTTGGGTTTCCACCGAGAGAGGGAGAAATTCGCGGGAGGGAATCATCGGCAGAAATCCACCGGAACATATCTCCCGCAAACGAGTTGCGATCAATCACCAGACTTCGGAATTCTGGGTGAGGGGATCGTCCGGGGCGAGCGAGAACTGCGGAGGGGCCAATTCAACCCTCCGGGATGGCCTTCAGCCGAACGGCGGCCTGTCGGAACTCATGAACCATCTCGCGAACGGATTGCCAGCGACGTTCGGGGTTCTGCTCCAGACCTTTCATGATCGAGGAACAGACTTGACTGTCGAGCTTCGGGGCATACAGCTTAATGTCTTTTGGCGGGTTGTTGATGTGTTGCATCACACTTTCCAGCGTGTCGCCCGAATCCCAGGGCAACTGGCGAGTGAACATCTCGTAGCATGTGACCGCATAGGAGAAGATGTCAATCCGCTCGTCCGTCGACATCCGTTTGATGAGCTCGGGGGCCATGTAATTCGCGGTGCCGGTGCGGTTTCCGGGCCGCTTGTACGGATCGGTGTTCGGCACGACGAGTCCGAAATCGATCAACTTCACCACGTCATCATTACTGACAATGACGTTGCGGGGGCACATATCGCGGTGGATGTAATTGGCTCGGTGGACCGCTTCGAGAGCCTCGCCCAACTGGATGCAATACCACAGGCAGTTCTGCTTCATCCGGGGGATCTGGGTCTCCACGAGGTAGCTGAGCGTGACGCCGTCGATGAACTCCATGACGAGGAATTCCTCGTCGTCAGTCGTGATTCCGCATTCGAGCGTCTTGGCGATATTGGGATGCCGCAGACTGAGCGAGATCTCCCCTTCATGCGGACGTTTCAGTCCCAGGCTTTTGAAGCGATTGTCGAGTCGGGCCAGGCGAGGCTTGTCGAGGACCTTCAGCGCGACCGGCTTGCTGCCAATGGTATCAGTTGCCCGCCAGACCTTGGACATGCTGCCCTGGCCGACACGCCCGTGAAGTTCAAAACGCCGACGCACATCGACTTTCTCGATCTTCGGCTGACGTTGAAAGAGGCGTTTGAGGAAGTCCATGGGGGGATCGTTGAGGGTTGAGGGTTGAGGGTTGAGGGAATCCACCGTGTCCCTATCCCGAAGGGATTTCAGCCAATAGCCGGTGGTCAGCGCAGCGCCACCACCGGTCAGACGCGAGGAAACGGTCTCTATCCCGGTAGGGATTGTAGCCCGTTTCAGTCCAGGTACCGAGCGTCGTACTCGATTCCCGCCCGCAGAAGGAGTTCGATGAGTTCCTCCCGAAAACTCTTCTGCTGGTGATGTTCTCGTTGATTCTTGATGTAGGCCCTCACAGACTGACAGGCGGAAGGACTCACCGTGATCGCGGAATAGCCTTCCTGCCACGCGAACCGCTTCTCACCAATCTCGGTATGCACCCAAATCGAGGAGGTGCGTTTGAGTTCTCGCAGGACATTGGACAAACAGTGCGTCGCCTTGAGCCCCACCAAGAGATGAACATGGTCCTCGACACCACCGACTTGCAAAGACACACCGCCCAGCCCTTTGATCGTCCCTCCCATGTATTCGTGAAGCCGATCGGCTCAAGAATCAGAAATCAGTGAGAGCCGATCTTTCGTGCTGAAGACGATGTGGTAGTTGAGGCTGACATAGGTCGAGGGCATGGTGATTAGTCCAAAATCACGACGTCGTCAGGGAGGAGTCCGAATGACATTGAGTTCGCTCCGAAGCGGCTTCAATCCCTGCCGGGATAGGGCCACTCTTCTCGCGAGCAGTCCGGTGGTGGCGCTGCGCTGACCACCGGCTATTGGCTGAAATCCCTTCGGGATAGGAGTGAGTGAATTCCCCTCAACCCTCAACCCTCCTCCCCTACTTCATCGTGCAGTAGTCAATCAGCCGCGCAATCTCAGCTCGCAATTCTTCTCGGGAGACGATCATATCCACAAAGCCGTGGTCCAGCAGGAACTCGCTCGTCTGGAATCCCTCGGGCAGGTTCTGTTTGACGGTGGCTTTCACCACGCGCGGTCCCGCGAATCCGATCATCGCCTTCGGCTCCGCAATGATGATGTCTCCGAGTGACGCGAAGCTGGCCGCCACACCGCCCATCGTGGGGTTGGTCAGCACCGAGATGAAGAAACCGCCCGCGTCATGATACCGTCCCAGCGCCGCCGAGACCTTGCCCATCTGCATGAGCGAGAAGATCCCCTCGTGCATCCGGGCCCCCCCACCGGAACCACTGACGATGACCAGCGGCAGTTGCAGGCGAGTCGCTTCCTCTATCGCCCGGGTCAGTTTCTCGCCGACGACTGAGCCCATACTCCCCATGATGAAGGCCGAGTCGGTCAGGGCAAACACCAGCGGACGACCACGCATGTGCCCGCGTCCGACCAGGCAAGCATCCGTGAGGCCCGTGCGCTTCTGCTCTTCGACCAGCCGCACCTTGTACGATTTCTTGTCGGTAAAGCCCAGCGGATCGACGGAACTCATCTCGCTGAACCACTCTTCAAAGCTGTCTTCATCGAGCAGCTGGTGAATGCGATTCTGGCCCGAGACGTAGAAGTGGTGGCCGCACTCGGGGCAGAGGCCGAGGTTTTGATCGACCTGTTTACCGAAGACGGTCGCATTACAGCTGTCGCACTTGACCCACAGCCCATCCGGGACGGGACGCTTGGGGCGTAAGGGGGATGAGGCGGTTTCGTCGTTCACCGGGGACGCCGATTGCATAGGGCGGAACTCCTGTCATGGCACCGACGTAGGATAGGCTTCCAGCCTGTCGTGATTGTCTGACACTGACAGGCTGGAAGCCTATCCCACGGGCCGCTACATGATGGCTGGAATTTCCCCCGAGGGCAACCCCCGCCATGTCAGGGGCTACGGTTCCCCAACAAACTTCGCGACTGGATGCATTGGCGATGAAGTCTTCAATCCGATGGGGAACTTTCGCCAGAGGGGCGAGAGGTTCTACTTGACCGCCGCCCGTTGCTGGTGCAACTTCGTGAAGACTGTTCGTATTTGCTCCACTTGGCCGATGGCGAGGACGACATCATATTCAAAGACGAGTCCGGGCTTGAGAGCGAATGTTTGCAACGGGGAAATGTACGAACAATCCGCTACTCCAGTCTTGAGGACACGGTAAGTCGTGGCGATATCAGTGTGCGGAAAATAGAGGCCCAAACCCTGTCCATCGGCATTGACCCAAGCGGCCCACGGTTCGCTGAATTTCACTTCTTCGTTCGGAAACCCAGGTTGCCTACGAGTCAGCGGCGCATCCGTCCAAGGCTTTCCCTTCTCGCAATAGACCAGCGTGTCCAGCTGTGGCTTGATAAAAACAGCAGGCAGTTCCTGATGCCTCGGCTGGTGTTCCTTGGTGCCAGTATAGGTCATGCGATACTTCAATTTCGCCAGGCCGCCCTCAACGGTGAGCCATTCCTCCATGACCAGATCGTCGACGTTTTGCCCGCTCGCCCATTGGCGAGGCTTGGTCTTCACATACAGAGTGTCTTTGCCTTCTATCAGCTCCAGCACCGTGGCGGGGTCGCCTTTCCAGCTGCCGCCTTGGACTGGGTTATATCGCCAGGGCTTGCCGTTCCAGTCCGACCCGTCTTCATCTCCATAATAGGACTGCTGCACATACCGACCGTGGTCATATGCGTTGAGCAGATTCTCCGATGAATGTGATGGGGAGAACCAGCCAATGCAGCCCCCCGCATCCATGTTCACACCGAGACGGACGTTTCCATTGTCCAGATATGTCCAATGCTCTTGTGCAGGGAGCAAGGAAGTCGACAACCACACTAAAGACACAGTGAGGAATTGACACAACCATGAGCGGTCTAACAACTGAGAAATCCAGAAGAAGGCTGTGCGGAACCTGCGGAGCAAGTCTGTCAGGATTAACGTTTCGCCTCGCAGCGAAGGCTAGCGGATTCATTGCAAACACGGGTGAATCCCCTTGTTTCGCTCGAAGATCGATGCGAACACGCCGCATGTCCCGGGGACATGTCACATCACAGCTGGAATTTCCCCCGAGGGCAACCCCCGCCACATGAGTGTGGTCTTGGGTTCCGAGGCACCGACGATCGTGACGACCGGGGTGGGGAGGATTCTCTCGATGCGGTTCTGCGTTCCACAACGCGAAATCGGTCCGGCCAGTTGAGCGGACTCGCCACGCAGCACGCTGGTGATGAGGGTCGCAATCGGCTCGGGAGCCACGACCACGAATGATTCGTCTCGCTTGAGGGGCTTCTTGAGAGCCTGTTCGACTCGCTCCTGAGCCTCTTCGCACTCCTCGCCATGGGGGGCGCAGACCGATGCGGGGTCGTCTTCCCATTGCTTGTAGACGCGGGGGTGCTTGCGGCGAATGTCTTCGAACTGGGAGCCCTGCCACAGTCCCTGGTGCAGATTGGCTAGTCCATCGACGATCTTGACCGGGATGCCGAGCGCGTGGCCGATGATCTGGGCGGTCGAGGCGGCAGGTTCCGTGGGGGAGGCGTAGATCACCTCAAACGCCTCACGGCGGAGTTGCTCGACGATCTCGCTGACTTGTTGCCGACCGAGATCGGTCAGCGGCAGGTCGAGGCTGCCTTGTATCCGTGACTGCCCGTCGAACTCGGTTTCGCCGGGCCGCACCACCAAACGCACTGTCGACATTGCCACTCCTCAAGAGACGTTGCGAGCGGTCCGAGCCAGCGC
>JAYSUV010000501.1:0-10322 GCA_043718945.1 Planctomycetota bacterium
CGATTTCGTAGAAATCGCCGACACTCCGCGAGTCCCGTGACAGCCATCGTGGTCACAGCACTGGCTTCACCCACAGCTGGCGAGTTTGTCACTTTGACTCTCGCAGGAATGTCTCACACAAAGGCACGAAGGCACAAAGTGAAGCCTGTCGGTCACCGGTTGGAGCGAATCGATCCCCTCTTCGTGCCTTTGTGCCTTCGTGTGAGAATCCTCTTCGAATTCCATTTCGCCGCAGTGTGACACACTGGCCAGCCGTGTGGCCTCGCCCTCCCGAACTGGCAGGCTATGACTCCCAGGCATAGGATTGTCCGAACACGGGAAGCCTCTCCCACGATCAGTTTTCTCACCCCGCTCGCCTAAGTCCAATCCCGTTCCTCCCGGAAGTAGTGCCATGCCCACCGATGACCATGTTCCGACTCCATCCCGCTCGTTCTGGCGTTCGAAGTGGTTGTGGGGAGTGATCAGCGTGCCAGTGGTGTTTCTGTCGCTCGTCGGCTGGCTGTGGTACTCCTCTGCCCACGAGTTGCAGTCCCAGCTGGATGAGCTGAGGGCCGCTGGTCTGCCGACATCGGCGAGTGAGGTCAACGACTTCTACAAGGTGCCCGCCGGGGTGAATGATCGGACACTGGAATGGGTCGCTGCCATTGATGCGGTCGAGGCAGCAAATCTCTCACAGATCGGAGTCGGTTTACCAATCATCGGCAACAACGAGAAGCCCATTCCCCCACCGGGACAGCCGTGGGCCGATCTGGAGGCGTCCCGCACTCTGGTGCGCAGCCTCGACAAGGAACTCCAGCTGATCCGCAAGGCCGCCAGTGTGCCGGGGCAGGTTCGTTTTCCGGTCGACTTTTCCGCTGGGATTGCGACGATGCTTCCGGAGATACAAAACGTACGGCAGGTCTCCAGACTGCTGCAACTCGATGCCCATGTCAGCGCTCACGACGGAGACTTTGCGAGAACACTTCAAGACATCCAAGACATGTTCGCCCTGTCGCACGCAATCAGCAGCGAACCCTGCATACTCGAAGAGTTAGTGCGTTTTGCGGTGTACACCATCGCTGTGACCACACTGGAAGAACTCCTGCCCGCCTGTCACTGCACAGACGCCGAGTTGGCGGCACTTCAGGCGTTGATTGGCACTGCCCCGTTTGAAGCCGAAATGCAGAGAGCGCTGGCCAGTGAGACGGCCCTGATCTTGACCGAATTCGACAAAGCTCCGCTGGGACCATTTCGCCAAGCGAACAAGCTGGAACTCGTGAAGTTCATGGAAGAGGCCAGGGGGGCTCTCTCGCGTCCGTGGCCAGAGCCGTTGCGGCTCCAGGCGGAATCGGTGACTCAACTGCAGTCGATGACCAACGGTTCGGCATTCAATCGCTACAGGTACATGATGCTGTCACTATTTGCTCCATCCACCGAGCAGGCAGGCCAGGCCACCTGCCGCGCCGTGGCCCGGCAGCGGTGTCTGCATCTGGGGCTGGCCGCCTACCGCTATCAACTCCAGCACGGGCAGCTGCCAAAGAAACTCGCCGATCTCGACACCACGCTGCTGTCCAGTGGAAAGACACCGACAGACCTGACCATCGACCCCTTCGACGGCCAGCCCCTGCGGACCCGAACCGACGCCACCGGCTTACTGATCTACAGCGTCTCGCAGAACCTCGTCGACGATGGTGGAGACGTGATATCAAGCGATGCCAAGCCGACTCCCGGCGACCTCGGATTTCAGGTCCATCTCTTGGCGCACTGACGTAGTAGAATTCGTAAGAAATTTTCCGTCCTGCACTCTCGCTAGGGCCGAGCGGTCGTCATTTCGTGGGTGAACACCAACTCCAATTGCGAGGCCCGTGCCAGCTCTACGGGAGTGATCATCTCGCGGTCGAGTGGAACCGGACCTTGTTCGAAGTGCTTGATCGTCTCCTCGAAGGGCTGCCAGTTTAGATCGCGCAGGCGAACGAGTGCGCCCAACTGCTGCCCCTCAGTCGCATCCCGATACGCCTTGAAAATCAACTCGCTGCAATAGATGCGGTCATCGTCGATCTGATACCGCACATCGTACGGTTTCCCCATCAACTGCTGTGCGTTGTGAATCATGGCCGAGATGTACCGCTGGTTGTCCGATGTGAGTCGGTAGACAGCAAACCCCTGGTTCCTGCCCCGAAAGATCACTTCTTTCAACGGAGTGACCTCGACCTTACGAAATGCCTCGTAGACGACCCACCGTCCGTCGAGCTTCGCCACAATGCCGCAGTGAGAGTAAGACGATCCCGAGACTCCCTCAATCGCATTGACCAGTCGCGAGGGCGGTAATGATTGGAACAGGATGTCCCCCTCTTGGGGAGAATATTTCCAGTAGGCCCCATAAGCTGGCCCATAGGCCCAAGCCCAGGCAGTGGCAACCACGACCGTGCAAATCACCAGCGTCACCACAAAGAAGCGGCGGTCGCGAGTCTGTCTGGCGGTATAGGACATGGGCATCACTACGAAAGGCGGAAGCACGGCGATCTGGCCAACGGCCAAGCGCTCTTGCCGGGGAACGAATGCCGATCATATCCAGACGAGTCGGGAGTGACACAGCCTGCCGCACCAGTGCAGAATCCTCATCGTCCCTCAAACCCCTGAAGGATGTCCTCGGGGAGTGCCGTGTCGAAGTCTGCCGGGACGGTGAATGCACCCGCAGCCAGCCCGAAGGGACGCCCACCCGAACGAGCCGCGGGGACCGGCCGCAACTCGGCCACCGGCAGATTGTTGCGGGTGACCAAGATCGACTCACCCGCCTCGACACGGCGGACGAGCCCCAGTGGGTCATGTTGGAGTTCTTGGTGGGTGATGGTACTCATGAGTGAATTGTAGCTGTCGCAGGACGCCGAGGCATACCATTTTTTTGCGAAACGTGACCCGTTGGTGGTCGTCGAGGGACGGGCTGGAAAGCTGCGTCCTACAACCCCCACACCACCCGTGACAATCCCGCAGCTGTCTCCCAGCCGCGATCAACCAGTTCGCTGGCAAAGCTGGCCACCTCGCCGGTGGGTTTGAGGACTGGTTGTGGCTGGCCATCGGGGCGGCGTTCCCAGGCGGTCTTGAACAGATCGGTCAGCAGGTACTGGTTCTCTTTGTCGAGGCCGCGCTGTTCGGCGATGCGGACGATACGGCGCTTACCGTCTTCGTTCGATCGCTCCAACTGGACGATCAGCGAAATCGCCGAGGCGATCTGCACCCGCGCCACATAAATCGGCACGTCGATGTCGGACATCAGTGACAGTGTTTCCAGCCGCAGCAGCGACTCGCGTGGGCTGGTGGCATGCACGGTCGAGAGGCTGCCCGCGTGGCCGCTGATCATCGATTGCACGAGGTCGAGGGCCTCGCCACCTCGCACTTCGCCGACGATGATCCGGTCGGGTCGCATGCGGAGTGACGCCTTGAACAGGTCGCGAATGTCGATCGCCTCGGTCCCGTCCGACAGCGCGGGCCGCGACTCCATCGTCAAGCAGTGAGCCTGCGCCAGTTGCAGTTCCGAACTGTCCTCAATCACCACAATCCGCTCGGTCTCTGGGATCGCGCCCGAAAGCGCGTTGAGGAACGAGGTCTTCCCGGTTCCCGTCCCGCCCGAGATTAAAATGTTTCGCTTGAGCCGCACGGCCAGTGACAGGAATTCCGCAGCTGCGGGGGAGACGCTTCCTAAGCGGATGAAGTCGGGCAGCGAGTAGGCATCGCGGCGGAATTTCCGAATGGTGAGGTACGTCCCCTGCCGGGCACACGGCGGGAGTACGGCATGCACGCGCGAGCCATCGGGGAGCCGGGCGTCGAGGATCGGGTGCTGGGCGTCGACCTCGCGATCGACGAACTGGGCGATGTTGCGAACTGCCGATTCGAGGGCGTGTTCACTCTCGAACGACGACCCGGTGGCCCGTAGCTGCCCGGCTTGCTCGATGTAGATCTCGTTCGCCCCGTTGACCATCACTTCGGTGACGGAGGGGTCTTCGAGGTAACGCTGAATGGGAGCCAGGAAGAACGCGAGGCTCGCGGAGAAGACTGATTCGCGGTCCATCGGTCAGGCTGCCAGGAAGGGGGGAGGTGAGTGTTGCACATCATGGGGAGTTGGAAGTCGGGAGTCGAGAGACGGGGAAGGAAACGCCCCGCCCCCCCTCTCCTCCAGAATCGACTGGGAGCCCCAAGCGGGGCTGTAGGCCACATCGGGAGTGTCGGTGCCTCAAGGTATCAGATGATCACTTCTGATGCAGACGTTCGAGTCCACCACTGTCATCCGTGTTTCATCCGTGAACTTCCGTGGCCCAACAGTTCAGCGAGAGAGGATTGGCCACGGATTGACACGGATGAAACACGGAAGGGGAGAGAGATGTGCAGACGAGATTCGAGACCAGGGCTGTCTCGCCGTCCGCCCGCTGCGCGAGCAAGGGCCGACCGCGATGCGTCGCACGGGCCAAATTAAGGCGTATGACGGACGTCCTCGTCCGGCGCTCTTAGAGGCTTTTCACACGGACGGACGAGGACGTCCGTCCTACGACATGTTTGATTCCGGGCCGTGATAAGTATCACTGGGGCTACTGGTCGGCGGCACTTGCTCGCGCAGCGGGCTGACGGTTGGAGCCAAAATGCCTGCTCGGACTCCGGTCCCCCGACTCATTTGACTCCCCCCGCACGGGTGATAGGATGCGGGTGTTCTAGGTGCTGGAGGACTTGTGGTCCTTCAGAGAATAGGGAAGACGGTGAGAATCCGTCGCGGTCCCGCCGCTGTATCCGGGGACGAAGCGTGATATGCGAGGCAGCCAGTTCCTCTGGCCAAATCGCAGCCACTGTGTTCAATCCACTGCTCTCCCACATCGGCCTGCCGATCGAGAGGACAGAGAACATGGGAAGGTGTCACGTCAGGACGATCCGGGAGTCAGAAGACCTGCCTAGACGGTTACGAGTTGGCCCTCGCGCGATCACGTGCGCCGACCAGTCTGTATCGCGGTGCGCCCTCATGCAATGAAGGGTGTGAGCGCTGCTGCTGCTCCGTCGCGCTCGTCCGGCGTGGGCCTCGTTTGACACGAGGAACTGTCCCATGCGTCTGTCTGTCTCTCGCCGCGAGCGTGGCTTTACGCTCATTGAACTGTTAGTCGTCATCGCGATCATCGCTGTACTCATCGCTCTGCTGCTGCCCGCTGTACAGCAAGCCCGCGAAGCCGCCCGCCGCACCGAGTGCCGCAACCGGCTCAAGCAGCTTGTGCTGGCGGTGCATAACTATGCCGACACCTATAAGGAACAGTTCGTGCCGTACGTGTCGGAAGACTCGACACGCCTGAACTACTTGCAGACCTACTCGGGCAATCAAGGCAAGGCCCAGCACTGGTTCGGCACCGTCAACTACGACGAGCCGGATGTCACCAAGCAGCTCGATTTCCCCGCGAGCCCGTTGGCTCCCTACATGGAGACGAGCTACGAGTCGTTCCAGTGCCCCGACTTTGGCCCCAGCCAGATGGACGCGGTCCCATTCGGCAAGCCATCGACCGGATTTGGCTACAACGGTCACTTCCTGGCCCGGTCCTCGGGAGTCGATTACCTGCCGCCGACATGGGCAGCTGTGCCGAATTCGAAGCCGCTCACGCGTCGATTCCGAGATGTCATGCAGCTGACGCAGACGATTGTGTTTGCGGATAGTGCGGGGGTGTTCTGCACCGATTGGACCTGTGCGTCGAGCCAGCTGCGCGAGAACTGGCTGCTGGAGCCGCCGAGCAATGACTTCCCCACAGTCCATTTCCGCCACAGTGACAGTGCGAACGTGGCGTTTGCCGATGGTCATGTCGAGACGAAGGGGCGCGGCTGGCTGGCTCCCGGATTCGGAGATGTCCAGAAGATGGATCAGGCCCGCTTGGGCTATGTCGGTGATCAGCTCAACGACCCCGCGTACCGGGACGATTGGTACGATTTGAAGTAGTGGGTCAAGGTCATGCCGGGTGATCGTGCTTTACCGATGATCATCCCGGAGGGATGCCAGCTATTAGCCGGTGGTTGAGCGCCAGCGACACCACCGGTTTCCTGGCACTGACTGCGACCCATCCCGAAGGGATGGCAGAGATTGTCCGATGATTACTGATGCGAGAACCTCATCAGATCCCCGCACCTCTGGCATCCCTCGGGGTTGCGTGAGCATGTGGGAACGTGTTGCGGCGATATCTCTTCACTCAACCACCGGCTCATGGCCCCGACCCCTCCGGGGTCGGACTTCGCAGTTCGACGACAACAAGACAATTGCACCCCGTCGCCCGCGTGTGCTTCGCACGCGGGCGAATATGGCAGTCCGTTTTTATCAATTGGAGAGTTTGATGTTTCTCAACTGGCCCGAACCACAACAGTACCTCACTTGCCAGCAGCGATTAGCCAACTGGTCTATGGCATTCGCAATTGCAACGACACTCGGCTGCGGTTCAGCCCCTCCGCCCGACCCACAGGCGAATCAAATGGTCTACTTCGACCGAGCCACCAAGAAAGCGGTGGTCTATAACGTCTCCCGGGAGATGCCCACGCTGCACCCCCAAACGGGAAAGCCGACGCTGGTGCCAGCGCTCTACTGTTCGCAGTGCCAGAAGTGGTTCCCTGCTCCGCCAATCGAAGTCCGCGAGCGAAATCCCAAGGCGATGATTTGTCCGAAGAAGCACCCTTTGACCATGGATGGACCCTGGCCAGAGGAGTCGCTGTAGTGGCCAGCGGGGCCGCACTGTTTCCCAGTGGGCCAGTTTTCAGTCATCAGTTCTCAGTTCTCAGTCTTCAGTCAGCGGTCGTCAGTTGCTGTGCGATAGGCGTGCGGTCCGTGAAAACTGCCCCTAAAGACTTCCGAAGTCTCGGAAGACTTCGGAAGTCTTTAGGGAGGCGAAGTCTGGCCGCTCGGCGAGGGGCTGACTGGTCGTCGTTGACCGTTCAGGCAGGCGGTTGCTCCCGGTTCTTTTGGCCGTCCTGCGTTTTGGCTGCATGATTTCGTAGACCCCCAGTGGTCTGGCGAACTGGCGGCCAGCGCCGTGCAGATCACGGGCACGTAGGAAACGTGCCCCACAGTGTGATAAGCTGCGGCGAGGGAGGAGATCGCTCCCTCGGGTTGGTCGCACTGTGAGGCATGCTGGTGAGCGAAAAGACTGCACAATACACGGTGATGGCCCGGCGATTTCGCCCGCAGACCTTTGGCGAGGTCGTGGGACAGGAGCATGTGGGGCAGGCTCTGTGCAACGCAATTCGGTCGAATCGCGTTGCGCATGCGTACTTGTTCACCGGGGCGCGCGGGGTCGGCAAGACCTCGACAGCTCGCATCTTTGCCAAGGCGCTGAACTGTCCGCACGCGGTGGATGCGGTGCCCTGCAACCAGTGTGAGGTCTGTGAAAGCATCACCGCCGGGTCCGATGTCGATGTGATCGAAATCGACGGAGCCTCGAATCGCGGGATCGATGATATCCGCCAGCTGCGGGCGAATGTGAATGTGCGGTCGATGCGGTCACCGAACAAGGTGTACATCATCGACGAAGTTCACATGCTGACGAAGGAGGCGTTCAATGCGCTCCTCAAGACGCTGGAAGAGCCGCCGCCGAATGTGAAGTTCGTGTTTTGCACGACTGAGGCGAATAAGGTTCCTGACACCATTTTGTCGCGGTGCCAACGGTTCGACTTTGGGACGATCGCGACGGCGTCGATTGCCACGCGGTTGCGACAGATTGCGGAGTTGGAGGGGAAACAGGTCGACGAGGAGGCTCTCGAACTCGTCGCACGCCGCGCGTCGGGGTCAATGCGCGACAGCCAGTCGCTCTTCGACCAGTTGCTGGCGTTCGGCGGCGAGGTGATCGTCGCAGCTGATGTCCACCAACTGCTCGGCACCGCCCCGGACGAGCGGCTGATCGACCTGTTCGACCGGATCATCAACCGCCAGCGGGACGAGGTGCTGCAACTGCTCAACACCGCCCTCGCTGAGGGGGTCGAGCTGGGGATGTTTAGCGACCAACTCCTCGGGTATCTCCGCGACCTGATGATCGTCTCGGTCCAGGCCCAGGGGGTGCCGCTGATCGCCGTCTCCGAACGCAGCCGCCCTCGGCTGGTCGCCCAGACCGCTGCGTGGGGCATCCAAACGATCTCAGCAGCGATGCAACTGCTGGCGGAGACGAAAGTTCGGATGGCCCGGATCAGTTATGGGCGTCCGCTGATTGAGTTGGCACTCGTGCGGATGTCGCTGCTGGAAGACTTGGACGACATTCGGCGATTGATCGATCAGGTGGCGGCGAATCCGGGGACCGCCATCGCTGGCACTCCGCGCGTACTCGTCCAAAGCCCAGGGGTTGCAACCCCTGGGCTTTCGGCACCGCGAGCGATTGCTCCGTTACCATTGCCGTCCGAACCTGCAAAAAAAAACGATGAAGCCAGTGTGAAACCGCCGACAGCGGCCCCGGTGGCGGTTCCCAAGATCGATTTTACCGTTTCAAACCTGTCAGCCATCTGGACGGAAGTCGTTTCCAAATTTAACGATGCAACGCGGAACCACCTTGTCAAGTCGAGTTCCCAAGCAATTTCTGGGCCAAATGTTTTAGAAATCGTCTTCCCAAAGGCCCTGATACTCAGTAAGACTTACTGCCTGCGACCCGAACTGCTCAAGCGGATCGCAGCTGAGGTGCTGGAAATCACTGGTGCGGTGGTGACCTGCCGGGTGAGCGAGGACCAGTCTTCGCCCATCCCGGTGGCCGAAGCTGCTCCGCCAGTGGTGGTTCGGGAAACCGAGCGGAAGCGGACGGGCAGCGTCGACAACGACCCGTTCGTCCAACTGGCCGTCGAGGTCTTCTCGGCCAGGGTGGCCGATGTCCGGACGGTTCTGACCGGGCCGGTCGAGGAGTGAAGCCCGGTAGCCACGTTCGCCAGAACGTGGGTGCCCCCGCCAAGACTTCCGAAGTCTTCCGAGACTTCGGAAGTCTGACAAATCGGGGTGGGCTCGTTCTGTGATCCTGCTCGGGACAGCATCCACACCAATTCGCCCACGTTCTGGCGAACGTGGCTACGCACTCGGAGACCGCATGTTCAAAGAATTGGCTGCCCTCACCAACCTCATGAAGAATGCGGGAGACATCCAGCGTCAGATGGGGGAGATGAAGGACCGCCTGGCCCGCATGACGGTCGACGGACGCTCGGCGTGTGGTCAGGTGATTGTCACCGTCACCGGCAAGATGGAGGTGCAGGTCGTTCGTTTTGCCAGTGATCCGCACCAGATCGGCTCCCAGCACGCGGTGGAAACCCTCGTCCAGGAGGCAGTGAACAACGGCCTCCGGCAAGCCAAAGATCTCGCCACTCGCGAGATGAAATCAGTCGCCAACACCCTCGGATTGCCCGCAGAGATGCTGGCCAAGTTCGGGGTGAGTTGAGGGAAGTCCTTCGTAGGACGGGCCCATTGGCCCGTCCGTTTCCCCCCAGAAATCTCGGACGGGCAAATGTGCCCGTCCTACTCCGGTCGCTAACTCCCAAATCCATGCCCCCACGCCTCCCCCCCAGTGACGATCACCCCTTCGGCCCCGCGGTCGGTCGCCTCGTGAACGAGTTCGCCTCGCTCCCCGGCATCGGGCGCAAGACGGCCGAACGGCTGGCGAACCATATCGTCAGCTGCTCCAAGCGGGATGCCCTGGCCCTCGCCGATGCGATCAAGGTGGTGAAAGACACGGTGCGGCACTGCTCGCTCTGCTTCAATCTGACAGACAAAGAGTTGTGCAGCGTGTGCAGCGATTCCCGTCGCGATCGAACGCACATCTGCGTCGTGGAGCAGCCGCGCGACCTGACTGCTTTGGAGGCGACCGGGGCCTTCCCTGGCACGTACCACGTCTTGGGAGGTCGGGTTTCTCCGCTGGAAGGGATTACTCCGGCAGACCTGACGATCGATCAGCTGGTCAACCGGGTCAAACGCGACGGAGTGACCGAGATCATCATGGCCCTCAATCCCACACTGGACGGCGACGGGACCGCACTTCTGATCTCGAACCTGTTCGAAGGGGTCACTGTGCATGGAAAACCTGTGCAAATTACGCGCCTTGCACGCGGGATCGCCACCGGGAGTGTGCTAGAGTTTGCCAACAAGGAAATGCTGTCCGACGCCCTGCGGGGACGGCAATCGTTCTGAGGAGTGCTTGCTGCGAAACACGCTCCGCTTCGAAGACTTCGCGTCGCGGCTAACCGCCCGACTCCCGACTCCCGACTCCCGACTCCCGACTCCCGACTCCCGACTCCCGACTCCCGACTCTGAATCATGCACCTGAACGTCTCTCAGCAAATGCGGATGTCCCAGCAAATGAAGCTGGCGCCGCGCATGATCC
>JAYSUV010000502.1:0-3618 GCA_043718945.1 Planctomycetota bacterium
AGATCCTGAACCGTCCCGAGGCGGCGCTCGTGGCCGATATTCCCCCGTACTCGGCCTGCTCGTATCAGGAGTCCGCTGTCTTGCAGGCGAAGGGGGACTACTCGATCACGGTGAAGAAGTTGGATCTCAATCCGGGGATGCAGAAGATCGAGGTTCAACTCGGCTCGGGGATTCCCGCCAACGCGCAGGTCTATCTGATGTCCACGACGCATGGGGTTTCCTTGACGGGCTATGTTCTGACCCCGAAAGGGAACGGATGGGTGAACTCGTCCCCCGCGATGCGGATCAACGTCATGTTCCCGACGGAATACTACTACGGGTACGGTCGAATTGATCCAGCCCAGCAGGAGAAGAACCTGATCGCGTACCTGGTGCAGATCGCGACCGCGACCGAGTTGACTCCGCAGTACGGAGGCCAGTCCGATACGTCGACTCCCGTGCCGACATCGACGACTCCGTTCGAAGGTGGTCAGATTCTGGTCTACTGCGATGCCCCCGCCGAGTTCCTCCCCAACCAATACGCCGCCTCGGGCAAGGTGCTCTTCGTCTCGAAAGTGGACCCGTCCATGGCGACCCCTGCTGATCCCTGATGTGACTGGCGATTGGCGGATGGCCAGCGAGATGGGCTCCCGACTCCCGAAGTCTGCTTGCGAAACTGGCTCCGCTTCGAAGACTTCGCGTCGCAGCTAAACGTCCGACCTCCGACTCCCGACCCCCAAAGGACTTCCCATGAGTTCCCCCGTCATTGAAGTCGACAAAGTCACTCACCTGTTCAAAGACCACCGGGCCTTGAACGGCATCAGCTTCCAGGTCGGGGGCGGGACGCTGCACGGCTTCGTCGGCCCCAACGGAGCGGGCAAGACGACGACCCTCAAACTGATCTGCACGCTGCTTCGTCCGCAAACCGGTCGCATCCGCGTCTTTGGCATGGATGTCCGCACCGATGTCAAAGCGATCCGCCAGAAGCTCGGGTACATGCCCGACCACTTCAGCATGTACAAGCAGATGACCGTCTACGAGTACCTCGACTTCTTCGCAGCTGCGTACGGGCATGTGTCGAAACGCCGCGAGGTGATCGTGGGCGATGTGCTGTCGCTGACCGATATGGAGGGCCGCAAGGACGACCTGATCCAGGGGCTCTCGCGCGGGATGCAGCAGCGGGTCAGCCTGGCCCGTGTGCTGGTCAACGACCCCGACTTGCTGCTGCTCGATGAACCAGCTTCCGGTCTCGACCCGAGAGCCCGCATCGAGTTGATGGAGATTCTCCGCGAGCTGCGACGCATGGGGAAAACGATCTTCATCAGCAGCCACATCCTCAGCGAACTGGCTGAACTATGCGACAGCGTGACGATCATCGACCGGGGGATGACCAAGTACAGCGGGCACATGGATGACCTGCTGTATGCTCAAGACGGCCACCCGGTCTACCGACTGCGGATCGAGACCGACATCGAAGTCTGGGCACCTCGGCTGCCCGAACTGGCCGGGGTCGCCACGGTCGAACCGGTGGAGGGCAAGCCCGAGTTCCGGCTCACTGCCGACGCAGCTGACATCGACGCGAACTCGATGCTGACCCAGCTGCTGGCGATGGGGGTGCCGATCGCCGGGTTCCAGCGCGATCAGCGGAAGCTGAACGATGCGTTCATGGACCTGACGGAGCGGGGCGTGCGGACGTGATGTCAGTGCCCGTAGCCTGGACCCCCAGGTCCGGGCGAATCGGAGTCGGCATTTCGCCCGGACCTGGGGGTCCAGGCTACGGTCCTGGCGACAACAGACAAGCCCATGAACAAAACCCTCGCACTGCTGGTCCGAGCCCTGCGGACGGAATCTCGCGACATCAAGAGCCACCTGTTCCGCGTGGGACTGGCGTGCGTGGTGGTGTTGATTCTGTTGATGGGCCTGAGTGCGATGGAGATTGAGTCGGCACCGGGCCGCTTCATTTTTAAATCGATGACGTGGGCCAACTGGGTCTTCGTGACGCTGGCGGGCGGGACGTTTTTCTCGATCGCCATCAGCGAAGAGACGGAACAGCAGACGCTGGGGCTGCTTCGCATGGCGAACGTCAGTCCGCTGTCACTGCTGCTGGGGAAGTGGTTGCCCCGGATGCTGACCGCCGTCGTGCTGGTCTCCATTCAGTTTCCCTTCACCTGGTTGACGGTGACACTGGGGGGAGTGTCATGGGAGCAGATCTGGTCGAGCTACCTGATGCTGCTGGCCCATCTGGTGCTGGTCGGAAACCTGGGACTATTGTCTTCGGTCCTCAATGCCAATAGTGCCAAGGCGTGTGCGTGGACGTTCGGGACGATGATCGCGGTGCGAGTCTTGCCCGGTATTTGCGTGGCCGTTCTCGCACTCGCTGCCGAGTGGGGCTGGTGGCCCCAATCGACAGCGATCAGTTTCTGGGAGAAGGTCGGCTCCCCACTGAATTCCTGGTCAGCCAGCGGGCGTTTGTGGAGCGAGATTCTAGCGACCTCGTTCAAGGGAGATGCCTGGAGCCCGCAGGTCGTCTCGAACCTCATCGGGGGAGCGGTCTTGTTTTGCATTGCCTGGTTGATCTTTGACCGGGCGACGATGCAACACATGAGCGGCGGACCGGAGCGGAAGAGCCTCCTGTCCCGGCTGTTGACTCGCAAGACCCGTTCGTCAGCAGCAGCCTGGGACTGGGCTTTGGGCTGGAAAGATTTCCGGCAGGTCAGCGGCGGTCTGCGATCAATCGTCGTGAAAGTCGCTCTCTACGGAGGTCTCTTCGGGCTGATCTTTTACATCAACACGATGTATGATGCAGACTACTATGATGGGTTCAAGACCTCGTGCATCATCACAGCTGGCATTATTTTCTGGTGTCTATTGCCACTGGAGTTGTGCTTTATGGCGGCGAAGTTATTTCGTCCGGAGCTGAATGACCATACGTGGTCGACGCTGCTGACCTTGCCCAAATCGCTCCCGGTGATTGCCTACTCCAAGTTGGGCGGGGCCATGCTGGGGTTGATTCCGACGGCCAGCGTGTTGTGTCTGTGCTCGATGGCGTTCATTGGGGACTTACTCGCGGCAATCTTTCGAGAGCCAGAATTCGTGTTGGGAATTGCTTACGGGTTGGCCGTCGTGCTGGTCGCGCTGCATCTGGTGACGTTCTTCTCGATCAGCATCAGCTGGGCGGCGTGGCCGATCGCGATCATCCTCGGAGTGGGGGTCGCCTGGTTCGGAAACGTGCTGGTCTGGATGTGCTTTGCACTTGGCATGATGGGAATGGGCGGCGGTGGTAGTGGTGGCGACGGGATCATGTACGCCTGGTTCATGCTGTTGACCATCGGGCATGTGATCCTCGCCGGCGTCACGCACTACGGGATCGGGTTACGTCTGGCCGCCAAGGGGGCCGAGAACTGAGATCCCGGCGAGCGGCACGGCGCTAGCCGCCGGTTCCCCTGAGCGTGATTCGATGGGAAATCAGGGGTTCTGAAGGGATGACAGTCGGGGGGACCTGCCCCCCGGAGCAGTTTCAGAGCCTGTCTTCAGTTCGCATAGACAGGAATGTCTGTGCCACTGACCAGTGGAGCAGACATTCCTGTCTGCCTTCTCCCTGAACACGACTTGTGAATCTGCTCGAGTACTCGAAGTGCG
>JAYSUV010000503.1:0-33058 GCA_043718945.1 Planctomycetota bacterium
GTCCTCTGCAATCCAGGTTCCGTCAGAACGAACCCGTATCGTAAGACTCGGCCTCCCTTTTCACGCAGACCACTTTCGCATTCGTGGGGAGGCATTTAGGTAGCTTGGGGGGTGTGGACAGCTTGGTGGCTGTTCTTGTTGAATTTCCAGGATGAACGTACAGGGGTCAAATGATGCGAAACATGATGCGATCAAGAGTGCTGTCGGTGGCTGTCATGGGCAGCGTGATGCTGGGACTGCTGGTGTCGCCGGTGGCGGCGAAAGTCATCAAGTTTAGTGGCGACAACTGCAGTATCAGCGGCGTGGATGCGGCGGGCAATCCCAGCGGCTTCGGATCTGGGCCATTCAAGCTGTACAAGTTCACCAACATCAAGCTGGTGGTGCTGGTCTGTCACGCCTTCGTGCCGAACTTGTCGGGCAAGCCGGCGGTGTTCAAGGATCTGGGTTGCGGTCTCTTCGATCCCGAGACGCTCATCGGCTATTCCGCCGACCATGACCTGACAGTGGTCGCGAAACCCTATGGATCGACTCTGGCCTTCGCGTATCTCGTGTGTACGAAGAAGGTGCCCTAATCCGGCATGTGCCTGGCCCCCGTCATCTTCGACGGGGGCCAATGAGGGTCTACTGTGGGAGGGCTGCGATGCGGATTCGCCCACGGGGATTCACGTTGATTGAGTTGCTGGTCGTGTTGGCCGTCATCGGCGTGTTGGTCTCGATCACCTTGCCCGCTGTACAACAGGCCCGAGAATCGGCCCGACGTGCGCAGTGTCGGAGCCAGCTGAGACAGCTGGCTTTGGCTCTGCACAACTATCACGAAGTGCATCGCGTTCTGCCCGCAGGGGCGATTGTGCGTGGCCCCGCTTTCCCGGTACTCTCCGGCTGGGGCTGGGGGGCCATGATTTTACCGTACGTGGATCAATCGCCGCTTTACAGTTCACTCGACTTCCACATGGGGACAGCCGTTGGTGCGAACGAACTCCGCGTGAAGACGACAGT
Source organism: Planctomycetota bacterium (assembly GCA_043718945.1). GTDB lineage: Bacteria > Planctomycetota > Planctomycetia > Planctomycetales > Planctomycetaceae > TH-plancto1. Next base: position 997 of record JAYSUV010000503.1, read on the forward strand.
TCCTCTGTGGCGGTGTCCCACGGACACAGCGGATGAGACGATCTTGGTGAGTACGTGGTCGGGGACGGTCGTGCCATCGGCGACGGGCAATTTCTGCGGCGTGGAGAGCATGCTGTCGGGGATGTCCGCCGTCCGGTTCGCTCATGTGACGGATGGACTGTCGCAGACGTTGCTACTCGGAGAGCGAGTCACGATTCCCCCCTCGATCAGTAGTGCCCCGTTCACCTCCGGCTGGTATGGGATTCTGGCAAGCCAGACCAGCTACGTGTTTAGCTCGATGCCTTATACGCAGGCCACAGCCGTGTTTCCCATCAATTCCGCGATGGGTTCCCCGCAAAACTTTTCCAGTCGGCATGTGGGGGGGGGCGCACTTCGCACTCGGAGATGGCTCGGTGCGTTATGTGAGCGATCATATTGACGGGGGACTATTCGAGGCTCTGGGGACCCGGAATGGCCAGGAAGTCGTGGAGTTCTAGAGCGGTTTCAGAATTGGTGTTCAGCTATAATACCGATTCCTTCCACTCATTTTCCTGTCTTCATTCTTCTCTTGCTCTGCCCTAGACGAGAGGATGACAGGAAAAAAATGGACAGAACAATGAAGAGGGGCAGATGTCCGAAGTCCTGCACACCAGTTGTCAAATGCTCTAACACATGATCGGGCTACAAATGAATTCGTCGTCACTCGGGAGACTGCTGCTTCTCGCCATCGCTTTGGCGATGTGTGTCGGGTGTGGGAGTTCGGCCATCAGCGATGCCGCAGCCCTCGACACCCAGATTGAAGATCAATGGATGGCGAATCGCGAAGTGGTCGACGCGATTCCGTTTCTGGAAAAAGGGGGCAAATATGAGAATCTGGGAATCAAGGGCGAAGTCCCGATCGATAAGCCCCATGTGTTGCCGCTCCTCAAACGCATTCGCGATGAACTCTCGCTGAAACCGATCGCCGTGCTGGAGGGGCCCGGATTTGCCATGGCCATTCTGGTCGAGATCCCGAAAGACCCCGCGCGACGAAAACGCCTGCGCGACATGATGCAGCCAGCCGATGACGCCTTCTCCGGACTGCTGATGGACAACTGGGGGCAGAAATGGCTCTCACTCGACTTCCTGGATGAGCAGGAAGTCGCGGTTCTCAAGAGTTCCGGGAGTCTGGAACTGCTTCAGCAGGAACTGGAATCCAAGCGACGCAGCCTAGATTAGAGCAGATTCAGAATCTGTCTTCAGTTGGCACAGACAGGAATGTCCGTGTCACTCATCAGTGGGGCAGACATTCCTGTCTGCCTTTTCCGGCAAACCAATTCTGAATCTGCTCTAGGCGGCGCAGTGCCGCTGGAATACCGCTCATCGCCGCTTCGTCCGGGATTGGCCCAGCCGCTCCGCTCGTAAGGCGAACGGCTCGAAGAAGTTTACCAAGGCGAGTATCGGTGGAAGTGACCGGAACTGTGACACTCCTTGACGATTGGGAATCGTTGGGTTGGCCAGGGAGGGTTGTGCGATGGGTGCGGATCAGAACTATGTCGCGTTGTGGAGATTTGCGGCATGTCTGATCTTCCGTCCCACGCATGGTCAAGCCGTTGCAGATGGGATTCTACGTCACTCTCTCGTTCGACGCGACTCCGCAATCGGGAGGTGGGGTGGCCCTGACGCCGCTTTGAGGGTCTGGGCCACTCCGTCTTCACTCCGCAGTCTTCGTCCGCACCACCCGGTGGAAGTGCAGCTCCACTTCGCGGTCGACGACCCTTCGCAGTCCCTCGGACAGGCAGGTCGGTTCGTGGTCGGATTCGCCGATGCGGACGATCTGATCGAGCGGGGTGCCGGGGCGGACGCTGAAGGTGCTTTGATTGATGATCTGGTTTCCGGCGTCGAGGTCGGGCACGATGAAGTGGATCGTGGCCCCGTAGGTCAGCATGTTGCACTTGAACGCATCGTGGTACGGCTTGAAACCCGGGAACGGCGGCAACAGCCCGTGGTGCAGGTTGATGATCCGCCCGCCGGCGAACTCCCAGCACAGGTCAGCGGGCAGCACACGCATGTACCGGGCCAGCACGATGTAGTCGACATCGTACTGGTCGATCAGCTGGGCCATCGCCTTGTAGTCGGGCTCGCCAGCTGCGTCGCCGATGTTGTGGAAGGGGACATCGAACTGCTCGGCCAGACCTCGACAGGTGTTGCGGTTACCGATCATGACTGCGGGGGTGGCCTTGAGCCGACCATCGCGGATGTCGCGGAGGATCGCGTGCGGCGGTTCGCGGCGGTAGGTGGTGCAGAGGGCAATCCGAGGTGGGCGTTTGTGCTCATCCCGCGACCAGGTGCGGACCGACAACCCCTTCTCCCGACCAATCTCCTGCATCCGCTTCCGCAAGTCGGCAATCGACCCGGCCTCGGCAGGCCAATCGATCCGCAGCATCATCGCGAACAGCCGCTCCGAGTCGTGGTCGTACATCTGGATTTCAAAGATGTTCGCTCCGGCAGTCGTGACATGATGCACGATCGGATCGGCGAGGCCGCGATTGTCGGGACCAACGGCGGTGAGGATGACCTGCATGGGGGGGCTCTGGAGGGCGTTCTGAGGGAATGGGCGTACCGAAGTATAGAACACACTCGCAATCAGCGGGTATGCCCCGTAGCAGAAGCTGGCGAGACTTCTGCCGTCAGACTGTATGTCACGGCAGAATTCGATACTCCGTGCTGAAGCCGATAGGGTCGGGACTTCAAGGTGAACATTTCCCAAGGAAGCACTCTCTTTGTCCCGTCAGGGACACCCGACAGTAGCCCACCGTTTCAACGGTGGGAGAGCGTCCGGGCGAACCGACCAGTCCCGTTAGGGACGGCAGAAGCCTGCGAAAACCGAGGTGAAGAGCGGTCGCCGAGTGGGGTCACGCGGCGAGTTCTGTCGTCCCTACCGGGGCTTCTGGCCGCAAGAGGCTCGTGGACCCACCGATGAATCGGTGGGCGATTGTCGGGTGTCCCTGCCGGGACAAAGAGCAGCTTGCCACTGAGGCGAAGGGCCTTTGCGTGTGGATATTTGCGGGGTATCACGCCTTGGAGGAGCCTGGCCTGTCGGCTTCAGCGCGGAGTGTCCAGAATTCTTAGGAATTCTGCTACGGCTGACGGTCCCTCATTCACCCGTTACAGTGAGCGTTCAGACTTCCTCCACCCTCAAGGCACTCCCGAACCCATGTCCGCCCGATTGATTGATGGCAAGGCCGTTGCCGCTGAGATTCGTTCCAAGGTCGCTGCCGAGTCTGCGGTCTTCACGCAGATGACCGGCGTCGTGCCGCACTTGGCAGCTGTGCTTGTCGGTGAAGACCCGGCGAGCGCGGTGTATGTGCGGAACAAGCAGACGGCGTGTGAGAAGGCGGGGATTAGGAGTACGCTGCATCGGCTCGATGCGAGTACCTCGACCGAAGAGTTGCTCTCGCTGGTGAGCCGGTTGAACGCCGATCCGGGGACGCATGGGATACTGGTCCAAGTGCCGCTGCCGAAACAGATCGATGAACAGCGGGTGCTGGATGCGGTGACACCGCTCAAAGATGTCGATTGCTTCCATGCCGAGAATGTCGGCTTGATGGTGCAGGGGCGTCCGCGTTTCTTGCCGTGTACGCCGAGCGGCTGTCAACAGCTACTCATCCATGCCAACATCGAGACCTCCGGCAAGCATGCGGTGGTCCTCGGTCGCAGTGAGATCGTCGGGAAGCCGATGGCAATGCTGCTCGTGCAGAAGGGCAGGGCGGCCGATGCCACGGTCACGATCTGTCATAGCCGCACCAAGAACCTCGCCGAGATCGTGCGGCAAGCCGACATCATCGTGGCAGCGATCGGCAAGCCGAACTTCGTCACTGCCGACATGGTCAAGCCGGGAGCGACGGTGATTGATGTCGGGATCAATCGCGTGGGCGACAAACTCGTCGGTGATGTCGACTTCGAAGCCGTGAAAGAGGTCGCCGGTGCGATCACCCCCGTCCCCGGCGGCGTCGGCCCGATGACCATCGCGATGCTGCTCCAGAACACGCTCAGGGCCGCTGTGTTGCAGTCAAATTCGTAGCGTGGGCTTTAGCCCACGTATTCGGTGTATTCGCACTCTCGCGTGGGCTAAAGCCCACGCTACTTTCGTTCCCGCACCACTCCGCATTCACCCCCATGCTCCTCGCAATCGACACCTCGGGAATGGCTGGCAGCATCGCTCTGATGCGGGATGGGGTGCTGCTGGCCGAGCGGCAACTCGCTCAGGCGGGGCGGCGGCATGCTCGCACGTTGGTGGCGGAACTGGCGAACCTGTTCGCGGAGTGTGGTTCGAGTCCCGACCAGTGCGAGGCAATTGCCATCAGCGTCGGGCCGGGCAGCTTCACCGGGCTGCGGGTCGGGGTCGTGTGCGCGAAGACATTCGCCTATGCCACGGGCTGCCTGCTGACAGCCGTGAATACGTTCGAGGCGGTGGCCACAGGCGTCCCGGCTGAGGTCAGCGAGGTCGCGGTGATCGACCTCGCCCAGCGCGGGGAATTGTTCGTCGGCGAGTATCGCCGCACAGCCGACCGCTGGGAGCGAGTGGGCGACATCACCATCGAGCCTGCCGAAGCCTGGGCCGCTGCACGCAGGCCGGAACTACAAGTGGTCGGGCCGGGACTGGCGCGGCTGCGAGGATCGCTGTTTCCAGAGGCAGCGTGCCTGCCGGTCGAGTACGATGCTCCACAAGCCCGGCATGTGGCGACCATCGGCACGCGGCAACTTCGCGACGGGCTAACCGCCGACTGCTGGAGCCTGGAACCGTTCTATCTGCGGCGCAGTGCCGCCGAGGAAAAGGCTGGAGTTAAGGTCGTATAGTGTCGCGTCAACGACTATTTGAGAGGGTCCGCCTCGATCGGGAGGGCGAGGCTCCTGCCGAGCCGTTACCGCGAGGTGACGTGTTCCCTGGTTCGCGGCTCAGCAGGAGCTTCGCCCTCCCGCGTGGGGCTGGGCCTTACGACCCCAATGTTTGGTGTTGACGAAGCGCTCGCTGTCGGCCTTCTAGGGGACGATAGATATTCATGATCGCCTGTTCGCGAAGAGGAAGCACGACACTCATGACCGATGAAGACGAGGTCTACCGACAGGATCAGCTGCAATATTGCCTGTACGCCACTGCTTTTATGCTGGTGATCTTCGGAGTCTTGTACTCGCTCCAGCTCGGGCCAGCGGTCTGGTTGATCGCAGAGGCGATCAGTTTCACGGGTATTCCCGTCGGCCTGATGATGAAAGGCAAGCCGCAGTTTCGCTCCAGTGTCGCCATCCTGTGGGCCATTCACACGGGCGTCAACGCAGCGACATGGGCAGTCTTGTCCCGATGGATAGAGAAGCCGCCCGTCAATTGGAATAACGCCGCAGTCGGCCACGGAATTGCCTCAATCGTCATGAACAGCGGATTGTTGGTGTGGGCCACCATTGTGGCTCGCAGGCGACGTGAGCTGTTCGACAATTTCGCTTTAGCGGCCATCTACTTGTGCCCTTTGCTGATCGTCATTGGATTCCTATTCTTCATTTGATGACGTTCACACCTCCCAACAATCGCGAGAACACTGTGCGGATTCTGCTGGTCAACGACGATGGAATTTACGCTCCCGGCCTGCGGGCGCTCCGCGATGTGCTCACGGAACTGGGCGAAGTCACGACGGTTGCTCCGCTCACCGAGCAGAGCGGGGTCGGGCATGGGATCACCTATCTGCATCCCATCATGGTCAAAGAGGTCTACGAACACGGCCAGTTCTACGGCTGGGCGGTCGATGGCAGCCCGGCGGATTGCACCAAGCTGGGCATCCTGGAGTTCTGTGGAGGCCGCCCCGATCTGATTGTCAGCGGGATCAACTCTGGAGCCAATATCGGGCTGAACGTCCTCTATTCGGGAACCGTCGCAGCTGCGATTGAAGGGGCGTTTTATGGGATCAACTCGATCGCGATCTCGATCCAGCAGAAGGCACCGGAGCCATCGGATTATCCGCAGGCGGCCCGCTGGTCGGTCCCGCTGATTCGGCGGCTGCTGAAGGATTTCCCCCAGCCGGGCCATCTGTGGAACATCAACTTCCCCCCGACAAGCGAGGAGCCCCCGGTCGGGGTGCGGTTCGGCGCGATGGGCGTCAAGCGGCATGACGACTCAGTCGAGAAGCGACTCGACCCGCGCGGGCGGCCGTATTACTGGAGCGGACTCGACCCGCTGCGCAGCCACGCTCTGGAACCGGGAACCGATGTGGCCGATCTGAAGGAGCGGTATGTGACGATCACCCCGCTGCAGTTTGACATGACGAATCATGCCCAGTTGAAGCAGTCGGGGCAGAGCGAGTGGAGTTTGGGATAGGATTCAATTCCCCATCCCGAAGGGGTCGCAGCCCATAGCCAGTGGTTGAGCGCAGCGACACCACCGGTCTCGGAAGGGGGGCTCTTGTATCCCGAAGGGATTCCAGCCTTGTGGGTCGTGAATGCGATTCATAGGGCTGCAATCCCTCCGGGATAGATTGTGGTGTGTAAGATTTCTTTCCGGTGGTATTCGCTGCGCTCGACCACCGGCTTTGGGCTGGAATCCCTTCGGGATGAGGTGAGGATGCCTACCGTTGGAAGGGGCAATGTTGTACGACGTGATTATGTTATCGAACTGATTGAGCCACAGTGGTCGCCGCCGTCTCCCCGCGACGTTTGCGGAAGGGGTCGCTCTGGACTACGCCTTTGATGACTGCGGTCAGCCGGTATTGGTCGCTCTCGACATCTTTCACAATCGCATCGATGGCGCACTTGTCGTAGTACTCCAGCCCCCGACCCAGGGCGAACGTCAGCATCTTCTCCGACAGGCAGCGGGCGAACTCGCCTTGGCGGGCTTTGAGGATCGTGACCAGCTCCATCGGGCCGTTGAACTTCTGGCCGCTCGGCAGTGTGCCCGAGGAATCGATGGGGTGTTCGCCATCCTTCTCTCGCCAGCGTCCAATCGCGTCGAAGTTCTCGAACCCGAACCCCAAATCGTCCATCTGATTGTGGCACGAGGCACAGCCGGGATCCTGGCGGTGCAGTTCCAGCTGTTGCCGGAATGTGAGATTGGGGTTGGACTTTTGCGTCTCTTCGAGGGCGGGGACCACGGGGGGCGGCGGGGGCGGTTCGTCGCCGAGGATGTTGGCCAGGATCCACTCGCCGCGTTTGACCGGCGAGGTGCGAGTCGGGTACGAGGTCAGCGTCAGCACGCTCGCCTGGGTCAACACCCCGGCATGACGGCCATCGGTGAACTCGACGCGGCGGAACTCATCCCCCTTGATGTTCGGGAGGCCGTACAACTTGGCCAGTCGTTCGTTGACAAAGGAGTACTTCGCATCGATCAAGTCGACGAGGCTGCGGTTCTCTTTGAGGATCGAGCCGAAGAACATCTTGGTCTCGGTGGCCATGTCGGCCCGCAATTGGTTGTTGAAGTCGGGGAACTGGTCGGGATCGGGCGAGACCTCTTCCGAGAAGAGCTTGCGTAAGGCGAGCCATTGCCCGGCGAAGTTCTCGACGAGAGCGGTCGACTTGGGGTCAGCCAGCATGCGGTCGACCTGTGCGGTGAGGACTTCATCGGTATGGAGTTGCCCCTGATTGGCAAGTTTGAACAACTCCTCATCTGGCATGCTGCTCCAGAGGAAGTACGAGAGCCGCGTGGCCAATTCATGGTCGCTGATCGCGCGAGGAGCAGGTCCGGCGGAGGCTGGGTCTTCGGTGCGGAAGAGGAATTGCGGCGAGACGAGGACCGCTTGTAGGGCGATCTGCATGGCTCGCTCGAACGACTCTTTTCGGTCTTGGGCGATCTTGGCGAACCGGACGAACGACTCGACTTCGCCATCGTTGACGGGGCGGCGGAAGGCTCTTCTCAAAAGCGGTTTGAGGTTCTGGCGGGCGGCGTCTTCGTAGCTGCCGTCTTTGGCGGGGCGATGAGCGATGAGGGCTTTTTGCAATGGCGGCAGATCATCGGGCGTGAACTTCGGTCCGGTGATCTTGAGTCGTTCGACGATCAAGTTGCGGTCGTAGGTCTTCTTCCCTTCTTGGGCGTACTCGTCGTTGGTGAATGCCAGCACGAGTTCGTGCTTTCCCTGCGACAGTTCCAGCGTCAGCGAGTTCGTCTGCGTCTTATCTCGCGTCGCGTTGACCTCGATCTCGCGCAGCTTCTTCCCATCCAGCCGGACCTCCATCTTGGCCCCGCCGGTGTTGGGTTTGAAGGGGGTGGCCCCCGAGCGGATCTCAACGGTGTACTCGCCCGCACGGGCGGTTTGTAACTCGGTCGAGACCGAGCATGCGGTAATCAAAATCACCGCGTCATTCGGCAGGTCGTTGACTGTGACCTTGTTACTGGGCTTCAACTGCTGGCCGGTGAGCGTCTTGTCGATCCCCTCGGGTGAGGAGGTCGGGATCGCGCGCTCGGCGATCTGCTCGGCGGCGTTGAGATACTTCTCGACGAGCAGAGGTTGAATCGAGAGGACATCACCGTTGTTGTCGAACCCATACCCGACATCATCGGCGGGGAAGTCCTTGGCCGGGTCGAAGTCGACGCCGACCAGATCGCGGATCGTGTTGTTGTACTCGGCCCGGTTCAGGCGGCGGATCGTGACTCGACCGGGGTCGGCCCCGCCGGTGCAGTCGACGAAGTGCAGCGAGTGATCGAGCCAGGCGACGACCTTCTCGCGCTCCTCGGCCTTTGGCTGGTCTGCGGACGAGGGCGGCATCGCGCCGATCTTGACGTGCGTGTAGACCTTGTCCCACGCCTTGCGGTTCTGGAGGATGTCGGCGAGGGCGGCCTCTCGATGCAATTCGAGGCCCGCCTCTTGCGTATCGGCCCCGTGGCAGTCGAAGCAATACTGCTTGAAGAACGGCTGGATTTCCGTCTGGTAGTCGATTTGTGTCGCCTTCGCTGCGACCTCCACTGAGGCGAGCGTCTGCCCGCTGCTTGTGGGCCAAAACACCCAGGCGATGATCCCGACTGCTACGCACGCGACCGCCCCAGCAGCCCACCAGATGGGGGCCGACTTGTTTTGCTTCTTGGAGCGTTGGCCGCGTTTGGGCTTCTCGTGGCGGGCGGGAGGAGCGTCGAGGGACTCATCCTCTTCCAGCGGCGATTCGAGATCCCACTCGTCCACCGGAGGCTGGGGCTTGGTCGTCAGCTTGGCGACTCTCCTCAGACTTCCGAAGTCTTCCGAGACTTCAGAAGCCTTCCTACTGTTCGCAGCTGTCTTACCCGGCAGGACGGTCGGCTTTCGCACCGTCGGGGCAGGGCGGGCCGCTATGGGTGGCGGAGCCACGTCTTGTTCCGTTTCCATTGCCCCCGGCTCGGATCTGGTCGGAACCGTGAACGCCTCCCCGCACTCCGGATTGGGGCACGCCCCTTTCTTTCCAGCAGCGTCCGCACGCACCTTAAAGGTGTGACCGCAATGACGGCAGCGCAGACGCAAGACCATGAACAGACACCGGAGGATTTGGCCACGAGGATTCGCGACGAGATCATCATACCGGCGAGTGGAAAGAGGTGTCTATTCGTGGGTGGAGAGTCAATGGCGTTGCTGTCGTTGAGGTCGTCGAACTGCTGGCTGACAGTCTGGTGAAACGCTTTCGACGGAAATCGGACGAATGCTTCGAGCTGGCTCCGGTCGATGTGCGGACTCACGCCCGATGGACACTCTGCACGCGTCTCGCACAACCAGCAGTAAGCCGGGCCAATCGCGATCTGTGAACTGTCGGAACGCTGCCAGGATGCGAGCATGAATCTTCGCTTCGTTGGGTTGTCGCAGTCGAATCACCAAGATGCCGCAATGCCGCTCGTCCCGATGTTCGCAGAACCCTTTATCCGTCGTGACCAGAATTCGCTGCTCAGCTTGAGCCAATGACCACAGCTCATCATCGAACATCCCCTGCCGCTGTGTGCCTCGGATGTCGAGAACGTCGTGTCCCCAGGTGCGAAGCTCGGACACGGTGAGATTTGGGATGTTCTCGTCGACCAAAATCCTCGTCGACCAAAATCCTCACGGGGCCAGAACCACATCATCCAGCGGGGTCACCTGCTCCTCGGCGAGAGAGGCCGCGTAGTCGAGGCAGGCGAGAATGTCTTCGCGAGTCACGGCAGGATACGCGCCCAAGAGGGCGTCAATCGTGTCTCCATGCGCGAACATCCAAACAACCTGATGGACCGGAATTCGAGTCCCGCGTATGCAGGCTTGTCCGTGACAGATTCGGGAATGAATCGAGATGCGATCGTTCATCCGATTAAGGTATCAGGGAACCGCGATCAGAGGAAGAGTTTGAGTGTCATCCCACCTCAAACATTCCGTACTACTTGCGCGCACGCTGCGCACATTCTTGGGGTGTCCTCGAACACCAATCGACCCCGGCAGGGGTCTGAGAAATTAGCCGGTGGTTGAGCGCAGCGACACCACCGGACGCCAATCATCTCTCGGTCCTCCATCCTGAAGGGATGGCAGATAACGCCGGGCCCGCGAGGCAAATTCCTCCCGAGAGCGACGCCTTCTGGCATCCCTGCCGGGATGGGAGAGTGCTGACAGCTCCCCTGTTTGGTTGCGGCTACGCCGCGCTGTGCGATGTCCGGAGCTTCTCGCCGACTCTGGTTGGTCGCTGGCAGTTCACTGCTTCCCCCGAGATTGAGTTTTCACCCCGGCATCCCTCACAATACGGACTCCGCGAGCTGGCATCAAACAGCCTGTTCGCTTCGACCGTCCAATGGAGTGTCTCGTGAGTTTCGTGATCGGCTCGCTGGAATACATCTTCTACCTCGGCGTCATCTCGCTGGTGCTGGGGGTGGCGATCGCACTGATTCAGTTCGTGGCTGTCCGCATTTTCCGTGCCTCTCAGGAGCGAGTCTGGACGCTGAAGATCTGGCCCGCGGTCCTGATCTCTCTGGCGATCATCTGTCTGACTCTCCCCGCAGCTGTGACGCGATTCGCACCGGTGGATCTGGGTCCGCATGATGTTCAGGTAGATGGAGAGCGGCACGTGACCCTGACGAAGTGGGACCAGAAGGATTACTCGGTGCTTTCGAGAATCCCGGATGCGGTGGTGTTGCAGATGGCCAATGAGGACGTGACCGATGCAACGCTGAAGCATCTCACCGGAATGAAGTCGCTACGCGAGCTGGATGTGGCAGGATCGCAGATCAGCGATGCGGGGCTGAAGGAACTCGAAGGGCTGGTCACTCTGGAGAAACTCACGCTGTCCCGAACCAAGATTACCGACGCCGGGTTGAAGCCGCTGCTGGACAAACTGCCGAAGCTGAAGTTATTAGACGTGCGGGAGACCGGAGTCACCCCAACAGTGCTGCGTCCGTGGATGAAGGGGATGGCAGGCCGCCGGGTCTTGCCGCGCGTGCCCGCCGAGGATCCAGTCCTGTCCCCTCGTGTTGAAAAATGAGACAGTGCTGAAAAACGAGAGTTCCCGAGTATGATACCCGAGAATGCCAGCTGTGGTGACTGGCATTTCTGAAACCACGCGTCTGAAGTTGAATGACAGGTCGAGAGCATGTCCCCGCAAGAACGTACACAGCCTCCCAAACCCGTAGTCCTCATCATTCGTGATGGTTGGGGGGCGAGTCCGCTGCCCACGTCACTCGACATCGCAGAAGGGAACGCCGTCCGATTGGCGGATACTCCGGTTCACGATGTGCTTCGCGTGAAGTACCCACTGGCGCTGGTGGAAACCTCGGGCGAAAATGTCGGGCTGCCGGCGGGGCAGATGGGTAACTCGGAGGTGGGACACCTCAATCTCGGTGCGGGCCGAATCGTGTACCAAGACCTCACCCGGATCAACAAGTCGATCAAAGATGGCGACTTTTTTCAGACGCCCGCGTTCCTCGATGCCATCGCACACGTCAAGGCCCGCAAATCTCGCCTGCACCTCGTGGGACTCTGTTCCGACGGGGGCGTCCACAGCCACCTGAATCATCTCATGGCTCTGCTCGACCTCGCTTCCAAAGAGCAAGTGGCCGAGGTCTTCGTCCATTGCTTTACCGATGGTCGCGATACAGCTCCGCAGTCGGGGGCTGCCTTTCTCAAACAACTCGACGATCAGATTTCCGCCACGGGTGTCGGAAAAATTGCGAGCGTCGTGGGGCGTTATTACGCGATGGATCGTGACAATCGGTGGGAACGGGTTCAACGGGCGTATGACTGCCTGGTGCATGGAACCGGTGCCATCTTCGGTGATGCCCAGGCAGCGATGCAGCATTCCTATGCTGCGGGCGTGACCGATGAGTTTGTGCCCGCATCCGTCATCGCGAAGTCGAGGGAGGAAGTCGCCCACAGTCGAATCGCCAGTGGCGATGCGGTGATTTTCTTCAACTACCGATCCGATCGGGCGCGAGAGATCACCCGTGCGCTCACGGACCCCCAGTTTCAAGGGTTTACTCGTCCGATCATTCCCGATCTCCATTACGTGTGTATGACCGAGTACGACGAGACCTTTCCGCTGCCGATGGCCTTTCCGCCGGATCGCCTGAACCGCATGTTAGGTCAAGTGCTGTCCGACGCGGGACTGCGTCAACTGCGCATCGCAGAAACGGAAAAGTACCCGCACGTCACGTTCTTCTTTAACGGAGGGATCGAGACACCACTCCCCGGAGAAGATCGTGTCCTCATTCCCTCTCCCAAGGTCGCCACGTATGATTTACAGCCCGAGATGAACGCTCCGTCAGTCACCGAAGCCGTGGTCGATCGAATTCGTGACCAGAAGTACGACGCCATCATTCTTAACTTTGCCAACGTCGACATGGTGGGTCATACGGGCAGCATCCCAGCGGCGATCAAAGCGGTCGAAACCATCGACAAGTGCGTTGGCGATGTGGTGGAGGCGGTTCTCGCAGTGGGGGGAGCAGTCCTCGTGACAGCGGATCACGGGAATGCCGAAAAGATGCTCGACGAGAATGGGCAACCGTTCACGGCGCATACCACCTATCCCGTCGAGATGATTTATGTTGCAGCTGATGCCGCGCAGGTCACCGTCCGGCCCGGCATTCTGGCCGACATCGCGCCGACGATCCTCGACCTGCTGCGCATCCCGGCTCCAACGGAAATGACGGGGCGATCCTTGCTGGTGAGGCAGCCTTCGTGATGACCAAGACTAGGTGAAGCGACCAGCCTTCGCGTCCCCATAGATCCCCGAAGACTTCGGAATTCTGGCGGGTCAGTTTTCACGGGTCGCTCGCCTGATTGAGTTTTCCCGAAGCTCCGCTTCCTCGCCGAAGGAGTGGACCCGGTCGTTGGGAAGCACTGTGTCAACGCGGAGACCAGTGCCCCTTGAATGCTGATCTTGAGGGTTCGCGTCCCTCGGGAGTGCGAGGCCCCTGCCAATTCGCTGGTACGAACTGACGTGTCCCCCGCCACTCGCACACCGGTAGGCTCCAAAGCGAACCAACCGGTGCCACCCAACGCCAATTCGCCAGCCTACTTCAGCCGTTCGAGTTGCCCCTTTCGTCGGACGATATTTTTGTAGTCCCATTGTATGTCGCGAGCCTTGGCAATCCAGCGCCGCAGATCGTGTAAGTCGACCTGTTCGACAGCGGTATATCGCGCTTCGGCAGCCTTGAACTTCCCCTCGGGATGCAACGCATCCTCCTCGAAGGACTGACCGCTCCAGAACAGGAGACGCACACAGTTCTTGAGCCTGCTGTAACCCACAATCGGGTTCCCCTCCAGAAACCACACCGGGTGAGCATGCCAGATTTTGTTCTCTGCGTCCGGGAGATGCTCATCGATTGCTTGAGCCAGAACGTCGCAGATCTCTCGCTCGCTCGCACCCAGGTTCTGGTTGTATTTCGCAGTGTCAGGGTGCATGAGAAGCCACTTTCTGTTGCAGGAATATCGGACTGTGCGATGTGCATCTGCGGTCGGGTGGCCGGGTCTGAAGGCTTTGTGCAAGGCCCGGAACGCGAACCAAGTCACGCCCTGTCAGGGCCATCCGCAAAGCCTCCTGACCCTGCCACCCGCCGTCGCTCGACTTTATCCCCGAGACCCTCCATGCTCGGCACCAGTTCTGTTACTAATCCATCTGTGGAGGCAGTTCGGCGGATTCGATGCGATTCGCCCGAACGACAATAATGAAACAATAGTACCAAACGTTTTCGCTGTTCGCTGGCGATCTCGAATCAAAGAACGTGGAATAGAAATACTTGTCTTGATTGTTCACCGGATCGTGGCGTACGTAGTCCGCCAAATCCAGGAGACGCTGATAGTCTTTCGCAGGTTTCCCCTTCATCTCTGGGGCGTGGTACACATCCCAATGATCGCGTTTCCCTGGCACCACCCTCTGGGTGATCGGCCCTAGGATATTCTCCCGCTCCTTCCATTGCCCCGCTGTAATCTGGCGGGATTCCGTCCACGGCTTCTGCTGGCAGTCGACGAAGCAGAGGGCGAACAGCAACAGCCAGAATCGCGGATACTTTCGGATGTGGACTGGCATTGATTGCCCTCTTCTTGTCGCTACTTTGGTATTTATGCGGGATGGTCACGATCCCCGCTTCGATATCCTGACGATCACATGTGCTACGTCAAGCTGTGTCGTTCTGCCAATTCGGATCGCCCGGTGTAGACATCAATCTGGTGTTGCAGTCGTTGGAGTTCTTCTTGCGGGCCTTCCGCCAAGAGGCAGAATTGGTGGGGATTGAGGGGATAGACCTCACGTCGCAAGGCTGCGAGCGAGCGATACATGCGTCCCATCTGCTCTAGAGTCTGGCTCAGTTCTGCATCGTTGGCGATCATGATTGGACTCTCAGAATTCCCTTGCGTCGCGAGGGATCACCCCGAACTTGTTGGAAGAACTGCACGTATTCCCGAAGTTCCGGTGAGTCATCTCGGGCCACGAGGAGGTCAAATCCATACCGCTTCGAGACTTGGCGGCGTGACATCGCATTATACTCGAATGGACGCAATTCCATCCGGAAATCGTGGTCATGTGGAAGAATCAGAATGAGATCAATGTCGTTCGGTTGAGCCTTGCTCGTCACAAAGCTGCCATCAACGAGCAGCACAAAGTCACGTTCCGTCGACCGAAGCTCTTGGACATACTCGCAGAGTTTCGAGCAGAGCAGCGAGCGGCACGCGACATCAATGTCCTCACCAAAGCGTGACTGTAATTCATTCAGCGTGCAATTGTGAATTCCCTCGGGCAAGTAGCCGTCAACGTCGAGGGGAGGAATCGACACGATTGCAGCCTTCAGCCATTCCATAACCCAGCTGGTTGTAGACTTCGAACGCAGCTCCCATCAACTTGTAGCCTTCGTCTTTCAGCATGGCAGAATCTTTCGGAGAATGATGAGGAAGCAGAACAAAAACACTAATATTCACTAATCGACACTAATCAGGATCTGGTAGGACTGCTATGAGGAAATCGTGATCGAATATCTCTCCATTTCCTGGATCTTTATAAAAATTTCTGAATTAGAGTTTATTAGTGAAGATTAGTGTTTCTCCCCTCCTCCCCCCTCGACCGACAATCAGTGATACATGCCGAACCACGGCGGATCATCGTTCGGCAAGTAAGGCCAATCGGTCCTGTTCGGGAGTGATGCCAAAGCAGCCTGCACTTGTGACGGCGTTAGGAACATCCCACCAAGATTATGCCCTCCATTCATCGCATAAAACCGATAATCGGAGAACAAGAGCTGGTCGTTGACGATCGAGAAGAAGGCACACGTCGCCCGCCCCCAGGCTTTGCCTTCGGTGTCATCCAGGGACGGATCAATAATCGAGAACACTCTGTTGCCACATTTGACGACATACCTGGGAAGGTCTTCGTCGATCTCCTCCTGAACGAGTGCGGGGAGCTGTGTATAGGTTCTCAATAGAGGCAGTAATGCCTCGTAGGCCCTTCCGATACCGGTTTCCGCCAGATTCTCTGCGTCAAGGTGAATCCACTTTTCATAGTCCAATGCAAGATGCATGGCTGCCTCGCAATCTCTGTGGTAAGAAAAACACCCGGGGGAGATGGCTCCTGCCGGGTGTTGAGTCAGTTCGAAGTGGCCAAGTACGGACGGGCAAATGTGCCCGTCCTACGACTCGGCCTACAGACCCTTCTTGATCATCAGCTTCAGCAGGTCGCAGACGCGGTTGCTGTAGCCCCATTCGTTGTCGTACCAGCTGACCAGCTTGAAGAACTTGCTGTTCAGCTCGATGCCGCTCCCCTTGTCGAAGATCGACGAGGCCGGGCAGTGGATGAAGTCGGTGCTGACCACTTCGTCGCTGGTCACTTCGAGAATCCCCTTCAGGTAGGTCTCGCTCGCCCGCTGCATCGCCGCCGCGATTTCGGCGTAGCTGGTGGCCTTGGTGGTCTTGACGGTCAGGTCGACGACCGACACCGTCTGGACCGGGACGCGGAAGGCCATGCCGGTCAGCTTGGTCTTTCCCGTGACCTGGTCAATCACTTCGGGGCAGACGAGGGCCACAGCCTTCGCAGCTCCGGTGGCACTGGGGATGATATTCTGAGCGGCGGTGCGGCCACCCTTCCAATCCTTCTTGCTCGGGCCGTCGACCGTTTTCTGGGTCGCGGTGTAGGCGTGGATGGTGGTCATCAGACCTTCATCGATGCCGAATTCCTTCAGCAGCACATCGACAATCGGAGCCAGACAGTTCGTCGTGCAACTGGCGTTGGAGACGATGTGGTGCTTGGCCGGGTCGTACTTGCCGCAGTTCACACCCATGACGATGGTGATGTCTTCGCCCTTGGCCGGGGCGGAGATGATGACCTTCTTGGCACCAGCTGTGATGTGGCCCTTGGCCTTTTCGGCTTCGGTGAAGAGGCCGGTCGATTCGATGACGACATCGACGCCGAGAGCCTTCCAAGGGAGTTCGGCGGGGGTCTTGGCACTGACGACGAGGATGTCGTGACCATTGACGACGAGGACATCGTCCTCCGCCTTGTCCGGGCTGGATTTCTTGGAGGAGACTTCGCCCTTGAAGCGTCCCTGAGCCGAGTCGTACTTCACGAGGTAAGCGAGGTTGTCTGCGGGCACAATATCGCCGACGGCGACGACCTGCACATCCTTGCCAATGATTCCCTGCTCGACCATCGCGCGAAACACAAGCCGACCGATACGACCGAAGCCATTGATGGCCACTTTCACTGTCACTGGAATCTCCTGGAGGAAGGACAGCCTCGATCTCGCGAACTTCTTTCGCTGTCAAGACTTCTGTAATGCGAGCCGGACATCGTGCCGCGCGGACGACCGCTGGCCAAACCGGGTGCCAGCAAGAAGCGGAGAAGTGTACCGGCTGTTTGAGGTAGGTCGCAAGCGAACGGAAGTGACGCATTCGTGGCGTACGATGCGTTCCCCGTAACCACCTTCGCCAAAAGGTGGGCGACTTGGCGTGTCGGCGTCGAGCTGTGCGGGGATTGTCAGGTTGGGCTGGAAGCGTGATCCGGCCTCCCATGTTCTGGCGAACGTGGCGACAGGCTGTGTAGACTCCTCCCTATGGCCCGCATCGTCTGCTCACCGCACTAGAACATGGGACTCGGGGGATTGGAGCAACTCCATCCTTTCGATGTCCGGAAGTTTGGTCGTGCCTGGGAACTATTGCGGAAGCGATTCGGAGCCCAGTTGGACGAGTGGCATCTCGAAACGGACCGCGAGGTCAGCCGTAAGGAACTGCTCACGGTTCATTCCGCGGAGTCTCTGGACACTCTCGGCACTTCGAGCGTGGCTTCCTGGGCAGAATTCGGCAGCTCACCCCCGCTGATACTGGCATCCGACCCGCCTTCGCTGATAGTCTTCCGCCGCACACGGTGCGTGAGCGATTCCGGTCAACGACAGCTGAGGCTGTGGCGAGACTGGAAACCATCCGGCTGACGCCGGACGCTCGCCCTGCCGTCCCCACTCGATGGAGCGTCCGTCCCCATGAAGTTTCGCTTTCCGGTCGTCATCATTGACGAGGACTTTCGTACAGAAAACACATCGGGTTCGGGAATTCGCGCGCTGGCTAAGGCCATCGAAGACGAGGGAATGGAGATCCTCGGCGCGACCAGCTATGGCGATCTCTCTCAATTTGCCCAGCAGCAAAGTCGCGCTTCCGCTTTCATCCTGTCCATTGATGACGAGGAACTGACGAACGGGGAGGGGCGCGACCCGGAAAAGGCGATCAACAACCTGCGCGGGTTCATCCAGGAGATCCGCTTCAAGAACACACACATCCCGATCTATCTGTACGGGGAGACGCGGACATCCAGCCATATCCCCAACGACATTCTAAGGGAGCTGCACGGCTTCATTCATATGTTTGAGGACACGCCGGAGTTCGTGGCCCGGCACATCATTCGCGAGGCGACGGCCTATACCGATGGCCTCGCCCCGCCGTTCTTCCGGGCGCTGATTCACTATGCCCAGGACGGATCCTACTCCTGGCACTGCCCCGGTCATTCGGGCGGCGTGGCGTTCCTCAAGAGCCCCGTCGGGCAGATGTTCCACCAGTTCTTCGGCGAGAACATGCTGCGGGCTGACGTGTGCAACGCGGTCGAGGAACTCGGCCAACTACTCGACCACACGGGTCCGGTGGCGGCCTCTGAGCGGAACGCCGCGCGGATCTTCAGTGCCGACCACTGCTACTTTGTGACCAACGGCACATCGACCTCCAACAAAATGGTCTGGCACTCGACGGTCGCATCGGGCGACATCGTGGTCGTCGACCGCAACTGTCACAAGTCGATCCTGCACTCGATCATCATGACGGGAGCCGTCCCGGTCTTCCTGATGCCGACCCGCAATCACCTAGGAATCATCGGGCCGATTCCGCTGTCCGAGTTCACCCCCGAAGCGATTCAGAAGAAGATCGAAGCCAATCCCTTCGCAGCTGCGGCTCAGAAGCGGCATCCGGAGCGGAAGCCGCGCATCCTGACGATCACGCAGAGTACCTACGACGGGATCATCTACAACGTCGAGATGCTGAAAGAGTTGCTGGACGGCAAAATCGGCACCCTGCACTTCGACGAGGCGTGGCTGCCGCATGCGACGTTCCACACGTTCTATCGCGACATGCACGCGATCGGGGCCGATCGGCCGCGTCCGAAAGAGTCAATGATCTTCGCGACCCACTCCACGCATAAACTGCTGGCGGGGATTTCGCAGGCTTCGCAGATCTTGGTGCGGGAATCCGAGACGCAAAAGCTCGACCGCAACATCTTTAACGAAGCGTATCTGATGCACACGTCGACCTCGCCGCAGTACGCGATCATCGCGTCGTGCGATGTCGCAGCTGCGATGATGGAACCGCCGGGGGGCACCGCTCTGGTCGAAGAGTCGATCATGGAAGCGATCAACTTCCGCCGCGCCATGCGGAAGGTCGACGACGAGTGGGGCGCGGGCTGGTGGTTTAAGGTCTGGGGACCGGACAGGCTGGCCGAAGAGGGGATCGGCGAGCAGGCCGATTGGATGCTGGGATCGGATGAGGACTGGCATGGTTTCGGCGACATCGCGCCGGGCTTCAATATGCTCGACCCGATCAAGGCGACGCTGATTACTCCGGGCCTCAACGTGCGCGGCGACTTCGCCGAGACCGGCATCCCGGCGTCGATCGTGACCCGCTATCTGGCCGAACACGGAGTCATCGTCGAGAAGACCGGCCTGTACTCGTTCTTCATCATGTTCACCATCGGCATCACCAAGGGGCGCTGGAATACCCTGGTGAGCGCCCTACAGCAGTTCAAGGACGACTACGACAAGAACATGCCGCTGTGGCGAATCCTGCCCGACTTCTGCAAGGAGTACCCGCGCTACGAAGGGATCGGCCTCAAGGATCTCTCTCAGCAGATTCACGACACTTACAAGAAGCACGATGTCGCCCGCGTCACCACCGAGATGTACACCTCGGCCATGCAACCCGCGATGAAGCCGTCCGATGCCTTCGACATGATGGCCCACCGCGAGATCGACCGCGTCGAGATCGACCAACTCGAAGGCCGCGTCACCGCTGTGCTGCTGACCCCGTACCCGCCGGGTATCCCGCTGCTGATCCCCGGCGAGCGGTTCAACAAAACAATCGTCGAGTACCTGCAGTTCGCCCGGATGTTCAACGAGAAGTTCCCCGGCTTCGACACCGACATCCACGGTCTGGTGGAAGAGGTGAATGGGAAGCGAAAGTATTACGTGGACTGCGTGCGCGGGATTTGATGGGGGGAAAGCGATCCGTCTTCTGCAGACTGCCTGTTGGCCCTCGGTCCCAAGCTCCGGCTTGGGACCGCATATCCCCGAAGCTCCGCTTCGCCGCGTGCCGGAACGCTCCCTCTCGCCAACCGTCCTCTTACTTGCTGGCAGAACCCGGTCCTGACATGCTGGGGACAAGTCCTGCGTGGCTCGGCGAAGCAGAGCTTCGAGGATATGCGTGACCAAGTCGGAGCTTGGTCACGAGAGGTGCGGAAAAACATCAGGAGCATTCCCATGACGCGATCGCGCTACAAGTTCTTCGAAAACGAATACCCCTACTTCGTGACCTGCACCATCAACAGCTGGCTCCCGATCTTCACCCGACAGGAATCCGCTGACATCATCCTCGACTCATGGCGGCATCTCCAGAAGGAACGCGGGCTGAAACTCTTCGCGTATGTGATCCTGGAAAACCACCTGCACATGATCGCCTCCGCCCCGGAGATTTCGGCGGTGATACAGAGCTTCAAGTCCTACACCGCCCGGCAGATCATCGACCTACTGAAGAGCCGCCACTCAGAAACACTTCTGCGCCAGCTCAGCGCGACCAAGCTCAATCACAAGACCGAGAGTACCTACCAAGTCTGGCAAGAGGGCAGCCACCCGCAGCAGATCCAAAGCGACGACATGATGTGGCAGAAGATCGAGTACATCCACAACAACCCCGTCCTGCGCGGCTTCGTCGACGACCCGCTCCACTGGCGTTGGTCGAGTGCGCGGAACTACGCGCGGCAGCTGGGCCTGATTGAGGTTGTGACGGACTGGCTGTAGAGTGAGTCGTCTGGCACGCGGCGAAGCAAAGCTTCGCGGATAGGCGTTCCCAACGCCGGAGCTTGGGGACGAGATGGCAAGCGATGTCCGGTTCACCCTGTCACCCTCCCCGACCTACAGGGACTGAAAGGCTCAGCGTTATGACAGTTTTCATTCTCATCGGACTCGGTAGCCTCGGCCTCATTGTTGTGTTCGCGAGCCTCTGGTCGCTTGTCGTCGCAATTCGTCGCCATCCACATCTGCTGCGCATCAAAGGAACTGTGGTCACCTCGGAGCAGGAATACTCAAAGGACTCCGACGCTCGATGTCGCGTGACGTTTTTTCCCATCATCGTGTACACCACGCCCGAAGGGAAACAGGTGCGATTCCGCTCCAGGACCGGTAGCACTCATGAGGTCCTGAAACTCGCCGGCCCCAATGTTTCGCCGTGGCGAGACGGCCAGAGCATCGACGTCTTCCACGACATCAGCGGCACGATGGAACCCTGTATCGCCAGCCTCTGGGGCCTTTACGGCACGGCAGTCGGATTTCTCGCTGGCGGTATTTTGTTGTTGATCGTGGTCGTCAATAGAGGGCTACACCTTGGCGGACAATGAGACGCTGCAGATCGGTGAATCGCATCTCGACATCCACTGATCTTCATAAGTTCATCCCGCCAGCAGTTATTTGTATTGCCTCGAAGGCCGAGCGACTTACGGTGTGCCCACCGGGGGTGTCCCTTGCTGGATGAACAGCCACGCGCTCAGTCCCAGTACCGCGATGCAAGGCAGCAAGAAGACAACCTGCCCGAGTCCAATCCTTGTCGAGTGGAGCGTACAGATGACACCCAGGCTGCCAAGGGCGATCAAAAACAGGACAACCGCGCTGATTCGTTGCAGGGAGGGGAGACATCCCGCAACGATGAGCGCGACCAGGAAAACGGGCAATCCATAGATTCCCCAACGGAATATCCAGGATGCATGGTTCAAGATGGCATCGATCGCAGCAAACAGTCCGCGTGATCTCGCGATGTCACCGACGAGCAAGAAGGCTGCTGCCAGGAGCATGTAGGGCAGAACAACAAGCGTTCCAAGTGTATGCAGGCAGGCATTCATTTTGGTGCGGTCCAATGGGTCGTTCGACCGCAGAATTGCGGCAGGACATCACAGCATTTTTGTGGTGTGGCCGGGATCTGTCAACGTTTGCGATCTCGCGGCGGGGTGGCCCGGCCAGAGAGCTGACAGTCGGGTGGCGGGGTCAGGAGGCTTTGCGGATGGCCCCGACTGGGGTGGGCGTGGAGCGTCGAGGTTTTAGGTATCGGGATCGACCGCCTGTGCGGAAGACGCGGTCGGCAGGTCACGTCTCCCCGGATCGAGGCAGCCCTTTCCGGGCCTTGCGCAAAGCCTTCAGACCCGCCACCCACGCGTTTTTCCCTCGGTGAGGTCGCACCGGTTGGCCCGCGTTGCACGCTATCGGGTCGGAGCAGCTGGAAGAGCTACTTCGTCGCGAGTCTCAAACAGCCGTCAGCATTCAGCCAGGCGAGCCGGGCGGCGTTAGCCCCCGGAGTGAGAGCGAGGTAGCCCCGGTTGATTCGCATTGGAATCTACCCAGGTGGCTTTGCCACAGGAGGTTTTTTATCATGCGTTCGCTCGGGGGTAACCTCTGGTGCCGCTGGCACACCGGTAGGCTCCAAAGCGAGCCAACCGGTGCTACCCCCTCTGTAAGTCGGGTGACCGGGTGCGTCGGTTGGTTTCTGATTTGTTGTGACACACCACCATGCAGTATTACCTCGAACACACCGCGACTTGTGTCTCCGCGATCGCCGGAGCGCTGGCAGCAAAAGGCAAGCAGGTGGACCTGTTCGGGGTGGTTGTGCTGTCGCTGGTGACTGCTCTGGGCGGCGGGACGCTGCGGGATGTGATTCTGGATGCGCGGCCGGTGTTCTGGGTGGCGGATTCGAGCTTTGTGGTGACGGCAGTGGTGAGTGCCCTGGTCGTGTTTGTGGTGGCTCGGTTCCGCTCGCTCTCCACGACTCCGTTGCTCTGGGCGGACGCGGGGGGACTCGCGCTGTTCACCGTTGTCGGGGTTGAGAAAGCACTCGCGCTCGGAGTCTCGCCGACGGTGGCGGTCGTGATGGGAATCATCACCGGCACGGCGGGCGGGATGATGCGTGATGTGATGACCGGCGAGATCCCGCTGGTATTCCGCAAGCAGATTTATCTGTACGCGACCGCGTGTCTGTGCGGGGCGCTGGTGTTTGTGCTGCTGCGTGGGAAGGTCGAGAACTCGCTGCTCCGCCTGCTGGCAGCTGGGACCACGCTGGCCCTGCGCGTCGCTGCGATCTGGTGGAAGATTCACCTGCCGGAATTTGAGGCTCGCGAGGAACGTGACCAGACCTGACGCCTGAAATGCCAGTCGCGGAGCGACATTGCCTACTTCACGGCGGCGTCCTTCAGCGTCACGCTGCGCTGGGCGAGGATCTCCTCCAGCTTCTTGCGGTCGGTCTTGGTCGGGTCGATCCAGGCGGTGATCAACCCGGACTTGAAACTAGCGGTGGCTTGCTCGACGCCATCCAGTTTGTAGACGATCTCGTAGGCACCGAGCGAGCACGCTTTGCAGTCGAGGCCCACGACGGGGATCTCGACGAACTGCAGCTGGTCACGCGGGGTGGTACAGAGCGGCTTGATGCCGAACGTGTGGCGTGAGGCGTTTCGCAGCTGTTCGTCAAACCGTTCGACAGTCTTTTCGGGTGTGGCGTTGGGAAAGACTTTCGCTGGGTCGTAGCGGAAGACGGCCTCGGAGGTGGCGTAGTCGACCTTGACCAGTTCGATGTTGGTGAGCTGTTGGGCGGCCTTGTGCAGGTCTTCAACGCGTTCGGGGCAGAACAGTCCGGTGACCTGGTGCTTGACCTCTTGCGGGACGGCGGGCTTGTCCTCCGCGAAGGTGAGCGTCGAAGTCAGAAGGCAGTAGCAGAGGCAAGCGAGACGTGTCATGGGGGATCGTATGAGATGTGGAGTCGGCATGGGGACGCCTGATGTGAATGAAGGGACTGGCCTGATCGTGGGATAGGCATCCTGCCTGTCATAGAAGCTTGGAAAAGACCGGCTGGAAGCCTATCCCACGAGTCACTTGGTCTGGAACAGCGGGCTTTGGACGAGTTCGTGGACGAGCGTTCGCACCCCGCCTTGTTGGGTCTGTGTGCGGGTGACGATGGCCTCAATCGCCTCGCGGTCACTGAACCCGATCTCGCGACCGGTCGAGTAGATGGCCAGTTGCTGGGTGAGGTTCTTGAGCAGCAACTCGGGATCGGCGGCGATGAGGGCCTGGAACTCGCGGATGTCCTGGAAGGTCCGCGCATCGGGCAGCACACCACTGGGGTCGACGACCGGCCCCAGCTTGAATCCGAGGCCGATGAACGGGTCGATCAACCCGCGCTCGGCAGGCAGCCCCTCACCGATTGAACGGTAACGAGTGCGATATCCGCCGATGACATCGAACGACTCTAGCGCGAACCCCGGCGGGTCGAGCTTGGCATGGCACGAGGCACACGCCTGGTTCGAGCGATGCTTGTCGAGCTGCTCGCGGATCGTTGTCGTCCCGCGCACGTCTGGCTCCACAGCGGCGGTGTTGGGCGGCGGCGGTTCGGGAGGCTGGCCCAGAAGACGGTCCATGACGAACGCTCCGCGCGGCACGGGCGAGGTGGTGGTCCCATTGGCGGTGACCTTCAGAATGGCGGCCTGCGTGAGGAATCCCCCGCGTGGGCAATCGGGCGGAAGGGCCACGCGGCGGATCTGCGAGCCGCTGACACCGGGGATGCCGTAGTGGACCGCGAGCTTCTCGTTGAGCATCGCGAAATCGGACTTCACCAAGGTACTCGCATCGAGATTGCGTTCGAGCAGCTCCCGGAAATAGGCCCGCGTTTCCGCGACCATCGAGTCCTGCAAGTACGGGTTGAACTCGGGATACAGCGTGCGGTCCGGATCGTTGGCCGCGATCTGCCGCAGCTTGAGCCACTGGCCGAGGAAGTCCTCGATGAAGCGCTGCGACTTCGGGGATTTCAGCAGGCGTTCGACTTCGGTTTTCAGTACCTCTGACTCATGCAGCTTCTTCGCGGCGGCGAGCGTGAGGAGTTGCTCATCCGGGGCCGAGTTCCAGAGGAAGTAGGTGAGGCGACACGCGAGGGCGTCGTCGTCGAGTGGCCCGGCTGGTTCAATGTGATACAAGAAGTCCGGCGAGCAGAGTGCCGCGCGATACGCATAGCGCATCGCGGACTCGAAGCAATCGCCCGCCTTCAGCCGCTGATCGACCAGCGCTAAGTACGCGGCCCGCACCTCGGCGTCGACCGGTCGGCGGAAGGCTCGCGGCAGGAATTGAGCCAATAACCGGTCCGCCTCCTCCAACGGCTTGTCGCTCAAAACGGTGAACAGCCCCTGATCGGGATCGGGACGGTTTTTGCCACTGAGTTGTCGCACTCGCTGGCGAATGGGCGGACGAACACCCGGATTCGCCTCGGGCTTGAACTCGACCAGCGGCAGTTCATCGAACAACACCTTGTGACTGACCGGAGGCCAGACGGCGTGCAGCGGCCCCTCAACATCGAGCCAGTCGCAGGCGATTCCCGGTCCGGTAAAGGCCATCGCACGCCCCTTCCGCGAGTAGTTCGCGACCGGGGCCAGCGACGCCGTGTTGAAGCCGATCAGCTCATTGTGATTCAGCCACGTCACCAGTTCATGCTCGGTCGGCTGCATCGACGGAGCGTCGTAATACCCGAGAACATAACTCGGGTGCTGTCCGCCTCTGCCATCGCCGGTCAGCTGGACCACCGAGAGCCTCGCCGCTTCGGTGCCTCGGGCGGGAAGGACTTGCCCCTTGTCCCACTGAAAGCTCCACAGCGAGGTCCGCACCCGGTAATTCCCCGGATAGATCGTCACATGATCGATGAAGTAGGGGCTGAGCGATTCGTCTTCGTGGCGGAACAAGCCCACCGTGCTGTCGGGTTCGAACGACCCCATCCGCTCGTGGGCTCCCTGGTCGAGGTGGTTCTGCTCCCCGGCAGGAGGGAAGTCTGGATCGGGCTGCTTGTCCTTGAGCAGCACTCCGTCGCCCTGCATGATGACATGCGCGACGAAGCCGCTGTTGTTCGCCAGCGAAATCCGCAGGGTATGTACGGTGGGTGCCGTGGGGCGGGTGGCGATGGCGTAGTCGAGGACGTGATCGGCTGCCTCCATGTACTTCGACAGGTTGACGTGCGAGATATCGAGAGCGTCGCTGTTCTTGTCGAACCCATGCGCTGAGCCGTCGGCAGGCAAGTCGCCCGCCAGCGCGATGCCCGGCATGTCGAACAGATCCCGCACCGTGTTCTCATACTCCGCCCGCGTCATCCGCCGCAGTCCCCGTCGCCCCTCGGCAGCTCGCTGGGTCTGCTCGGCCTGGATCAGCTGGGTTTTGAGATCGTCGCTGACAGCTGTGACCTCAGCTGCGGGAGGCCGCGGCTGGTCCTTGGGCGGCATCTCGCCGGAGTGAATGCGGTCATGTATCTTGACCCAGTGGGCGAAGTTGGCCAGCTCAGCCAACTCCAACTTGAGGGCCGTCAGATCGAGGCCACCTTCCTGGGTCTCGGAGTTGTGGCACTCCTGACAGTGCGTCTTGAGGAACGCCTGCGGCTGGGCCTGGGCCGAAGAGATTAACAAAATCATGAAGAACAAAATCATGGGGGAAAGAAGAGTCCTCATGATTCGGTACTTCCTGACGGCGTTTGATCTATGCCGTGGTTGAGTTGTCATTAAGTGATCGTCCAAATCTCGAGGGTCTGTCGAATGCTGTGGAACCAGTGCAGTGCCTGGATTGTGTTGTGTCCTGGAAGGCATTCGCCTCATGCGTGGCCTGGATTCCGAGTTCCGACAACGAGCGGTCCAATAACCCGACCCCGGAGGGGTCACAGCGATTAGCCGGTGGTTGAGCGAAGCGACACCACCGGATCAGGATTTCCCACGAAGCTCTTTATCCCAGAGGGATAACAGTCGGGGACGGATGTCACACCAGCCATCGTGGCCAGAACATCAGACCGGATTTCGAAGCCTTCGAGTCTCTCTGGCATCCCTCCGGGATGCAAGCGGTAACCGGTGGTGTCGCTTCGCTCAACCACTGGCTAATCGCTACCATCCCTCCGGGATAATTCCGCACTCCCTGATCTTGCGCAGACTCAAGCCAACTCCAACCCGCGCATCGTGCCGGTCCCGGTCGAGAAGCTGTCAGTCTCGATCCCCAATCGCTGCAGCATCGACACATACAGGTTCGACAACGGGTAGTTGTTCTGGGTGTCAAAGGCGAGGTGCTGCCCGTGCTTGAAGCCGCCGCCGGCCAGTAGGACTGGCAGGTTCTGGTTCGAGTGCGAGTTCGCACTTCCCATGCAGGTGCCGTACAGCACCTGCGTGCGATCGAGCAGTGTCTGCCCTTGCTCCTGCGACTCGTGCAGCGAAGTCAGGAAGGCATTGAAGGCGTCGAACTGCCCCTCTTCATGCCCCTTCAACTCATCGAGTACCTCGGGGCGGTTGCCGTGGTGGGTGATGTTGTGAATCACTGTGGTGTCGATAAACACCGAGACCACCCGCGACGAATCGGTCTCCAGCGCTAGCTTGATCACATCGAACATCAATCGCATCTTGTTGACGAACTGCTTGGCGTCCTCGATGTCCTCGGGCGGCTTGGCGGCCACGGTCGGTTTCGACTTGTGCTCCCACTCCTCTGAGCTGTGCAGCCGTTGTTCGAGTTCGCGGACCGAGGTGTAATACTGGTCCATTCGCTGTTGATCTGTCGACGAGAGTGTGCGACTGAGCCGCTTCGATTGATCACTCACGAAGTCGAGTGTACTCCGCCCCTGTCGCAGGGCCTCGACGTTGGCCTCGACCTCGTCCGGTCGGCCCTGCACGAAGAGTTTCTGGAACAGCTTCTTCGGACTCTTCTCAGCGGGGATGGGAGCACCGCTGCGAGTAAAGCTGAGCGTCGGATTCTCGTTGGCGACTGCCAGTACCAGCGACGGATAGCGAGTGCGATTGCCGATCTGCTCGGCGGCAAACTGATCGAGCGAGACGCCGTTGCGGAACCCACCGCGCTCGGGATGCGGGGTGGCGGTCAGGAAGCATTTTTCGGCTGCATGTGCCCCGGTAACTCCGGGCAGGCTCACCCCGGAAAAGACCGTCATCTGCTTTCGATGAGCCGCCAGCCGTGCGAGGTACGGGCTGGCGGTGTATTCGGTCCCGGCCTGCTCGGGGAAGAAGAACTGCGGCAGAATCCCCATGTTCGTCTCGATCGCCACCATGCGACGAGGCACCGCGTCCGGGGCTTCCGCCGAATACGCGGGCCGCAGCATGGCATCGAGCAGCGGCAGAGCGAGGGCGACACCCGCTCCTCGCAGTAGAGTGCGCCGAGAGAGGGGAGCCTGCCGAATCGAGAACAGTGGGGACTGAGTCATGTGAAAGGCACTTCTGAAGAACGGCAAGCCTGAGAGCCATACTATTTCGTTGCGGAAGTCCTGTCGAGGTGCTTGGCCTGCTCGCAGACATCCATGGGAACTCAACGCGGGATGCCGCACACCTCGTGTGGACTGATTCATACAGTACACTGATTGACGAGGCCGTTATACATCTCTTCCGGACACTCCCCATGCCGCAACAAGACGTACTGATTATTGGTGGCGGCATTGTGGGCCTGGCGACGGCCCTCAAGCTGCTGGAACAGACTCCCGCGTTGAAGGTGACGCTGCTGGAGAAAGAGGCCCTCGTCGCTCAGCATCAGACGGGGCACAACTCGGGGGTGTTGCACTCGGGGATCTATTATCGACCGGGGACGCTGCGAGCGCAAAACTGCCGCGCAGGGCGACAGGCGATGGTCGAGTTCTGCCGGGCTGAGGGGATCGCGTTCGATGTCTGTGGCAAGGTCATCGTCGCTGTTGATGACACTGAGGTGTCGCAACTCCTTAAGATCTACGAGCGCGGGATCGCCAACGGGGTGCAGTGCGAACTGATCGATCTGCCACGCCTGCGGCAACTGGAACCGCATGTCAACGGCGTGCGGGCGTTGCATGTTCCCGAGGCCGGGATCGTCGATTACAAGCAGGTCGCCCAGCGGATGGCTGAGAAGATCCAGCAGGCCGGGGGCGAGGTACTGACTGGGGCCGAGGTCGTCGCCATCGAACAGCGCAGCGACGAAGTCATCACCCGCGCCCAGGATGGGCGCGAGTTCACCTCGCGCGTGATCGTGACTTGTGCGGGACTCCAAGCCGACCGCGTGGGCCAGCTCGCCGGGTGTCATCCGACTGCTCGCATCGTCCCCTTCCGAGGCGAGTATTTCACGCTGCGACCCGAGGCACAACAGCTCTGCCGCAACTTGATCTACCCGGTGCCGGACCCGGAGTTCCCATTCCTCGGCGTCCACTTCACGCGGATGATCCACGGGGGCGTCGAGTGCGGGCCAAACGCGGTGTTGGCCTTTCGCCGCGAGGGGTACAACAAGTTCGACTTCTCGCTGGGGGACTTAGCCGAGACGCTGTGCGACCCGGGATTCCGCAAGCTGGCCTGGAAGCACTGGAGGTCCGGGGCTGTCGAGATGTGGCGTTCCTGGAACAAGTCCGCCTTCGTCGCCGCGCTGCAGCGGTTGATCCCAGCTGTGAAGAGCGACATGCTCGACCCCGCCCCGGCGGGAGTGCGAGCCCAAGCCCTCGCCCCGGACGGGACGCTCGTCGATGACTTCCTGATTCTCGATGGCCCGCGCGTCGTCTCCCTCCAAAACGCCCCCAGCCCGGCAGCCACGGCCTCGCTCAACATCGGTCGGTTGATCGGGGAACGGGTGCTGGCGAAACTGGGATAGAGTGATCAGCATGAACTGGCTGGGCTGTCCATGAGACCATCGCAACTCAATCGGAACTTCATCCGACTGTGTTACTTCGGCATCGGGAACACGAGCAGGGCGTCCTCCGCAAAGGAGACCTCGCCCGCCTTGTCGTTAATGCGGTACTGGACCTTCAAGAGCTTGACGCTGCCCGGCAGCGGATCGCCGCCGAAGCTGGTGTTGTAGCTCTCCGAGGCCAGGGTCAGCAGGGGAAGGTCTCCAACCTGCTTCTGGAGGATTTCGGTCACATCCTTCTGCGCGGCTCCCGAGCCGTACTCCGCCTTGACGATCTCCAGCTTCACCTTGGCGAGACCGGCTTGAGCCAGCAACGCCTTGACCTCGTCGCCATGTCCCTTGACCTTCTGAGCGATCGTCAAGACAGCTTGCGTGGCATCGTCCTTTAGCTCTGGAACCTGCGTGGCACTCACTGCCTGCTTGAGGGTCTCCACGCTCGGGTAGCGCTTGAGGACCTCCAGCACGAGCTTCTTCTCCGCCGGTTGGCGCGAGGCCTCGAACGCCTTCTGACACATCTCGGCTCGCTGAGCTTCGGGCAGAACGAACTGCCGAGCAATGCGGATGTAACCGCGCAGAGCGCGGATCTGGTACTGGTTCCCGGGAGCCTTGGCCAGATCGAGCAGCACGGGAGCTGCGTCCTCGGTCATCCATTCGCCGAGCAAGCGGCTGCTGATGTCCTGCAACTGGGTGTCTTTGCTACCGGCTGCGGCGGCGAGAGTCGCGAGGGCCTTGGGGCCTCCCATCGCCCCCAGAATATCGAGCAGGACGCCCTTAGTGGCGACCGTCTTAGACTGCTCGATCGCGGTGGCGAGCTCAGCGGCACAGGCTTCGCGGTCGGGCATACGAATGCTGGCAGCCTTGAGAGCTTTTTCGGCCACCGGAGCATCTTCGGGGTGTTGAGGCGCGACGACTTGCGAGACCAGCGCGGAGAGATTCTTGAGGGCCACCGTCTCACCCAGCGAGATCAAGGCGGCACTGCGGACGGCGGGGTCGGCGTGAGCCATCGCCTTCTGCAGCAATGGAACCGCATCGATACGACGGTTGCCGACCAGTTGCAGCAGCAGCGGGTACGTGGCTCCCTGCGCCTCCGGAATGAGGGCGACGATCTGGGCATCGACCTTCCCGCCCGGCAAGCTGGACAGCGTGGCCTTCGCCGCCACGGCGAGATCCGCCTCGGGCTCGATCGCCACTTGCAGCAAGGAGGTCAGGCACGAGGCATCCCCCACACGTCCCAGGGCATCAATAGCCGACAACCGCACCACCGCTGGCCCCTTTTCCGCAGCCA
The DNA here is from genome assembly GCA_043718945.1 of Planctomycetota bacterium. Lineage (GTDB taxonomy): Bacteria > Planctomycetota > Planctomycetia > Planctomycetales > Planctomycetaceae > TH-plancto1. The sequence goes on from JAYSUV010000503.1 coordinate 32,091, forward strand.
TCAGCACCGCAGCCAGAACGACCGTCTGTGGACGATCGGCCATGGCCTGAACGATGAGGGCCGCACGCTCGGGGGTCGCAGTGGCCAATTCATAAGCCAGAGCCTTGTCGACCTCAGCTCCGGGGAACTCACGAGCGGTCATCAGAGCGACATTCAGCAGCGCCTTCTCGGGCGACTTCAGATGCTCCAGTAGCAGCGTGATGCCGTCCTGTCCGCGAGCGAGGATGGCTCCGCGAGTCGCTTCGACCACCCGCTGCATCGGCACCTCAGCTTGGCGGACCTGGTCGTAGAGGGCCACCGACTCAGCGGACTTGCCATCCGCCAGCAATCGCTCGGCAGCCAGCACGCAACCCTCAGCGACTCCTGATCGCACTTCCGCCGGGGCGGTGGCGAGAGCTTTCGTGAGCGATTCAGTTGCCGGAGCATTCCCGATCCGGCCCAGAGCCACCGCAGCTGCGATGGCGACTTCGGTGTCCTTGTCCTGCAATCGCTTGGCGAGTGTCTCGACGGAACCGGCATCACGGCGGACTCCGAGGGAGTTAATCATCCCGATCAAGAGGCGGCCTTCGAGCGACTCGGAGGCCGTCCGCAAGGCGGCATCGGCCTCGGTCCCGGGGATCGATTCCAGAGCCGTTCTGGCCCACGAAGAGAGTTGCTCGTTCGGCAACAGCTTCGCCAGATCGGGCACGGAGGCACTGCTGCCGTGGATGGCGAGTTGCTTGCAGGCGATGGCCTTGTCGGCGCCGGGAGCCTCGGAACGGAGAACCGCGAGCAGTTCCTGCTCCTTGGTGGCCGAGACGTTTGGATCGTCAGCGGCCCATGCGAAGGCACCGGCCAGGGCGGCGAGAACTAACAGCGAGCGAAGAGTGAAGCGAGTGATTGACAATTGAGTAGTCCTGAAGAGAGAGGACGGTGTTTGAAATGGATTGTCGCCTTTCGCTCCGCGAAAGGACGTCCTTTCGCGGAGC
>JAYSUV010000504.1:0-3612 GCA_043718945.1 Planctomycetota bacterium
AGGTCTGTAATGTCACGGTTTCGGCGACAGACTCCTCTTTTCCGTGTCATCCGCGTCTTCCGTGTCCCAATAGCGCCACTTCAAAACTGGCGCGGCGGGTGGTGGCTGGGCTCAAACGATGGCGAGGCCCCCCACTCTCCTTCATCCGCCGCGAGCCGTTGACACCAGTGAACTCAGCGAGTGATAGTAGCCTTGTGGCTTGACCGATGGAGGTGCTTTCCGTGCTGAAGAAACTGCGTTCGCCGCTCGGCTGTCTGCTGGTGTCTGGACTGTTATTCGTGGGCATGATGGTCGGGTTGTTTATTCTCGCCCTGCGTCACCGAGGCGAACCGTACATCGGGGAGGTGGTTCTCTCGGATGGGGTACATCGGCTGCGGTTGCTGAAGGTCCAGGACGGCCCGTTCGACTATGAGTGGAAGCCGCCGATGCTCCAGTCGTACTTGCCGCTTCCCGGACCGCATGTGCCGCCGATCCAGATCCACCTCAGTGGTCTGGTCCGCCACCAGGAGATTCCGGGGCACACATTCCTGTTCCGAACGGTCGATCCCCGGGGGAGATTTACGATTCCCCCGGGATCGTGGCCGGAGATCGAGTTCATCGAATCGACCGGGTTTGTCTTCAAAGATGAAATCGGCATGCCGGACTATCCGCACTGGGGAACCTATGCCTTGACCCGCAGTGCGCTGCCGCGTCGCGACAAGGATCTGGTGATCCACATCCAGGATCGTCTTAAACCGACTGCCAAGCCCGTCGACATGACGATTCCCAATCCCTTCTACCGGGACCAGTACCCGGAGTGGCGGGCGGACACACTGCCGATCGAGAGGACGAAAGGCCCGCTCACCGTCCGGCTGGCCGCATGCGCTTACCAGCACAGCCGCATCTTTCCGGTATTCTCGGCCACCTCTTCTGACCCGTCTTGGGCCTCTCCCTCTTTCCATCACACCCTCGAAGACGCCACTGGCAACCAGGGCGAGATTCTCTCCCCGTTCGAACCAGTCTGGAAGTTGAAGACTAAGGTCTATCGCTCTGCCTCTGCCGAGTTTCCCCAAGACGTTCGCGCTGTGCTGGAGAAGCTGCCAATTCTCGCTCCGGGCACGGTGAAGGCTCTCGACCAGAAGCTCCAGATCGGCGGGTTCGAATTCCGTGTGTTGTGTGTCGCCGGTGCGGGGATCGTCCGCGAAAGCAATGGGCAGTTCACAGCCAAGCCTCTGGAGGATCCCGCGAAAGATCAGCTGTTCTCGAGCGGATCCGGAAATGGTCAGAGGTTCAAAGAGGCGACCCTATCAAGTCCCTTCGTCTGGATAGAGATGATGAAGAAGCTTCCACATGACCAGCGAGTCGAGGTTCAATTCTCGCGAGATGGTCAGCGAACCGCCTGCTCGCTGGGACATATCCACAGTGATGACGGCACCGGCAGCAGGACCTTCATTTTGGCTCAGATGCCTGTCGCTCCCGGCACCACAAAGGTCGACCTGACCATTGCAATCAGCCGGCCCGAGGAGTTCGAATTCTTCGTCACCCCACCGGACGCTGCGCGTGAAGAACTGAAGAAACCGGAGAAGGAGAATTGACTGGCGAGCGTCCGGCGTGAGCCGGATGGTCATTTGCCAGTGAACACTCACCATCCGGCTCACGCCGGACGCTCGCCAGATTGGCGTTCTTTCCGGCTTTTCTGATTGCGGTTCGCCCGCTTGTCGAATAAGCTACTACCGATCTCAACTCATTTCGGAGAACGGACATGCTGCGAGTTCTCGGCTCTCCCAAGACGCTGTGTGACGGCTTCACGCGGCGAGATGTACTTCAAGTCGGAGGCTCCTCGATTGGGGGCCTCGGTCTGGCGGGATTGCTCCAGGCCGAGGCTCAGGCGGCCACGGCTCCCGACCGCAGCGCTGTCGCGCGCGGTTTCGGCAAAGCCAAGAACTGCATCGTCCTCTTCCTCTACGGCTCGCCCAGCCAGCTCGAAACCTTCGACATGAAGCCCCAGGCTCCGGTCGAGGTCCGCGGCTCGATGCAGCCGATTGCCTCGTCACTGCCGGGGCTCGATGTCTGTGAACACCTGCCGCACCTGGCGAAGGTGATGGACCGCACGACGGTGATTCGGTCGGTGTCGCACCCCTACCCGCTGCATGGGGTGGCGTTCGCGATGACGGGGGTGTCGAGCATTGATGTGAGTATGGAACTGAACCCGCGCGACGAGCGGCACCATCCGTACTTCGGCTCGTGCGTCGAGCATTACGACCGCATCGCACGCGGGGGACAGGGGGCGGAGTTCCTCCAAAACGTGGCCCTGCCGTTCCCGTTCAGCAGCAAACGCTCAGACCAGCCGTTCCGCGCGGGGCCGTACGGGGCCTTCCTTGGCAGTGCCAATAACCCGGTCTGGACCGAGTTCGTCGGGCAAGGCACCAAGACGATTCGCAAGGCCCGCCCCGGCTTCGAGTATGTGGGGCCGGAGCCGTATCTGGGCTGTTCGGCGGACTCGCATTTCCGGTTGGCGGCGATGGACGCCTTGCCCGATTTGGCGATCGACCGCACGCTCCGCCGTAAATCGCTGATGGAGCAGTTCGACATCTCGCGCCGCGACCTCAACCAGTCGAACAGCGGGGCCAACTACGGCCAGTACCAGGAGATGGCCTACAACGTCGTCGCCAGCCCCAAGGTTCGCGAGGCCCTCGATATTCGCACCGAGAACGACAACACCCGCGACCGCTACGGGCGGACGCTGTTCGGCCAATCGTGCCTCGCAGCTCGCCGGATGGTCGAAGCGGGCACTCGGCTCGTCTCGGTCTTCTGGGACGAGTACGGTCTAGCGGGCGACGCGTGGGACACCCACTACGAGCATTTCCCCCGCATGGTCGACCAGCTGCTGCCGGGCCTTGACCGAGCGCTGTCGGGGTTGATCCTGGACCTCGAAGAGCGCGGGATGCTGGACGACACGCTAGTGGTGCTGATGAGTGAGCACGGTCGCACGCCCCGCATTCAAACCAACGTCACGGGCGGCGGTCGCGACCACTGGTCGAGAGCCTACAGCACGCTCTTCGTCGGCGGCGGCGTGAAACGCGGCCAAGTCATCGGCGGCACGGACGACATCGCCAGCGATGTCACCGACCGCCCGGTCTCGCCGAAGTCGCTGCTCGCCACGATGTACCATCTGCTCGGCATCAACCCCCACGGCACCATTCACGGAGCCAACGGCCAGGAGTACCCGCTGCTGCCGGAGAACGCGGAAGTCATCCCGGAAGTGATGGCCTGATGTCGCTGCATCGTCATTGCGAGCCGCTTCGATACGATCTTGGCGAGAGTCGCTGATCACATTGCGAACGCGAAGTGTGAACATGCGGGACAACACATGAGCTAAGGATCCGACGAACGCCGCCGCCAGCGTCCCCTGGCCCCAGTGGGTCAGGGGCTGGCCTTCGTCTTCGCGGGGAACACACCGTCTGAAGGTGTCAGACGGCTGGCAGGAGAGCAGTGGGCTGCTGTGTCTGTGCTATCGCGAGCATGTCGCCCCGACATACTCCACGCGGACGAGATTAAGACGTACGACGGACGTCCTCGTCTGACCTTTCTACACAGCGCCTTCGCGTCGCGGAATCCCGCGAGACTGACCAC
>JAYSUV010000505.1:0-3610 GCA_043718945.1 Planctomycetota bacterium
AGATAGGCAGATAGGCAGATAGGCAGATAGGCAGATAGGCAGATAGGCAGATAGGCAGATAGGCAGATAGGCAGATAGGCAGATAGGCAGAAGCCGATCCTGAAAACCCATCCCATGCTTCTAGTTTTCAACGTACTTGAATGATCGAATGAACGCAACAGTCAGAGGACTTCGTTTTCATAGAAATCTGAAAAATGTCAGATGGGCCCGGATCAGTCGTGGCCTGCACGCCGACAGGCTGGAAGCCTATCCCACGGCGGGTCATGGGGCGATGTTGACGCGGACCGTCTTCGGCTTCGGTGCGATGAGGTACTCGTCATTGAGCTTGTCGCAGGCCCACAGCGTGCCGCGCGTGACGAGGTCGAGGTACTCGGGAGCGCCGACGGTTTCGTTGTGGTGGCCGAGAGTGGTGCCAAAGACGCGGCCCTGGCCGTATTGGTTCGTCCAGACGCAGACCTCGTCGTTCCCCTGTTCTTTATTCTTCGCAGTGCCCAGCGGGTGCGTGTTCGGCCAGACCTTCTCGATCCAGTACAGCTCCCCAGCTGGGTTGGCCCAGGCGGGGCCGAACTTGGCCATGATCGGATGAGCCGCGTCGACGTTCAGCACCTCATGCGGATAGTGCGCCCCGTGCCGTCGCGAGGTCACCCCGCAAAACTGGAACCAGTCATCGGTCCCATCGCGGTAGCAGTGCATCGCACAGTGCAGCACCACTGCGGGCAGCCCCTCACGGTGCGGCGTGATGATGTTCTGGGTCCAGGCATTCTCCTTCACATCACTGAAGCATTCGTCGTGAATGACGACATCGAACCCCTTCGACCAGTCCTTCTTCTCGTACAGCGGGATCTTGCTGGTGGTCGCCGAGCCGCCTTCGTGGACGACCATCACGTCCATGTGGGCGCGTTCCATCATCCCCTTCGAGAGCAGTTCCTTCTGCGAGTTGTAGTCGTGGCAGCACCCGCCGCAGACCAGCAGCACCTTCAGTGGCTTCGGCGGTTCAGCTGCCGAAACAAACGAAGCCAGGAGGACAAACAACCCCATGGCGGCGGCGAGAAGATCGCGAGGTTTCAAGTCAGAACTCTTTCAGAGGGGCTTGTCCGGTCCGAAAAGCGGGCGATTCGGACCGATCAGCAAGTGTCGAGAGCAATTTGCATGATCGTGCAGGCATATTCGCAATAGCTGCAACCCATTGTCAAGGATCGACTTAGGTGTACTCGTTCGCATGCGAATGAAAAAACATCTTGAAATTCCTGCATTCTGTTATAAAAATTATACTGAGAGGTCAAGTCCGTCTTGCGGACACGACCCCGGCGGCGAGTGGATCCCGTCGGAGAATCATCGGGTGGGTCTCGCTGAGCGGACCCCACCCACAACAGGGAGGGTGGAATTATGTTGGTTTTGACACGTAAGATCGGCGAATCGCTAGTGATTGACGGAGACATCACCATCAAGGTGTCTCAGATTCAGGGCAACCGCGTCAAGCTATGCATTGACGCCCCACGTTCGCACCGCGTGGTGCGGGCCGAGATCCAGACGGAACAGGCCCCAGCCCCAATGGTCTCGCGGACTCCGGTAAGGACAGACGCCTCGGCCTCGGTCGTCCCGATGAACGCCAAGTGACAGTGCGTACGACTTGCCGCCAGACTGTTGGCATCCTGTGCATATTGACGGATGGCCCCGTCTCGGGAGTCGGTCGCCCGCAGTATCTCCAATTCACTGCCTCAAAAGATTCGCCAGGGACGAGTGAGCCCAACGTTCTCGATCGAATCTCCGGGCAGCGTCCCCCTTGGCCGGGGCCATCCGCCAAGCCTCCTGACACCGCCGCCCACGTCAACTGGCCAAGACGCCGCGACACTTCCAGCTGAGTCGTCACTGTCTGACGTGGTACTAAAGCAGATTCAGATTCTGTCTTCAGTTCGCACAGACAGGACTGTCTGTGCCACTCATCAGTGGGGCAGACATTCCTGTCTGCCTTTCCGGCAAACCAATTCTGAATCTGCTCTAAAGATTTTGGTTGCGGCGATGCCGCGCTGGGCATCTGTGTTCAAATCCGCTGTTTTCAACGCCCGATGGTCTTACCCTGAGATCGGTGTGGCTGGTGATCGGACCACGATTTGACCGCTCAACCGACGGATTGCAAAGTGCGTTTTGTACTCGATATGTCCAGACTCGCCGCTTTCGGCTGGTCGAATAGAGGCTCGGGATGGTATGAATCAGGGTATCACCCGACTGTCCCGCCGGTTCGCAGCGACTCCAGCGGAAGTCGGTCGAATTCTGGGGAGCAAAGCCTCCATGCAAAACACCGACATCCTCCTCGATTTCGGACACCGTCCGCGAGTGTTCTCGCACGGTTGGCGTTCACGGGCTGCGAGAAAGTCGCTCGCCTGTCTATTGCTTCTCGGCGTGTTATGCCCCCTTTCGAATCAGGTCTGGGCGGATTCACCGCAGAAGGCCGACGATCCCAAGACGATCGCCGAATTGGTGATGAAGCTGCGCGCCCCTTCCTTTCGAGAGCGGCTGCAGGCGGAAGCGGATTGCCGGGACACGGGACCAGCGGCCATCCCCGCCTTGATGAAGGCACTCCAGAGTCCCGATCCGGAACTCCGTCGCCGGGCCCAGCAGTTGATTGAACAGATCGAAGAGGATGGACTCACGGACTCGATCGAAGCGTTTCTGGCTCCTGGTTCTTCCACCTCTTTGCCCGGCTGGTCCCTCGTGGCTGACATGGTGGAGGACTCCCTGGAGTTCCGCACCGCATACGCGGAGATCCTGCGGGGAAATTCCCAGCTCGCCCATGCGCTGTCGCATCCAGATCTCCTCTCGACAGAACTTCAGCGACAGCTGCAAAACATGGGGATGCCGACCGGGTCAGTTCCGCAAGGGATTTCCACCGTCAATGCTTCGGTCATCCTGTTGCTACTGATTCATCCGGAAGCGACCCACCCCGCAGATTCAGCGAGTTTGTCTGTGCGGATAATTCGCCAGGGTGTCGTTCAGGGAGTGAATGAAACCCCGCCGGGCCAGCTGCTCCAAGCCTTGCTGACCCGCTGGGTGGTTGCCCCGCGCGCGGGAACTGCATTCGATCGACTGAGCATCGCTTGGCAGCTGTCACTCCCCGAGTCGGTCATTCCCGCATTGGAGATGCTGGAGCAGAAGGGCAGTCCGCATCAGTTGCAGATTGCTTTTCTGGCGATCATTCGATTTGGCGGGGCTCCCGAGATGGCGGTCGTGGAAACGCGACTGGATGATGCACAGGTTCTGAATATCGGTCGTGGCCCCGACAACCAACCGAACGGTTCCATGCAGCTGCGAGACCAGGCACTGGCCACGCTGATTGTGATGAACAAGCAAGACCCCACGCAGTTTGGGCTCAAGGCGCTGAATGTAGATGCTTCCAAGAATGTCACGTCAGTCGTGGTCTCGTTCGAGAATGAAGCGCAGCGGGAAGCGGCCTTTGAAAAGTGGCGAACATGGAGTGCGATGAACTTACGAAAGTATCGAGCCCTGCCGAAGAACGCCGAGGAAGGGACCAGCCTGTAGGGCATTCGAAGCAGTCTGGAACTTCCCCCTCCCCTCCTCCCCTCCCCTCCTCCCCTCCCCCCCTCTCTTCATG
>JAYSUV010000506.1:0-1321 GCA_043718945.1 Planctomycetota bacterium
CGCTCCGCTCCGAGGCTCCCGATCAGCTGCTTGCGCTCTTCGTCACTCCGCTTCGTGGAGGCCCGAGTGAGTTCGAGCTTCTTATCAAAACGATCAAGCAGGAACTGCTTCGACGAGGTGCGAACCAGCGTCAGTTCCTCGATGGCCTTCTCAATCGACCGCCGCGACTGAGTCGGCAACTCGGCGAAGCCGGTGAGAGCCGACAGAACGAAGACCGTGGCGAGGATTTGGAGTACACGCTGCATGAGTGGTCTCCTAATGACCCGATCAACGCTGACTCCGCGATTCTCAGGCAAACGACCGGGTGAGTTGCAGAGCAACAGGAGGTTACGGAGGACCGGCTCGCCTTTCAATCCCTCTTGTTCCCAGACGCCCAAAGCAGCGACTGGGCCAACCTGCCTTCGACAATCAACATAGCGTGGAGACGAAGCCGACCCCGAAGGGGTCACAGAAATTAGCCGGTGGTTGAGCGCAGCGACACCACCGGAACGATAACTAAAACGTTGCGCCGCATCCCGGAGGGATGCCAGAAGCCGTCAATCCAAGTACCGCTCGTCGTACTCCACACCCGCCCTCTGTAGCATCTCGATCAGTTCCTCGCGGAATGTTCTTTGCCGGTGATGTTCATCCTGATTTCCTATGTAGCCGCGAACTCCCTTCCGCGAATTTGGACTCACGGTGAAGGCTGCATACCCCTCCTGCCAGGCGAACCCCGGTACTCCAATTTCGGTGTGAACCCAGACCGACGCCTGCTTCTTCAGCTCCCGCATGAAGTCGGCAAGACAATGCGTGGCCTTGAGACCAACGAGCAGATGCACGTGATCCGCCACACCGCCGATGGCTTGGGGGATGCCGCCGAGTCCTTTGACTTCGCCACCGAGATACTGATGGAGGCGAGACCGCCACTCTGTATCGATGGAGGGGACGCGATCCTTCGTGCTGAACACGATGTGGTAGTGGAGGCTCAGGTAGGTTGAGGCCATGAGGCGGAATCCGTGGAAATGAGCGGGGTGAACTGATGGAGGAGAGTACCTCAGTTCACTCCCTCTGGCATCCCTCCGGGATGCAACATCTCGCGGGAACCGAACTCCGGTGGTGTCGCTGGCGCTCAACCACCGGCTAATCTCTGGCATCCCTCCGGGATGTTCGACGAACTGGGGGAGTCGCTTATGCGGTCTCCTTCCGGAGTATACGCCCGGTCCGCAAATGCGGTGCTGCACCAGCCCATTCCCTTCAAAATCACTCGTCCCCGATTCGGAGTCTGAATTCCATTATCGTCGTCAACCATAACTTCTGTTGATCCACACTCCAGGCACTTCGG
>JAYSUV010000507.1:0-33016 GCA_043718945.1 Planctomycetota bacterium
GTACAGCCGCCGCATCCTCGATGTCGAGATGAAGGCCCTCGTCGCCGAGTACGGGGCCAAGGGGCTGGCCTACTTCAAGGTCACCGGCGGCAAGCTCGAATCGTCGATCACCAAATTCTTCACCGACGACCAGCAGCAGGCCATCATCGCCAAGATGGGCGGCGAAGAGGGGGATCTTTTGTTGTACGTGGCCGACACGTTCAAGGTCTCCAGTGCCGCCCTCAGTGCCGTTCGCAACCGCATCGCCCGCGAGCAAAAACTATTCGATCCGAACACGATGGAGGTGTTCTGGGTGCTGGACTTCCCGCTGTTCGGTTGGAACGACGACGAGCAACGCTGGGACGCCGAGCATCACCCGTTCTGCTCGATCCATCCCGACGATGAGCAGTACCTCGCCACCGATCCGGGCCGCGTGCGGGCGTCGTCGTACGACCTCATTTGCAATGGCTGCGAGGCCGCCAGCGGCAGCGTCCGCATCCACGACCCGAAGATTCAGCAGCGGGTGTTCGACCTGATGAACATCAAGGAAGAAGAAGCCGAGCAGCGTTTCGGCTTCTTCCTGGACGCCCTCCGCTACGGCGCCCCGCCCCACGGCGGAATCGCCCTGGGCCTCGACCGCTGGGTGATGATGTTCACCGGCGGCGACAACATCCGCGATGTGATCGCCTTCCCCAAAACCCAAAAAGCCGCCGACCAAATGACCGGGGCTCCCGCCGAGGTCGATGCGAGGCAGATTCGCGATTTGCATATCAAGCTGGATGTGAAGCAGTAGGGCGAGCCAGCGAGCGGAGGACGTCAGTCCTCCGTGCCAGACCGAATGTGACCAAACACCGCCAGTGATTTCGAAGGCAAACCGGGGCAGTAGAAACTCCTCCCGCGTGACACCCCCAACTCACGTCGGGGGCGTGCTACGACGGGTTTGACTCGCCATCGCGATGTGGGATACAACGTCCACAAGCCACTGGCGGTCGCTCTGGGCCGCCAGTGTTGACGAGCGTGAACCGTCTCCCTTGATGTTGTTGGTCCCCCAACACTGGCGAGTCAAAGCCCTCGTGGTGTGACCCAGGCGCCGCTTGGGGCGTCTGGGTGACGCAGGCACAGGAGGGATGGAAGGGTGAGCGTCTCCCCTGTCACTTCTTGTTGTTCCACAAACCAGACGCTCAAAGCAGCGTCTGGGCCAACGGCCATTCGACGGGCCACCCCTTCGACGTTCAGGGGGTTCTGATGGCCTGATTTCCCGGGGTTGCACCCTGGGCCGTCGAGTGAGGCCCGTTGGGTCCGAGGAGCGAGAACCTGCATTCAATGGCGACCACACTCCTTCGAAAGTCTGGCGGATCACATTCCACTGGCCGCCCGCCTTGCGCTGGGGAGATTGTCAAGCATCCTCTGTGGGGGCACTGAGTCGTCTGCACATTTTCAGGTTGCATGCTGGCCAAACCCGTTGGCCACTCCCGAAGCCCAACGCATTTCGAAGCGATTTCCCCATTCCCCCCTTGACGAGTGCCACAGATCACCCGACACTCTTGTTCATGTCTATCACCTTCCCACCCCTGAACTGCGAGCGACCTCCGGAAGTTTCTGGGGCGTATTGGCGGTACGACTTTAGCCTCACCGGGATTTCCGGGCCGGGTCGAAGCTGAGCGTGTGACCGCCTCATCGAAGACAACTCAGGCTCCTGAAATCCCTGCGATTTCAGGAGTTTTTTCGTTTGGAGTAGGGCAGACATTCCTGTCTGCCACCCCTCAATCCCCACTGGAATTGCAGACAGGAATGCCTGCCCCACAGAAAGACTTGTCCCATGATCGTTGTCATGAAATCCGGTGCCACCGACGAAATGGTCCAGCGGATGATCCGCCGGGTCGAAGAGCTCGGACTCAAAGCCCATGTCATTAACGGCACCGAACGCACTGTCATCGCAGCTGTGGGCGAGAAGCGGAGCGGGACCGAGCGGGACACGCTGGCCGCCTATGAAGAGGTCGAGCAGGTCGTGCCGATCCTGGCTCCATATAAGGTGGCGAGTAAGGAAATTAAATCCGAGCCGACCATCATCCGGGTCCGCGATCTGGTGATCGGCGGCGGACGGATCGGGGTGATCGCCGGTCCGTGCTCGGTGGAGAGCGAGGAGCAGATCATCGACTCGGCGATCAAGGTCAAGGCGGCGGGAGCGACCGCTCTGCGCGGGGGAGCCTTCAAGCCCCGCACCAGCCCGTACTCCTTCCAGGGGATGAAGGAAGAGGGGCTTAAGCTGCTCGCGAAAGCCCGCGATGTCACCGGTCTGGCCGTCGTCACCGAGGTCATGACGCCCGCCCATGTGGACCTTGTCGCCAACTACGCGGATGTACTCCAGATCGGAGCCCGGAACATGCAGAACTACTACCTGCTGGAAGCCGTCGGCAAGATCCGCAAGCCAGTCCTGCTCAAGCGCGGCCCGTCCGCCACCATGGAGGAATTCCTTCTGGCAGCTGAGTACATCCTCGACCAGGGGAATCAGGAAGTCATCCTCTGCGAGCGCGGCATTCGCACGTTCGAGACGCACACGCGGTTCACCTTGCCGCTGGCCAGCGTGCCGTACCTCAAGGAGCGGACTCACTTGCCGGTGGTCGTCGATCCGAGTCACGGCACGGGGATCGCCTCGCTGGTCGCCCCGATGTGTGCCGCCTCCGTGGCCTGCGGCGCGGATGGCCTGATCGTGGAAGTCCATCCCGACCCGAAGAAGGCGATGAGCGACGCCAGCCAGACGATCTCGCCCGAAGTTTTCGCCAAGTCGATGGACCAGTGCCGCATCATCGCCACAGCGCTCGGTCGCCAATTGGGATGATGAGGGTTTCGGTCCAAGACTTCAGACGGAGTGTGGTCGCCATCCGAAATCGGATTCCGGTCCTCGCCCCCGCATCGACGCGTAATTCAGGAAATCGACCGACCGATTGATGCGCTGCGGAGTCGCGGACACCACCTCAAGTCTTTGTTGGATTCTCAGCCCGACGCTGTCTGGTGTTTGTGGAATGTTCAGATCGTCGGCGAGGGAGAACTTCCAGAATGGCCATGAGCAGCAATAGGTGCGTCACGATCACTTTTTGCAAAAGCCCCCCGCTCCGATAGACCATGAAGATGAGCACAACCGCCAGGAGCAAGACCCCCTGATGAAGCACCATTGCCCCTTGCCAAATCCGGGCCAGGCGACGATCGCGGGGTGGGATCTTCATCGAGACCATACCATTCCGATGAATCGATCGCATGAACGGATCGTTCCACTCCAGATACTCGCGATACAGACTCACGGTGAAGTACAGGTAGCCGAAGCCGATGACTGACAGAGCCATGTAGTTGTGGAACCAGTCGTTCGAAGGTGTCGCCGCGACCACCGCTAATCCAGCACCCACTGCCAAGCACGCGCGAACTGGCCAAAGTTCCCGACGAATCCACCAACTCCAGGCGTGGGATAAGATCGTGGCGATCAACACACCGAACAGTAAATACCCCACGAACGGCACTGAGCCGTCTCGAAACTCGCTAATCGGACGGTCGATCGCACCGGGATCAGGATTCCCCCAATGCGCCCACAGCAACAATCCGCACCAGATCAGAAACAGGGCCGAAGTCCGCATGGCGATCACTCTGGCCCCCGCTCTGCCCGTTGGGATTCCGGAAGTCGAGTACCGCACCAGGGGCAGTATGCAATCGCCATCATGGGCCGACCTCCATCGTGGATGATGATCCCATACTCCTCGAATTGCGAGAAGTAATGGATCTGACAGTCAGGGCAATCGAATGGATCCCGGGGCTGGTCGGCAATGGGGCCCGCTCTCGCATCCCGCCATCCGGCAGCCCACACTCCCCTGCTCGACGAATGCCGGTCTCGTTAAGGGTTGTCGCGCTGGCCTGCGCTGGCCACCGCCGCAATGTCCTGTTGTAGCTGCGTTCGCAATGCATCCACTCCCGAGAACTTGACTACCCCTCGAAGGCGATCCAGGAACTCGATCTCGAGCGACTGCTCGTACAGGTCGCCGGTGAAACCAACGAGGTGGGCTTCGACTTTGAGTCGGTCTTCGCCAAAGGTGGGGTTGGGACCGATGTTCAGGGCCACGGGGTAACGGACTCCCTCGACGGTGGCTCGTCCCGCGTACACACCAAGCGGGGGAAGCAGCGTCTCGATCCCGTCCAAGTTCGCTGTGGGGAACCCGAGCAGACGACCGCGCTCGGCACCGTGGGCCACCGTGCCCGAAATGGAGTAGGCACGCCCCAGCAAGCGGCGAGCCCCGGCGACATCGCCTCGACTGAGCGCACTCCGGACTTCGCTGGACGAGACCATGGTCCCCTCGTGCTCACAGGCATCGACGATGGTCAGCGGTATCATCCGAGGCGAACACAACTCGCGGAGCAGGGCCACATCACCGGCTCGCCCGCGTCCGAACCGAAAGTTCGGCCCTTCCACCAGCCCGCGACACCCCAGTTGCTGCACCAGGACGGTCTCGAAGAATTGTTCAGCGGTCAGGGCGAGCAATTCGCGCGTGGCGGGATAAACAATGACCTCATCCACACCCAGCCCACGAATCAATTCGACCTTCTGAGTGAGGGTGGTCAGCTGGGGCGGCACGCGGTCCGGGGCCAGAATGGCGAGCGGCGGCGGATCAAAGGTCACCGCGATGGCGCGCGTTCCCTGTTCGCGGGCCAGGTCGACCAACTGCTGGATCATCCGCTGGTGACCGAGGTGGACTCCGTCGAAATTCCCCACGGTCAGCACGCCTCCCGACGAATTCGGAGCGGGAACAGGTAAGGCGTCAGATGTCGACATGGACCGGCGAAAACTCTCTCGAACACGAATCGCAATGCCCGGTAGAATAACAGGTTAGAGAACTGGCCAAAACCATGCCGGGCTCGACCAAGGCGGCTCAGCGTCATGGCAGATCGGAGAATCCCGAGGTGTACTCTGAGGATTTCCCCCATTTGAGGGGCCTTCCGTCTGTCGCGATGCCCCTCTGTCCGCGGTACACTGCCCCCCCATGGACTCGTTTTTTGGCTCTTTGGGGCTCACAAGAGTGAATCCCGAAGTCTCCCCCCAGACAACAAGCCACTCCTCCCCCGCCCTCTGCCGATCCGCGATCATCCGGAGAACGACCATGCCGATGTTCGATTTTCAGTGCCGCAAATGCGGGCAACAGTTCGAAGAACTCGTCCGTCGAGATGAGACGCCCGCCTGTCCGCAGTGCCAGGCCACGACCGTGGAAAAACTCATGAGTGCCCCCGCTGGCCACATCGCGGGAGGAAGCAGCCGATCACTCCCCGTCATGGGGCAATGTGCCCCGCCGCCAGGACAGCACAGCTGCGGATCGGGCTGCCGTCACGGGTAGGGTGGCCCCGTGGGATAGGCTTCCCGCCTGTCAGGGATTGAGACAGACGACAGGCTGGAAGCCTATTCCACTCCCCACGTTCTGGCGAACGTCGCTACGAGTCAGATGTCACCACTGGAGTCACAACATGCGAATTCTGATGGCCGCCTCGGAGGCGAATCCTTTTGCCAAGACGGGTGGTCTGGCGGATGTTTCATCCGGCTTGTCGCGGGCACTCGCCGGACTGGGGCATGAGGTCACTCTCGTCCTGCCGTATTATCGGAAGATCATCAAGCCGGAATACGCCGGTGAATCGGTCGGCAAGCTCACCGTCCCAGTCGGCGAAAAGCGGGTCGAGGCCGAGATCCGCTCGACCACGCTCCCCGGCTCGCAGGTCCGGGTCCTGCTCATCGACCAGCCCGAATACTTCGACCGAGCGGGGCTGTATGTCGAAAAGGGGCACGACTACGCCGACAACGCCGAGCGGTTTATTTTCTTCTCGCGGGCGGTCCTGGAAGCGGTCCGGCAACTCGACCTCCAGCCCGATATCGTCCATGCCAACGACTGGCAGACCGGGATCATCCCTGCGTTGCTGGCCAGCGAATACCGGCTCCAGCCTTGGTTCCAGAAGACAGCCAGTGTCTTCACGATCCACAACATGGCGTTCCAGGGACGGTTCCCTTGGTGGGCGTACAAGCTCTCCGGCCTGCGCTGGGAGCTGTTCAACTGGCGGCAGTTAGAATACTTTGGCGAGTTGAATCTGCTCAAGGCCGGGATCGCGATGTCCGAGGTCGTGACCACGGTCAGCCCGACCTATGCGAAGGAAATCTGCCGACCCGAGTTCGGATATGGTCTCGACCCGGCGCTCCAGACTCGCGGTGATTCGCTCGTCGGCATCATGAATGGGGTCGACACGACGGAATGGAACCCAGCCACCGATG
Source organism: Planctomycetota bacterium (assembly GCA_043718945.1). Lineage (GTDB taxonomy): Bacteria > Planctomycetota > Planctomycetia > Planctomycetales > Planctomycetaceae > TH-plancto1. Next base: position 6,269 of record JAYSUV010000507.1, read on the forward strand.
CGGCCATTGCACAGCGGTATACGTTGGAGACCATCAAAGACGGCAAGGCCGCGTGTAAGGCTGCCTTGCAACGGGAAATGGGACTGCCGCAGCGCCCGGATGCCATGCTCCTCGGTCTCATCTCGCGTCTCACCGATCAGAAGGGGCTGGGACTGATCGCCTCTCGGGCGGCGGAGCTCTTTCGGGCCGATGTGCAGTTCATCTGCCTGGGCACGGGCGAAACCAAGTACGAAAAGTGGCTGCAAGAACTCAAAGTACAGTTCCCGACTAAGGTCGCAGCTGTCATTGGCTTTAACGAGGGATTGGCCCACCGGGTTGAAGCGGGGATCGATGCCTTTCTGATGCCGAGCCAGTTTGAGCCGTGCGGTCTCAACCAGATGTACAGTTCGGCCTATGGCACGCCTCCGATCGTCAGCAACGTCGGTGGCCTAGCCGATTCCGTCGTCGACTGCTCACCGGAGACGATCGGGAACGGCACCGCCACCGGATTCAAGTTCGCACAGTTTACCGCCGACGCCTTCTTGTCGACGGTGTGGCGCGCGGTCGGGGTGTTCCAGCATGACAAGCCGACTTGGAGCCGTCTGATCCGCAACGGCATGAACCGCGACTGGTCCTGGGCCAGAAGCGCAGCTGAGTACGTCCGCGTGTACGACAAGGCCCGTTCGCGTGTGATGTGAGGCTGCTCACGCTCGCTTCTGACACAAGGCTCAGCTCGTGGTGAGCGGTTCAGCGCTCTCACAATGGCAATGACTTCAGGGGCTGAAGGCTACGGCCAGACTCCCCCAAACACCTCCACAGCTGGGCCGGTCATGAAGACCGGATCGCTGTCGCTGGGCCACTCGAGTTCCAAGTCGCCGCCGGGGAGATGCGCGAGTAGTCGCCGTCCCGAGCGGCCCGTCAGCACCCCGGCCACTGCCACGGAGCAGGCCCCCGTCCCGCACGCGAGGGTGATCCCACTGCCGCGTTCCCAGGTCCGCATGGTGACTTCGGTCGGACTGTGAACCTGCACGACATGGACGTTGATCCGGCGGGGGAAGATGGAGGCGTTCTCGATGATCGGCCCGATGGTGGTCAGCGGCACCTTCGATACGTCCTGGCAGTACAGCACCACATGCGGGTTCCCCATACTCACACAGGTCATCCGTGGATCGAGCCCGCACTCGGCAAACCACGCCGGGGGACTCGCATCCCAGCCGTGAATCGTCAGTGGAGCATCGACGACCTTCTCCCCACTCAGCGTCGTCGGAATCTCCGAGGCCGACAGAATCGGCTGCCCCATGTTGACCCGCACCCGCTCGACCTTCCCCTGCTTGTTCGGGAACACCCGCAGCTTCAAGACCCCGCGACCGGTCTCGATGTACAGTTCCTGCTTGCGAGCAATCTCGTGGTCATAGACATACTTGGCCACACAGCGGATGCCGTTGCCGCACATCTCCGACTCGCTGCCGTCGTTGTTGAACATCCGCATCCGCGCGTCGCCCTTGTCCGAGGGACACACGAGGATCATTCCATCCCCGCCGACACCGAAATTCCGATCACTGATCTGCCGGGCCAAAGCTGGCAAATCCGAGGGCAGCTGCTCAACAAACGCGTTGATGTACACGTAGTCGTTGCCCGCGCCCTGCATCTTCGTAAACCGCATCGCTTGCTCCACAACATCTGCCAGCCGCAACGAATCCCAGGGTCCGCTGTCTCATAGAGTGTAGCGTCTGGATTGCCAAACGAAGATTCCGCACTGGTTGATCGCCTCATCGTTTTGCACAAGTATTGGCTTTCACGGAATTGGCGATGACTCAGGCCAAACGGGAAGGGGGCATTCGCCAATTCGAGGTATCCTGGGCAGTGCAGCTCGATCCGGATGGTTGGCCGAGGGAGAACAGCGGGGTGCCTCAGCTCTGCTTTGAGAACCTGGACTGCGGAGTCATCAGAGGTGACGGCGTCCTGGCTTGCCTGGCAAACCCTCTTGTTCCAGCGTCACTAGACGACCAAAGCGATGTCTGGGCCACGCCGTGCTGAAGCATGAGGAACTCGGATGGGGGCAAAGTCGGATAGCAATGACAAACAAAGCCCACGGAGCATCGTTGAGCAATCGCCGGAGGTCATCGACAGGATGACGACGACTTCGCTCGGGTTCAAAGAATACGCTGTGACCATCAAATGAGGGCAAACAATCCTGGGTGTCTGTGGCAGGGGATCGGCAACAGACCCGGACAGCGTATGCGAGCCTATTGTGGAGTGGAGTCTCGTCCGGGTGGAGTGAATCCTGGCGGGGCCGGAGCGGGAATCCACTGGGCTTTGACGACGGTGCCATGATGGTTGTGGCCCGAGGAGTCAAATGCGGTCTCCCCGTTCACTTCGTCAAAATGATAGAGAGCTAAGGTCTCCGGATCGGCGTCCGGAAAGCGACGCTCTGGCTCGAAGTGGGACGTGTAGCGAATCCCGCGGGAGATGCGGACCTCATCGATGCCGCCTCGATACCAACGGGCATGGCCGATGTTCGCATAGGGAGCTCCACCGAGAAACAGGCCGCCGGTGGTCTCCGGAAAGGCCGATGCGTTCAGGTTGGTCAGGTCGACCTTCAGACCGTTGACGAAGAGTGTCTGCTCGCTCCCCGTCCACACCCCGGCCACATGCACCGGAAGCAGACGATCGACAGGCTGCCGGACCTCTGGCGGCTGGGAAATCAGAATCGCCGTGGGACCGCTACCCGTCAAACCGATGCCGAATACGCGATTCTGTTCCCACAGTGCAATCCAGCTGGGCCCGGTCCAGATGACCGGGTCAGAAATTGCACTTGGCACTCCCTGGGGGGTGAACCAGCCTTCGCATGTGTAGGGCTGCCCGTGTTCGTACTTGAGCGACTCCACTTGCACATAGCTGTGGGTTCCGTTGAAGAACAGCTGCGAGTTTCCTTGCCGGTTCAATGGCCCCGGACGCCGAGCCAGCGGAGAGGTATCGGACTTGTCTGGTGTGTCTTCGGTGGACGACTCGAAGGGGGGAACGGTGTCCGCCGCGAGTGGGCTTTGCTCCGGATTCATAGCGACAGGAGCGACCGGCTGTGGTGTCGGGGAGGATCCTCCGGAGAACGCCCACACGACGCCGAGCAAACAGACTCCGCCGAGCGCGATTGCGATCCATACGGGAAATCTCCCAGCCGAACGACTGCGGGGTGGCCTCTGAACCAGTGTCCGAGCCGTGGCCATGCCGGACAACATGGTAAAGGGCGTCGAGTCCTGATTGAGGACATTCAGATCAATCGTCGCCGCGATGTGGGGAGACGCAATGGTTAACCCCGGTTCCTTCTCGGGGTCGGCCCCGGAAGAGAGGAATGACAGGAACGCCGTCAGTGGCTCTTCTGCCTCGGGGGGTAACGCCGGAGGAGCTTCGGAGGCTTCCGACTTGGCGGAACGGCACCCTTCCAGAGCCATCAGCACCTCGGCCATCGACTGGTGTCGCTGATCCGGATGCTTCGCCAGCATCTTGCGGATGACACGATCGATCGCCACGGCTCGCGGGTTTGTGGCCTGTAACTCCGCGTTAGTTCCCAGCAGAGAGGGAATGGCCCCCTCCCGATGCTGCAGAAGTTTGGCCATCGCCGTTTCCCCGTCGTACACCGAATGCCCGGTGAGCAGATACCACAAAGTGCAGCCGAGGCTGTAAATGTCGGCCCGGTGGTCCGCCGTATGGGTATTCACGGCTTGTTCCGGGGCCATGTAATCAATGGTCCCCATGATCTGGCCAGAACTGGTGAGGTCGGTCGGATGCTCGCTGTTCTCGAGTCGAGCCAACCCCAAATCTAGAATCCTCACGACGCCCGCACGATCGATGAGCAGGTTGGAGGGCTTGATGTCGCGATGGACGACACCATGCGCGTGGATGAACTCCAATCCCCGCCCCGCCTGTAACATGAACTCGATGGCGCGCCGGACTGACAGAGTGCCTTGCATCCTGATCAGTGCCGACAAGTCGTACCCGTCGACATACTCCATCACCAGAAAGTGCGTCCCGTTCGACTGATCCGCGTCAAAGGCGGCGACGATGTGCGGGTGATTCAGCCGGGCGGCGGCTTCGACCTCACGATGAAACCGCTTGACCGCGTCGGGCGATTTCACCGTCGAAGCCGATAAGATTTTGATCGCCACGATCCGCTGCATCACCCGGTGCCTGGCTTTCACCACCAAGCCCATCCCCCCTTGACCGATCTTGTCGAGAACCGTGTAGTTGCCCAGATGCAGCGATTTCGCTTTGCCCTGGATCACACGAGTCAGCTGATACTTCGTCAGTTTATTGCGGCGATAGAGGTTCTCCGCCAATGCTTCGACCGTCTCGAACTGTGGCAGGCCAGCGCGGACATCGTTCATGTCCTCAGCGGACAGGAGTCCGGAGTCATTGAGCAGCTGGGTAAATTGCTCCAATGTGACGGGCATCCGAATTTCCGCAGCGGAAGACCGAACAGAACGCCCAAACGGGCGCAGAGAAGAATGAGCGGGTGCGGCCACTTCCGAGCCGGAGATCTGCACCCGGAGGGTCAAATCACCGTCAGTCGCTGCCGAGTGGAGGACGTTGCTCACCATAACCGATGGGACACCGGGAAGAAACGAGAGGACACTGACGGGTGGGAATCGTTCAGATCAGACATGGCATAGTCCGACTCGCAGCCCCTTGGAAAACATAGGTCTTAACTGCCGTGGGGGGTTGGATTTGACACTCAAGAGGAGCATCTCCCCGGCAACAACGTCGTTACAATCGGATCGACAGTGACGTCGGGTGGTACAGGCCTGCTTTGAGGCGATGGCCCCCCATTTCAGAGATTCGGATCACCCGTGGTGGGCCTAAGTCAGCGGCGACGGGCAGGATTGCCCATCGTACATTCGAGCCGACACTCAAGGCAACGTCTGCACCTCCACCGACACCACGGCGGGCAGATCGCGGACGATGGCTTTCCAGTGGTCGCCGCCGTCCGGCGAGCAGTACACCTGGCCGCCGCTCGTGCCGAAGTAAATCCCGCAGCTGGGGAGGGAGTCGGTCGACATGGCGTCGCGGAGGACGTTGACGTAGCAGTTCTCCTGCGGCAGGCCGTTGGTCAGGGCCTCCCAGTCGGTGCTGCCGGTGCGGCTGCGGTAGACGCGGAGCTTGCCGTCGTCGACGTAGTGTTCGGAGTCGCTCTTGATGGGGACGACGTAGATGGTGTTGGGTTCGTGGGCGTGAACCTCGATCGGGAACCCGAAGTCAGTCGGCAGGTTGCCGCTGATGAGGTTCCAGTTCTCTCCGGCGTCATCGGTCCGCATCACGTTCCAGTGCAGCTGCATGAAGACGGTGTCGGGCTTCGAGGGGTGCAGGGCCAGATTGTGGACGCAGTAGCCGACCTCGGCGTTGGGGTCGGGCAGGTACTTGGACTTCAGGCCGCGGTTGATCGGCTTCCAGGTCTCCCCGCCGTCGTCGCTGCGGAAGGCCCCGGCTGCGGAGATGGCGATATAGATCCGCTTGGGGTTCGAGGGGTCGAGAAGGATTGTGTGGACGGCCAGACCTCCCGCCCCGGGGTTCCACTGCGAGCCCGACTGATGCGTTCGCAGTCCCGGCAACTCATGCCACGTTTGGCCGCCATCGGTGGTGCGGAAGAGGGCGGCGTCCTCGACCCCGGCGTAGACCGTATCGGGATCGGTGAGTGACGGCTCCAGATGCCACACCCGCTTGAACTCCCAGGGGTGCGGCGTGCCGTCGTACCACTGATGCGTGCCGGGTGTGCCGTCGTACTTGAAGTCGTTCCCGACGGGGTTCCAAGTCTTGCCTCCATCATCGGAGCGTTGCATGATCTGGCCGAACCAACTGCTCGACTGCGAAGCATAGATGCGGTCGGGGTTCACCGGGGAGGCTTTGAGGTGGTAGATCTCAAAGCCGCCAAAGAACGGCCCGCTGACCTCCCACTGCTCTCGCTTCTCATTCGAGGTGAGAACAAAGGCCCCTTTGCGAGTGCCGACCAGAACTCGAACTGTACTCATGCCTCTCTCCCAGTGTTGATCGGCCATTTTGACCGGAGCTGAGAGACAAAGTCCCGGCAGAAGCCAAGCCTCTGTATCTCTGTGAATGGGCGGATGTTACCAGGGAACTGTAACCTGAACCAAGCGAGACTCGTCGTCCGGAGAGGGCAGAAACGTCACGGTCCTGGGAAGTCACCTTGACCATCTGTGAAGAATTGCCCTAAGTTCCAGACTCTGCTGTCCCTCCTCTCCCCTAGCCGGGCTGCGTGGCGTGATTCCAACTCTGCGCAATCCCCCATCAATCCTGCCGATGACATCCCACCCACCCTCGACTCCACTGCTGATCCAGTGGGCCGGTTACACGGCCTGCTTGTATGCACTCCTGATTTGTCAGGGTTGTGCGTCGGGTGCGATGCTGGCTCGTGATTTGCCTCGAGAATGGCATGCGGTGGCGGCGAACAACGTTCAAACCGTGGACTTGTCAAAGCTGGCTGGAGCGACAATACCGCAGGACTTGATCGCTCAAGGCGACGTGATTACGGTCGATCTGAGAGTGGGTCTGAAAAAGGACGATAACCCTAATTTCCTCACTCGCGTCCAAGAGAATGGAGAGATCGACCTGCCCTATATTGGCAATGTCCCCATTGTGGGTATGAATATGCTCGAAGCAGAGCAAGCGATCCGGACAGCTGCGATTCGTCGGAATGTCTATCGTGACCCGAAGGTGACAGTGTCCATGACTCGGCCACGGGTGAACCGGATCACGGTGATTGGGGCCGTCAACAAGCCGGGGACGTATGAACTTCGTCCGGGCAACACGGATCTGTTGCAGGCGATTACGGCAGCTGGGAACCTCGCGAAAGAGGCGGGCACGATCGTGGAGGTCCGTCATCCCGGCTTCCAGCCAGGCACCGCCCCTCAAGGCCGATCCCCCGCTGTGGCTGACGGAAGCGTTGAGGGAGTCATCTCGGCGAGTGGTGAATTGTCCACGATCACTGGGACAGGAGCTAAGACTCTCAAGGTGGATCTGGCGTCGATTGGCAAGGAAGGGGTGGGAATCCCCACCCTGACCGATGGCACAGTGATCTGGGTCGACAAACAGGATCCTCTCCCATTGACCGTTGTGGGGCTGGTGGCCGCTCCCGGCCAATTCGAGTTCCCCGTGGGGCAGGATCTGTCGGTGCTGGATGCGATCTCGCTTTCGAAGGGGATTAACAGTCCGGTGGCGAACAAGATCTATGTCATCCGCAAGCGTCCCGGCATCAAAGAGCCCGCCCTGATTCAGGTGAGTTACTCGAAGGCCAAGCGGGATGGTCGGGAGAACATTCTGCTCCAGCCGGGTGATGTCGTCTCGGTGGAGCAGACGCCCGCCACGGTGATCGTGGACGTGATCAAGACGGCTTCCTTCGGCATCAACGGACGGGCGTTCTAACAGAGCCCCACCTTACACCGCACCAGGCAAGGACGCCTTGAGCATGCAGACGCCTACGGAAATTCCGATCGCCGGTGGAGACTCGAACGAGTTGATGGCTGGGGTACTGCGTTTCTTACGGTCAGTTCGATCCCGGTTATACATCGTCATTCTGGCGTTGATCGCGAGCTTGTCTTTGGGGGCGTTTTACTACGTCACCGCCGAACGGAAGTACTCATCCTCCGCCAAACTCTTGATTCTCAAAACCGGTGGCGATGCCCTGGACAAGGAGGGCAACAAGCCTCAGGGGTTGCAGGATAAGATGCCCGAGTTCGAACACTTGCTGACCAGTGACTCGACCCTCAAGGAAACGCTGCGGAATCTGCCTGACGATCATCGTATCGATTTCGTCGGAGTCCGACAGGACAAATGGCTGACCGACTTTCGAAGCAAGCTGTCCGTCAGCACCATCCGCCGTACAAACATCATGAATGTCTCCTTTCAATCGAAGGATCCGACCACCGCGTATGCCGTGGTCGCCGAGGTGCTGAACTCCTTCATGAATGAGGTCAATCGACTGCACCAGGATGAGCGGAGCGAAGATCTCAAGTTGCTCACCCAGCAACGGGTTTCGTCAGAACGAGAACTTGTCGCCAGGCAACACGAGTGGCGTGATCTCCAGGCTCAGACCAACGTGATGTTCGGGAGCGGCAGCAAGTCCATCAACACGTTGACTTCTCGGATCGAGAAGCTGAACGAAGACTGGATCGCTCGCTCCAAGACGAGTGGCGAGGCGCTGTCGCTGCTGGACGAAATGGAAGCCTCTCGAAGGCGAGGCGAAGATCTCTCGGGGTTCGTGAACCGGGTCAATCCGGATCTGGCCACCCGCCTCATTGAAAAAAGGTCGGGCCTCGATACCGGGGAAAGTTATGCCACCAACAAGATGCAACAAGACCTGAGCCTGGCCCAAACACAGCTGAGCGAGAAGCTGGGATATCTTGGGGAAAATCACCCCGACATTGCCCAGCTGAGGCGAGATATCGCGATGAAGGAACAGCAACTGCTGGAGCGTCCCCAAGCGGTGAATCAGATGCTCGATTCCAAGGATATCGGGTCGTCGTTGCTCCAGACGGCGCGCATGAACAGTGCCATCGCGCGAAACGAAGCGAGTCGCGCCCGAGAGACATTGGCCCGTGAAAGCGAATCGGCCACCCAGATGAATGGGCTGTTTGCGGACATCGAAGCGAAGTCCCAGGAAGTATCGCGTCTGCGGGACTATCTGGCCGCCCTGTCTGACACCGTGAAGTCGGCCAAACTGGGACAGTCCAACTCGATTCGGGCAAAGGTCACCGTCGAACCGGAGATCAACAAGACTCCCGTCACCCCCCGTCTGACGATGACCGTTTTTGTCTGCCTAATTCTGGGGATCAGCGGATCCTTTGGACTGATCTACATCCTGGACTTGATCGATGATCGATTCCGGTCCCCGGACGAACTGCGACGCGAACTCGGGTCTCCCGTTCTGGCGATGGTGCGAAAACTGCCGAGTCTGGCCGAGCATGGGCTGGAATCGTTGTACCCGTTTGCGAAACCCAATTCCGTCGAGTCGGAAGCGTTCCGCACCTTGCGAACGGCCATTGATTTTTCGGGAGATGACACCCGTCGACTCACCATCTCCAGTACAGAACCGGGAGACGGCAAGACGACCGTGTTCGCCAGCCTGGCCGTGGCCTTTGCTCAATCCGGAAAACGAACCCTGGCCATTGATGGAGATATGCGGCGTCCCGGTCTGACCAAGCTGTTCGAGTTTTCGGGGAAGGAGGGCCTGTCCACCATTTTGAAGGAAGGCGCTCCTGTGGCCGAGGTCGTGGAGCGTTGCATGATCCAGACGGAGTTGCAAAACCTATTCATCATCCCCGCTGGCCCGAAGCCGATCAATCCCGTGGAACTTCTGGCGGGAGGTCGTCTGGCCGAATTGATTGAATGGGCGGACACTCGATTCGATCAGATTCTGATTGACGCTCCTCCGTCGCTGGCTGTGGCCGATGTGCAGGTCATCGGTCGACTGGTGGATGGAGCGATCCTAGTTGTGCGTCCCGATACGAATCGCCGTCGCATGGTCATTCGCGCTGCCGAATCACTGACCGCCTTGGGATGCCAACTCATCGGCCTCGTGGTGAACCAGTTGCAAAACAAACCGGGCGATGAGTACGGCTATGGCTACGGGTATGGCTACGGCGACAAAGCCGGATACGGCTATGGCCACGACGATGAACACGCCCAAGAAACAACGGCAACAATTCCCCTCCGCAAGGCTGCTTAAACAAACACGGACCAGCGCCTCGGTGGGCCGTTCTCAGGAGTCGCTTGACCCATGTCATCTCTCCCCCCAACGCGATCCAAGTCTTCCCTGACCGGGTGGGGACATGGCATGGATTCTCCCGAGACCTCATGGCCCCTGCAGATGGTGGACTTGGGCTTTCTCGGGTTGATTCTTCTGCTCCCCTTTATTTGGGGAGGGCGGCAGGCTCTAGGAAATCTCACGACCGTCATGCTGTCTGGATGGACCGCAATCTGGTGGGCGATTTATCAACTGCGTCAAGATCGCCCGCTTTGGAAGTTCTCCGGGGCCGAGCCGCTGTTTCTGTTCGCCATCCTACTCGTGGTTCTGCAAACGCTGACCCTTCCGGAGTCGCTCAAGAACCAGCTCTCCCCACAGATCAACCAGTTGCTGCCAGCCTGGGGCGACAACCCAGAGACCTCGGTCGGGATCGGGCGTTGGGGCACACTCAGTTTTGCTCCGTGGCAGACGTGGAGTAATCTGATCACCCTCGTGTCCGTCATGCTGGTGTTTTTTGTGGCAGTCCAGCGTCTGTCCACAGTGAGTGATGTGCATCGCCTGCTGCGATTTGTCGCCATCTCGGGGTGTGCGACCGCGGTGTTCGGACTGGTGCAGTACTTGGCCAGCAATGGAAAGTTCTTCTGGTTCTACCAACATCCAGACACTCATACGATTTCGGCTGCCAAAGCCGGATTCACCAACGCCAACCATTTCTCCGACTTTTTGTCGATGAGTTTGCCCGCTCAGTTGTGGTGGTATGTCCTGTCATCGAATTCGCTGAACAAACTCCGTGCCGCCCGGAATCTGAATCATCCGGCCCCCACTGGTTGGAGAGCGTTCATGCAGGAGTGGCCTCCCGCAATCATGCTGGGAATCACCTGCACTGCGATTTTACTCTCGCAGTCCAGAGGTGGCCTGCTGACCATGGGCGTGGGGCTGTCGGTCACCTGTCTCCTGTTTTGGAGGCAACAGATTCTGCATTCCCGCATCATTTTCTGGATGCTCGGAGTCTCGGTCTGTGCAGCTGCGGCGATGATGGCCTTCGGAGGCGGACTGGATCGGAAGCTGTCAGCGGACATCGAAAATATCTCCGAAGGCAATGCGTTGGAGGTCGACAACGGCGGGGCGCGGCAAAAGATCTGGGATACCGATTTGAAAGTCATCCAAGACTTTCCGATCACAGGCACCGGGCTAGGAACACACCAATATGTCTACGAAACGTACCACGACCATCCCGAGGATGGGGCCGTGTATACTCACGCTGAGAACGGATATCTCCAGGTCGCCATGGAAGCCGGGATCACGGGTCTGGTCATCACCCTCTTGCTGATCGGCCTGGTCGCCTACTGGTCTGTCCGTGGACTGAGCCTGTCGAAAACCCCCGATGTCAAGTCCGCATTGGCAGTCGCCATAGCCATTCTCAGCATCAACCTGGTTCACTCTTGCACGGACTTTATCTGGTATGTTCCCAGCTGTATGGTGATTGTCATGCTGGCAGCAGCATCCGCCTGCGTACTCTACCGATTCTCGTTGCCGAATCTTCCTCCCACGGAGTCGTTCACTCCCCCAGCGGGGAAGTGGGGTTGGGGACTGATGCTGGTTTTGCTCGTCGTCGGAATGGGCTGGGGAGTACAAGTGAAATGGCCCGAGGTCGCCGCTGAGCCGTACTACCACGAATACAAACGTCTGGCCAAAACCAGGCAGTCCAGTGACGATAAGTACTCCACTCGCTTTGAAATCTCAGCCATCTTGAAGGCGGTTCAAGCGAACCCTCACGACCCCGTGTTGCAACTGCGTGCTGGCCGCGCTCATGTGCGGAATTTTTTGCTCGCTCACGCAGTGGATCACGATCTCCACCTGGAAGAAATTCGGCAAGCAGCGATCTCATCGGAATACCCGAATCGCGCCGCCCTGAATCAATGGCTCGATATCCCCGAGGTGATGGGAGAGAACCGCCTCCATCTGAACAGGGCACAAGCCGCCTACCTGCGGGCCATGCGGCTCTGCCCACTGGAGTCTCGTACCTACGTGGGAAGTGCCAAGCTCGCCTGGCTCAGTTTGGCTCCGACACAGATCGAAGAGCGACTGATGAAGCAGGCGCTGACTGCCCGCCCGTTCGAGGGGCAGGTCTTCTTGGAATATGCCCATTTCCTGAATAACCAAGGGAAGGGAAGCGAGTCGGTGGCATACTACCAACAAGCCTATCAACGTGATGTCGGATGCCGCGCGGCCATCGTGACCGACTTGTCACCCCACTACCCGCCGAGCTTCTTTCTCGACAGCTTCGAACTGGATATCACGTCTCTGGTCGGACTTCGCAAAGCATTCACCGGCTCTCAAGACCTGGAAGGTTACCGGAGTATTCTTCAGGCGCTGATCAAAGCCGAATTGGCGGAATCCGATAGAACATCGGGAGAAAACTCGGCCGCTCGGGTCATCGTCGCCTCCGGCTGCTATTTCGAGTTGGGTGAGGATGAACTCGCGATCTCCACTCTCCTGAAATCACTCCGCAGACACAGCAACTCTTATGCTTTCAGATTCAATCTGTCCAAACTGCTCTTCGACCGTGGGCGGTATTCCGAAGCCCTCCCACATCTGGAATGGTGTCATCGCCGACACCCCGAAATGCAGGTCTTCGCCCAACGTATCGAGATCGCGTCCACGAGTTCCGACCTGCCACTGCAGATCGCCGAAAGGCCGGGATCTTCGAAAGATTATCGTTAGACCAGATTCAGAATTGGTTTGCAGGAAAGACAGACAGGAATGTCTGCCCCACTGATGAGTGGCACAGACATTCCTGTCTGTGCGAGCTGAAGACAGATTCTGAATCTGCTCTAGACCATGCGAAAGGTCCGCATCCAGGCTCAGCCCCCCGCCTGCAACCGTGCCTTCTTCAACCGCCGCCGAACCCGCATGGCCTGCATCCCGTACTTCACGATGCACCACAGGGCCGAGAACCCGTCCTTCAAGCCGATCTTCTTCCCCTCGTCGTATGTGCGACCGTGGTAGCTGATCGACATCTCAAAAATCCGGCAGGGGATGGCCGACACTCGAGCGGTCAGTTCCGGCTCGATGCCGAATCGCTCCTGCTGCAAGTGGGGAGAGATCTGCTGCATGATCTCCTTCGAGAAGAGTTTGTAGCACGTCTCCATGTCGGTCAGGTTCAAATTCGTCGTCAAATTCGACAGCGTCGTCAGCACTCGGTTTCCGAGTGAGTGCCAGTAATACAGCACGCGGTGTGGCTGGTCGCCCAAGAACCGGCTGCCGAACACCACATCGGCCCGGCCCTGGATAATCGGTTGCAGTAATCGCGGAATCTCCGACGGGTCGTACTCCAGATCAGCATCCTGAATGATGAAGACATCTCCCGTCGCCCGGTTGAACCCCGTACGCACAGCTGCTCCCTTGCCACGATTCACGTCGTGAAACTGAATCGAGAGGCGATTCATCGGGTCGTCGTTGGGTTGCTGCTCCAAGCTCTTCAAGAGGTCGCGCGTGCCGTCCTTGCTGCAATCATCGACCAGCACGATCTCCTTGCGAACGGGGACTTCCCGGACCCGGTCGAGCAGTTGCATCAAGGTGTTCCGCTCGTTGTAGACCGGAATCACAACCGAGAGCAGGAAATTGTCGGGGATGGTAAAAATGCCCAACTGACGGCACGCCGCATCACCCAGAATGCCATGCAGATTCTCGTACCACTCCCGGGAGTAGGGGCGATGTGTTTGGACAGGGTCCATCGGGAATAGCTCCGGGAGCAACAACGGGGAGGTGAGAGAGGAAGTGGCTGGGCATCATAGATACCATTGGCTCTGGACGGAATCGGACCGCAAATGTCAGGCATCAGTTGGCATCACGGGGCATGCCACAACTGACTGCCAACTCGATGGGGACTGGCCATTGATCACCGATCCGTGTCAGCAACAGACGCCCAATCAGTCCTTGATCAACGTCTTTCCGTCCTAGATTTGAATTATTCACATGATGCTGCTGGTGTAGAGCCAGGGAAATCGGGAAGTGCGGAGGATCGGGTGACTCTTCGTGATCTTGAGCTCCCGGAACGATGCGATGGCACGGGAAACTGTAAATTTGTCATACTCCCCGCATCCGGCCATACTTCTGATTCCATGTGCCTCATTGAACTCATCAACCTCATCGAATGCCTGCACTCTACGAACATGCCCTGACTGTCATCGAAGCCGATCTCGATCGGCAAGGGCACGTCAATAACGTCGTCTACATTCGCTGGATGCAAGACGCAGCTGTCGCCCATTCGAGGGCGCAGGGGTGGCCGATGTCGCGGTATGCCGAGGCGGGTTTCGGGTGGGTGGTGCGATCGCACTTTATCGAGTACCGCGTCCCGGCCTTTGCGGGGGATGCGGTGGTGGTGCATACTTGGGTGGCCGACATGCAGAAGGTCTCGTCCCGGCGGAAGTTCGAGATTCGCCGCGCGGATGGGACACTGCTGGCCCGGGCGGAGACGAACTGGGCCTTTGTGCGGACGAACGACCAGCGACTGGTGCGGATTCCGGAAGAGGTGGAGGCGGCGTTTGAGATCGTGCCGGATGCGTGAGTGGGGCAGGCACATTTGTGGGACGGGCACATTTGCCCGTCCGAGTTGTGGCGATCAGACGGACGGGCAAATGTGCCCGTCCCACGAGGGGCCGTTCTACGACTCAGATCGTCATCGCCATGAACCCGCCATCGACGACCAGATTCGCTCCGACCAGGAACGACCCCGCCTTGTTCGAGGCGGCCAGCAACACCGCTCCGGCCAGTTCCGACGGCTCGCCGAACCGACCGATCGGGGTATGCCGCATGATGTTCGACACGCGATCCGGGGTCAGCACCTTGCGATTCTGCTCCGCCGGGAAGAACCCCGGAGACATCGCATTCACGCGAATCCCCAGCGGAGCCCACTCCCGCGCCAAGTTGAGCGTCAGGTTCAGCACAGCCGCCTTCGAAGCCGAATACGTATAGACGCGAGAGAGCGGCGTGATCGCACTGAGCGAGGCGATGTTGATGATCGATCCCCGCGTCTTCCGTTCGACCATGTCGCGACCGAACACCTGACACGCCAGCCGCACACTGGTCAGGTTCACATTGAAGATCCGATCCCACTCCTCGTCAGTGATGTCGAGAAACGGGGTCGGCGAGTTGATCCCCGCCGCGTTCACCAGCACGTCGCACTCGCGCTGATTCGCTCGCAGATGTGCCACTAGCTGTTCGAGGTTTTCTCGATTGGTCGCATCAGCGGCAACGTACTCCGCACTGCCTCCGTGGGCCTGAAGCCGAGCCACCGCAGCGGCCCCCAACTCGGCATTTCGCCCCGTGATGAGGACATGAGCCCCGGCCCCAGCGAGTGCATCCGCAATCGCCCCGCCCAGTGTCCCGGTCCCGCCGACCACTACGGCAGTCTTGCCGCTCAGTCCGAAGAGATCAACCAAGTAATGGGTAGCAGTAGAATCAGACATGGGAGGCTCGGCACAGTGGCAGAAATCGATTGATCGATGGGAGAGGACGTATGGAACGGTGGGCAAGCGGTGGCTTCCTTCCCGACGCTCTACGTCGGAAAGAGCAGCGGCCCCGACTTCTTACTCGACTTCCTGTCCTTCACGGGTTTCGCCACTTCCGGAGGATTCTCGGCCTCAACCGCCTTCTGCCGCTTCCCGTTCTTCGTACTCGGCACGCTGACCTTTGGGTCTTCCGCCCCATCGAGCTTATCCCCGACTTCGATCATCCCCAGACGTTTCATCCCCCGCTCGATGTACTCTTCACTGATGTCAAACGCCACGAACTGCCGACCAAGCTTCTTGGCGACGGCGACGGTGGTCGAACTGCCGCTGAAGGGGTCGAGGACCAGCTCGCCGGGGTGCGAGCTGACCTTGATGATGCGTCCCAGCAGCTGTTCCGGCATCTGGCAGCCGTGGAACCCCTCGCGTTCTTTGAAGGTGCCAGCCACGCGGGGGAAGTACCAGGTGCTGTCGTCGGGTTGGAAGCCTTCGGTGAGGTCTTGCGGCCTGAGTACCCACGTATCATCGGGCAGGCGGCCTTCCTTGGCCCCGCGTTTGTCGGCGTAGACCATTTGCCGGGCCGAGGGGATGAGGATCGCCTCGCGGTTGAACGTGCAGGTCTTCTTGTCCTTCACGAAATGAAAGATGTGCGTGTGCGAGCGGCTGAACTTGTACTTGCAGTTCACGCCGAACGTGTAGTACCAGATGACCCAGCTGCGGCAATGGAACCCGAGCTGCTGCGAAAGAATCTTGAGTTCGGCAGCGTAGTCATCGCCGATGGCCAGCCAGAACGTGCCGTTGGGCTTGAGAGCGCGATGCACCCCGCTGATCCACTCTTTCGACCAGCTGAGGTACGACGGGGCGTCTTTGCGGTCCTCGTAGACATCGTACTTGTAACCGATGTTGAACGGTGGATCGGCGAAGACGAGGTCGACGCTGCCGGCCTCGAGTTGTTGCATCGCCTGAACGCAGTCGAGCTTGTGAATCGTGTTGAGCGCGAGCACTGGCGGGGGCCTCCTGCCGATGGGGGGAATCCGGATGTGGCATGATGTCAGATGCGAGTTCGATTTGCACCTGAAGGCCGATCACCTGTGAGATCTCCCCGTAGCAGAATTCGTGAGAATTCTGGCGAGTGCTTGCCCCCTGCACCAGACGGCAGAAGTCTCACGACTTCTGCTACGGCGTTTTCGGCACCCCTTGACCTCGGATGAAGGCAATCACGTCCGCGATGTTCTGCGGCGTCAGCTCCTTCTCGACCCCGACGGGCATCAGCGACACGCCGGTCGAGGTCAGCGTCTCGATCAATTCGCGGGCGATCGTCTCTTCCTTGGCCTCGGAGCGGAGCAGCTTGACGTAGACGGCCAGTTCGCTGGAGAGGATGCCGGTGAAGACTTGGCCCTGGGTCGTTTCGAGAACGTAGTTGACGTATTTGGGTTGGACTTCGCGGCTGGGGTCGAGGATGGCGACGAGCAGATCAGCGGGTGACTTGTTGGCCACCGAGACGAGTTCGGGGCCGACGGCGTGACCGTCCTCGCCGACCTTGTGACAGACGGAGCAGATCTTCTTGTAGACGGCCCGCCCGCGCTCGAAGTCGCCGCCCGCTTCGACCGTCTCGCGGTAGGTCGCGATCACCGCTTCGCGATCGGTCGACACCTTCCCGCGCATTGTGGCCGCTCGTTCACGAACCGGCAGATCGGGATGACCGAGCAGCGACTGCCACTGCTCGGTCGAGAGTTCCGAGGGCTTCACTGCTTGCGACTCGATCGCGGCCAGTAGCCCCTCGGTGCGCGTCCGATCTCGCAGCAGGATCTCGACCGCATCGCGCCGAGTCTCGGGGCCGAGTTCTCTCCACTTCGCCAGGACCGCGAGCGCTCCCTCACTGCCGGGAATGTCGCCCAGAGACACGATGGCCGCCTGTTGCAGCTTGACCGTCGACTGCGGCTTGATGATCCCCGCAAGTGCGGGGATCGCCTTCTCCGGCGGGGCCAATGAAAGGAACGACACGGCCGGTCGGTACTGCCCGGTCTGGGTGAGTTGAGCAATCGCAGCATCGCAGAGAGACGTGAACGCGGGATCGGTTTCCGGGGTCGTAGAGAACGCGGTCAGCCACTTGCCGCGCGAGCGGAGCCCCTCGCCCAAGGCCACAAGCAGAGTCCACCGCGCCAGGTGACCCGCCTTCAGCTCGGGCGAGAGACACTGATTCACGAGTGCTTGAACCTCCGCGTCATCCCCCTTCGTCCCGCTGATTTGCAGTAGATTGACCAACAGCCAGGGCATCTCCGCCTCGGGGTCGAGAGGGAGTTTCGTCAACAGATTGGTGATCTTGACAGGACGGTTCTTCGCCGAGGCCAACAGGGCTGAACGGTCAGTCCTGTCCCCGATCGCCATTTTCAACCACGCTTCGTTCACTCCCGGACCGCTGATCCGCGAGAGGCCCAGAGCGAGTTCCGCTCGGACCTGAGACACATCATCTTCGGCACCACTGAGGATCAATTCTCGCAGCGAATGGTAGTTCGGATGGTCGGCCAGCAGGTCGATGCCCAGCTTGATGGCATGAATCCGCGCGCGCGGATCGGGGCTGACACGCAGGGAAATGACATCGCAGGAGTTCAGGACTCCCAGAGCATTGAGCGTCCGCACCGCCAGCATCTGGGCGAGGAGCCGATCCTTCCGCCTCGCCATGTTGCGGATGATTTTCTGTGAGTCGGGGTCGCGTCGCTCCAGCAATAGCCGCTGGGCCGTCTCTCGGTGCCAGCCATTCGTCGAGGCCAGCATCTCGACCAGTTCTGCGGTCGAGCAGTCTGCCGGACGCTGCCAGTGAGTCTTCGCTCCACCGGGCGGCGTGAGCCGGTAGATGCGTCCGCGATCGGTGCCACTTTCCAGGTCGAGCTTGGCCTTGATGTCCTCGGGGATCGAGTACGGATGCTCGATCGTCTCGCGGTACATGTCGCAGACATACAGACACCCGTCCGGTCCGTTGATGAAGTTTGCCGGTCGGAACCAAGTGTCGGTCGAGGTGATGAACTCGACGTTATCGTCGGCCCGGGCGGAACCACCCGCGATTCCGTCCTTCGGATGGAGCGCCAGCATGACCTTGCGATGGATCAGATTCCCCCCGACATCTCCGATGAAGGCGTTTCCCTGAAACTCCGGCGGGTAGGCATCGCCGCGATAGATCGTGACGCCTGTGGCCGAGGTGAAGAACCCGATCGGCACCAGTTCCTTCATCGGCAACCGCTTCTTCATCTCCGGGTCGTTGGCCCGCCTCCGCGTGCGCACCAGCCGCCACGGCTCGGCGGGACTTTTGCGGAAGACGGGAGCTGCGGGCCCTTCATTCGAGAAGGACTGGACCGACGTGAAGGGCGAGAGTTCACTCAATCGTTCCACCGGCTCCATCGGCCAGTTGACACGTTGAATATGGTTACTGTTGCTGCACACGTACCGCTGTCCCCAGTCATCGAAGCAGTGGCCGAACTGCTGACCACCGTTGACCTGTTCGAACTGGCGAGTCCAAGGACTGAACCGCAGATCGTTGCCACGGAGCGCGAGCTTCTGAATCTCCGCTCCCTCGGGCGAAAAGATCGTGATTTCGCCACCGACCATCCCGCCCGCAAAGTAAATCCGCCCGTCCGGTCCCCACTTGAGGTTGTTGGCCAGAGCCTGCACATTGCCTCGCCCGAATCCACTGGCGACGATCTGCTTGAGGTCGGCCACGCCATCGCCAGTCGTGTCCTTCAGGTAGTACAAGTGCGACGGAGCGAGGACGAACACCCCACCGTCGAAGCAGCAGACGCTCACCACCCAGCTGAGCCCCTCGGCAAAGACGGTACTCGACTCGAACACCCCATCGCGGTCCGCATCGACCAGCCGCCGCACCTTGCAAGCATCCTTCCGCCCCAGTGGCAAGGGTTGCTGCGGGAGCCGGACCTCGGCCGAGTAGGGGTATCCCCGCATCTCGGCGATGAACAGGTTGCCATGCTCGTCAAAGCACCCATCGACCGGATCATTCACAATCGGTTCATGCGCGACCAAGTCGAGCGTGAACCCATGCTGCACCGCAAAGGTCTTCTGCACATCGGCCACCTCGACCGGCGGCAACCGACCGACTTCTGCGAGGTCCGGCGGTGGACCAGCAGCCAGGAGTGGCCAGGCCAGTCCAGCCGAAATTACGCATAAAAAGCATGCCGCTGCAAAGAGGAAAGTTCGGAATCGACGTGTTGAATTCGTACGGGACCGATTCATGTGGCGGGCCTTTTCTCTGAGGCAGACATCCGTTTCAGAAATCATGGCCGTTGAGGAAGATTCTGTCAAAACCACCGTGTCGCGAAATCAGGGAATCCATGAAGGGGGAGTGCCGCAGTTGCGTCCCAAACAGTACCTGATTCGACGAGTGGCCCGTGGAATCGGACCCGCCAGACATTCGAAGTTCGGAAGTCTTGGGGACTCAAAGACGACCCGCTCGACTGGCGAGAGGCGGAGGGATGATTCCTAAAGCAAAAAACGCAGCTGGCCACGAGGACCAACTGCGGTTTGGAACTTGGATTGCAAGGACTTCGATTAGAAGTCGCTGTCGCTCAGCACATTCTGGCCGTAGCGACCACCGAACGGAGTCAGCAGGCGAGCATAGACGCCTTCGTCGATGTCTTGGCTGACCGTCTTGCAAGAGCCGTCCGCAAAGGCCATGTTGACCGCACCGGGATGCATCGCCGAGGGACGAGGAGTCTGTCCATCGGTCGAATTGTTCAGGTTGGCGTTGATCTTGCAGCCATTATTCACAGCATCCGAATTCAAGGCCAAGGCATTGACTTTACCCGCCGCACCGATTCCGTTGGCAGCGGTCGCCAAGGTCACTAAGCCAGCTGGTGCGGGCACGTTGGTGCCGATGGCCACATTCCCGGTGAACGCAGAGGCAAATCCGCCTGACCCACTTCCGGAATACCGAGCGATGTTGATGTTCTCGGCGAGCAAAACGGTCTGAGACGTTCCGTCCGCCGCACTGATCTGATCGAGATTGGAAGTGTAACCGTTGCTTCCTTTTTCACGCCAGAAGACACCCGTTCCCGACGTGACCTGCTTGTCGTCGGCACCGAAGGCGACCGCGTCGAACTGGTAGTCGTAGGCGTCAATCCGATGCCCCTGGTCGCCAGCAATGCCCCAGACTGCTGAACTGATATAGCCCGCGTTCGCGGCGAAGGACATCGAGCCATTGCCTCCGTTGAGATCACTGGGGCAGTTGTAGGCCTTCACGGAGGTGCTGCCGAGGAGTGTGTCCGTTTGGTTGGCCGCAGCAATGGCACCATCATTCGCCGTCAACCGCAGACGATCATAGAGCGTCGTTTGTTCCATGTAGGGCAGAATCTGCACCGACCAGGGGGTGCCGTAGTAGACCGGTGCCGCAATCGTCCCATAGTTGATATTGAACTTGGCGGTCGTCGGATCTTCCCCGGACAGATTCTTGGGATCGGTCACCAGGTAGGGCAGCTGACCACGCTTGGAGGTCGTGTAGGCTTGCAAGGCAATCCCGACGTTGCGCAGGTTGCTCTGGCACTCCGTGCGGCGGGCGGTTTCGCGGGCGTTCTGGACGGCGGGCAGAATCAGCGCGGCCAGCGTGGCAATGATCGAGATCACCACCAGAAGTTCGATCAGGGTGAAGCCGCGACGCTGCGGCATACGGAAGAGCGGACGGCGAACAAACATGATGGACTCCAGGCTGCCGAGTGTCTGGTGAAGTGGATTCTCCCCCCGACAACGCATCGGCGGGAAGGTCGCTTTCGCGACTGGCCGGTTTCACCACCCGGCCTGGACAGTTTGGTTGTGTGTGTGTGGATCGGAAAGACCGAATGGTCTGGGAACTGGACGTGATCAGAATCGTTGGAGGATTTCACAGCGGGTGCCGGTGTTGCATTTTGCGGCAGTCCGTTGATCTTCCCTCCATTATGCGATGTCTGTGGCTCCGAGAACAGTCTAAATCCAGCAGTTCTGTGTTTAGATCGTCTCGGAATCGCTCGCAGCTGTCATTCCTCTCAGGAGATTATGCAAATCCTGAGCCGAAATCTGGCTAGCGGAGGCGTTTCTGGTAGATGATGAACTTCTTCTCGTCGAAGGTGTTGGTTTGGGTGTCGTAGGCATCGTCGAGTTTGGACATGTCGACGACCGAGAACCGCCGGTGAATCGGGATGTCGGTCAACCGAGCCCCGATCTGGGTCCGGGGAACACCCCCCACCGTGATCTGGTGAGCCTCGAAGTACCCCACCGCTGCCCAGACGAAGAAGACATGGCTCTTGTTCGTCGAGTTATTGGCGACCTTGGCCAAGATGCGGTCACGGGTGTGATGATCGATCTCCGTCCCGCTGGTCAGGTCTCCCGCGTCTAAGAGCCCCTGCCAGTTCGACGACGAGGTGTCGTGCGGGGCCGCTCCGCTCCACAACGCCGAGTAATTGGTCGGGGTCGTCAGGGTGGGAGACGCATAGGCGACAGCTGCCGGGCGATTGTCAATCTGTGTTCCATTTCGTACGAGTGTCGACCGCAACAAACCCGACTCGACGCCCTGGTCCGTGGTCGCGGTCCAGTTCGGATCGACCTTGCTGATACCTCGGAATGGACGGGACACGATCGAATTCGGAATCGAAGCGCCGCCAGTACCGGCGAAGAAATCGATCCCGTCGCGAGCATAGAGCAGTTCCTGGAACCAGTTCCGGTTAGCGGTCAGGTTGTCCGTGGTTCCACTGCCGTAGCTCAGATGCACTTCGTCATCGATCAGAGCAGCCAGGACCGTCTCATCCCCAACGGTATTGAGGTTGATCTTGCCCGGAACACGGAACACCGGCTTCGTCGATCCGGCGACATAGGTCGGTGGCAATCGCAACTCCTCGCTCTGTTGATCGGCCCGACGCGGGACGGTCACGAAATCGAACAACCGATACCAGCAGTTCTGGTAGTTGAATTGATTCCACCCTTGGTAGGGACGACCGGGAACCCCTGTGGGGAACTTGAAGCGGATACCCGCCGTAAAGTCGCCGGACATCAAGCCCGTCAGGGTGTCGGTGGCTCCGGGGGCGAGATTGAACTGCGTCCCACCGTGGATTTCCTTGTAAAACGTGTCGGTCGTGTAGCCGTCATTGTCTTTCATGTTGTCCGACATTTCCTCCAGCGGCCAGTTCCCGTACAGAGGCACCGACAGCAACTCATACGCCGAGGTGAAGTCGCGGTCGAAGTGCGGATGCCACAAGGAGAATTGAGTCAGGTTTGGGACCAAGGTCGGCAGGAGCAGCGC
Organism: Planctomycetota bacterium; assembly: GCA_043718945.1. GTDB lineage: Bacteria > Planctomycetota > Planctomycetia > Planctomycetales > Planctomycetaceae > TH-plancto1. The sequence continues at coordinate 28,782 of JAYSUV010000507.1, forward strand.
GTCATTGGCGACATGCTTGGTGGCCGCCACTGCACTCATCGTGTGGTTGATGTAGTCGGCGTCTTGATCATGCTCCACCTGCACGGGGTCAAACGGCTGTCGACGCTCAACACTGTTGAGAGTCGAGAGGGCCGCCTGGACTCCAGCTTGATTATCCGTGGCCACATTCAGTTCGGCATTCGCACCGGTACTCATGTTATTGGAGTCAACGTGGAAGCGATCGACTTCGATCCAGGCCCCGCGCGTGCTGTCGGTCACTCCCTTGAGATTCTGGCGTCGCTCCAAGACGAGATCGAAAATCTCGGGTTGCGGAGTCGCGGGACTCTGATAGCTGCGGACCAGGTTCAGGACTGTGGCCGGGGCCACGGGAGCCGGGTACGAAGGGTCGATATCCTGCCCCTCGTAGAAGTAATAATCGACATGGTAGGGAGCCCCCCCGGTCAGAGCCGTATACGTCAGATCGAGGTCGGTCTGCGGTGCCGGCTCTGCCTGGTTATTCGCGATCGTGGCATTGCTCGAGGGAAGGACGGATTCCAATCGGGAACTCCCGGTGTAATCGGCGTAGATGTCTGCCGTCGCCGCGCCCCAGGTTCCCGCTCCCCCGTTGACGACGGTGCCATCGTGTGTGCCGATCAAGAAGTTTCCGCCCGCAGGCACCTTCTTTTTGCTCAGGGGGTTCGACAGGGCGAGGGTCGGGTTGGTCTTGAACTGGATCGAACAATTCCGCGTGCCTGTCCCCGACTTGACACGGGAGAGACGCCACCCATCGTCCAGGTTCACCTCCACGGGGAGACTGTTCCGCAATTCGATGTGCAGGAATTGATGGACGATATCCTCCTCTTTATACAACGTGGTCGTTTTTTCACTGGTTGACCGTGGCGTCTGCACGAATTGCACTTCGCCGAAGGAGAGAGAGGTCCGCTCGATGCCATACACAACCGAGTCACCATTCGACCAGTTCCAGCCATCCGACAGATCCTTGTCGTACTCGAACTTGGTAATCACATCATCACGGTCCAGGGCATCGACATAGTTCACCGCGAACTGAGCCATCTCCCGGATTTTTTCCGGCTGTGGGTAGACCGTGGTCGCGGGATCCGTGGCGGGGTTGGTCCCGTTAGGGGCTCCCACCAGATAGAGCAATGTGTAAACATCGCGGGCCATTCGCTGCCGATCGTATCGCGCCCACCACTCGGTGGCCACGGCATCGCCCGGAGTCGCGGTGCCCGGAGTGCTGCTGAGACTGACGTTCGAGAATTGCGCCACGGCGGGAATCGGGTCATCGTGATCGTGAATCATGTCCGGGATCGCGTTGAGATCTGGGTCCAGATTGCTATTGCCGCTTCCCGCCACACCGTTCGCATTTCCATTTCCATTTCCGTTGCCATTTCCATTCGCATTCCCGTTCGCGTTCCCATTGGCATTTCCGTTCCCGTTCCCGTTCGCATTCCCATTTCCGACACCGTTCGCATTGCCGTTCAACGTCAGCAAGCCAGCCTCTTCCATATCTGCATGCGGCATCAGGTCGCGGAAAATCGGATAGCCATCCGCATCAAATCCGACCAGCAGCTTGTTGAGGTTGAGCGGCTGCCGCCAGCGCAGTGCCGTCCCTGATCCCGATGTCCCGGAGACGAAGGGCAGCGAGTTCGATTCCCGGCGGCTGGAGCCGACTGCATTGACGGCATCTGTGTCCTCTGTGGCCAACAACGCCCGGACTTCTGGGCGAATCGGGTCGTTCGCGTCGAACGCAGCGGCCCCCGAAAACGCGGGAGGGAAAAACTGCCGCGTGTTCGTGCTATCGATGACAGGCCAACTCGATGTCTCCGTACTAGCCCCCCCCACATACCGGCTCGGCACGTACGTCAATTCGCTGAAATCCCAGCTGTCGGTTGTGAACCGACGCAGCGTTTCGGGAGCGGTGTGGGAGTAGACGAAGTTGAACGGAGCCAGCGCGGCCAGCCGGGAAGTGGCTCCGATTCTCTGGTAGTCGGCAGCTGACAGTTGCAGCTTCAGGTTCTCTTCGGGGAGGAAGAGATCGTCATGGATGCGATCTGGGTTGGCAATGCGCATCTCATCGTCTTCGTCCTGAAGTGCTGTCGTGCCCGTCGGGAAGAGTGCGGTGGTCAGTGGTGCGGCCGCGGCCCCATACGGGTAGGCGACCGTGTTCGGTGGCAATGAGGTGTTCGTCGTCCCCAGTGTGTCGAACGCTTCGAACCCGTTCGGATACTGGGGCCAAATCACCGGTGATCCAGGCACAGCCGCGACCACGCTCGGTTGCCCGACCGTTGTGCCCGTGGTGGCGTACACATTGCCCCCCGTTCCCAAAGGAGCGATCGGATGCCCGGCATTGGGTGTCAGCAAATTGGAGATGGTGCCCGGGGTGCCATTGTTGCCGCGCGGGTCATACAGGTTTTGAGTCCGCTCTTTGCCGCCCTGATATCGACTGCCGGGGGTATTGCCCGTGAGATAGCTGTCGAGGTCATCGTCGTAGCCGGTAATTCCCGGTCGCGGAAACGTTCCCGTGCCGACCAGATTCTCTTCGCCGTGTTTACCGGTCAAACGCGCGCCAGTGAGGCTGGTCGGACGCCCGACCGTGAGGAACGTGGTCTCCATATTTGCCATCGTGGACACTGACTGGGCACTGTTGACCGGAAACCCGAAGGAAAACGCGTGTTCGGCTTGTGCCAAGGCCAGTTGAGATGCCGAGAGCAGCATCGGATTCCCCGTCAGCGCCCGCATCGGGTTGATCTCACTGGCGCTGGTCCCCGTGTGGGAGACAGAAAACGGCGTGGGCGTGGGCATCGGAGTGTTATATACGGCTCCATTCACGAAGTAGCCCTGCATGTTCCCGGCGGTGTTGAGGTTAATCTGCGCGTCACCGTCCAGGATGTAGAACGAGTAAAGCGGAACAAACTGCCGCCCATCTGGCAGATCGACCAGATCGTGCCCCAGATGTATCCAGATCCCATCCGGCTTCCCGTCGCCATTCAGGTCGACATCGAGGTCATAACCGTTTTCGCCGCCAGTGGCCGCAGAGTAGATCCCCATCTCGTTGATCGTTCCGTCATTGTCGGAGTCGACCGTGAACGGGAAGGGCTGAATCAGACGAGATGTGTTACCGCTTTGTGCCTGGAAAGCAGCGTTCGGGAAAATATAGGTGGCACCATCCGGGTGGAGATTCCCGGAATGGGGACGCATGACGAGCCGCATGGTGCCCGCGCTGGTATACAGATCGGAGAAATTCCCGGTTTGGCGTCGCGACGAAAACAGATCGGGCCGATGGAACGACGGCACTAGAATCCGCCGACCCGTCGTCGGATCGATCGTGTCGTACGCCAGAAACAGATTGTTGATGTCCGGGTACGTGTACTCGACATCGGGCTGGAAAGGGCGGAGAGCGCTCGAATTCGGTTGGCTGAAGGCATCGAAGGCGGGATTCGTTTGTGCCGGTCGGCTGAAATTAATTCCAAACATCGGCAAGGATGACTCAATGGGGAAGTCCGTCGCATCCATCCGATACAACGTCGCGTCCCCGACACCATCCCCGTCCATATCAAACAGGACGTAGTCCCCTTCACTCAAATCGAAATTGTTGTCGGAGTTCGCGTCACTCCACGGAGCGGCCATCCCATCCCCGTTGGTGTCTCCCAGAATCGTCGTGATCCCGTGCCCGTTATGCGGCAGCACATCCGTCGGTTGCAGCTGACCATTCGTGCCATAGTTCAAACCACCCGTCGTGTGAGCCACCATCGAGTGGTACGCTCCCTGACTCGGTGCCGAAAGCGCCCCCAACGTGTGCGTGGCATCCGGCCCCACAATGATCGTCTTCTCAGCTGAGTCGAGGTAGCGATCCGGGTTCAGCACGTCCCAGGGATTGGCGGCGTAGTTCCCGGCGGCCAGCTGTTCCTCTTGGACGAATTCGAAGAAGAAGACTCCGAGGAAGATCATCAAGCTGAGCAGTGCCAGCACGACGATGATCACCGCCCCGCCGCGCCGATCACGGGTGAGTGCCTCGGCGAGAGTCGCCTTTTGCTCCGCAAAAGAGCGTCCTTTTTCGGAGAAAAAGGCGACATTGCCGGAGCCCAGATGTGGGTGAGTGTTGGAAGTGTGGTTTCGCATGGAATTCCCCTTTCAAAAAGGGACTCGGGGACGCCCCGAGCAGTGGGGTACTGACCGGTGGGAGTGTCGCCTTTCGCTCCGCGAAAGGACGTTCTTTCGCGGAGCGAAAGACGACA
>JAYSUV010000508.1:0-10266 GCA_043718945.1 Planctomycetota bacterium
TAGAGTTCCCAGTATTCCGCCTCCGGCTTATAGATGCGCACGAGTTTGAACTGGTCGGTGACGACTCCTTCGTGCGGTCGCACCCGGTGCGGGACCGGGTATTCGTAGTAGTGGTAGTAGAAGCTCTTCCGCCAGTTGGCAGGCGTCTGCCCCTTCAGGATCGGCACGAAGCTGGCTCCTTGCATGTCGGCGGGAGCCTCAAGGCCCGCAGCTTCCAGAATGGTCTGGGCAAAGTCCAGATTGGAGACAATCTTCGACGAGACCTGACCCGGCTTCACGACACCGGGCCATTGGACAAGCAGCGGCGTGCGCAGTGATTCTTCAAAGATCCAACGCTTGTCGAACCAGCCATGCTCGCCCAAGAAGAACCCCTGGTCGGAGGCATACACCACGATCGTGTTCTCTTCCAGCCCCGCCTCTTTCAGGTAATCAAGCACCCGCCCGACCCCCTCATCCACCGCCTTGACGCAGCCCAGATAGTCGTGCATGTACCGCTGATACCGCCAGCGCACAAGGTCGCTGCCGGTCAGCTTGCTCTCTCGGAACTCTTTGTTAAGCGGCTCGTAGTAGGCATCCCAAACCGCCTTCTGCTCCGGGGTCAGCTGGGCAAGTGTCTTCAGCTTGGCATCAGTTTCCGTGAACGTCTTCTCGATGGTCATGTCCTGGTCGCGCACGGCCAGTCCGCGATTGGCGTAGTCGTCGAACAGGTTCAAGGGCTCTTTGAACGGTTGGCCTTTGTTGTGATCGAGGTGTCGCAGAGCCGGTGACCATTCTCGGTGCGGGGCCTTGTGCTGGCACATCAGCATGAACGGCTTGTTCGGGTCGCGCTGCTTGAGCCACTCCAAACTGAAGTCAGTAATGAGGTCGGTCGTGTATCCTGCGTGCTTGACCTTCTTCCCGTTATGGATCATCGGCGGGTTGTAGTAAATCCCCTGGCCGGGCAGGATGTGCCACTCGTCAAACCCGGTCGGGTCACTGTTGAGGTGCCATTTTCCGATCATCGCGGTCTGATACCCGGCCCCTTGCAGCAGCTTCGGAAACGTCACCTGGCTCCCGTCGAACACACTGTTGGAGTTGTTGTAGAACCCGTTCCGGTGGCTATATTTCCCGGTCAGGATGCACGCCCGGCTCGGTCCGCAGATCGAGTTCGTCACCAGACAGCGATCAAACCGTATCCCTTGCTTGCCGATGCGATCAATGTTTGGCGTGTCGAGCAACTTCCGCTCATCGCCGTACGCCGAGATCGCCTGGTAGGCGTGGTCATCGGAGAAGAGGAAGACGATGTTCGGTCGCCGCGCTGGCTCGGCGGCCAAGGTGGGTGTCAGTGGCCATACGCTCATGAGGAAGCCAATACCGCAGAACAGGCCACGCAGAGTGAGGGACATGGAGGGCGACTCGATAGACGGGGAGACGGATGAGGGAGTAGACGGCCATCGTGCGAGGCGGTCGCCTCTGTGTCAACCGTCCGGCGAGACTCTGCTCATGAGTTACTTTTATAAAACGCGAAAATGGTGATTGACAAACTCTGATTGATCGGTAAAGTCAAACGCCGTTGGGATGTTTCCGCAATGTTCTTTGCTGGGAGAAAATGTGATGCTATCGCGGAAGTTGTGTGTGTGTGTGTGTGTGTGTTGAGTCTCTGCGGGGGCGTGAGGACGGGATCGAATTCCGTGGACGCATGCACTCCGACGATTACAGCCCCCGCCAATAATGGGTTCACAATCCCCAATGGCTCGTACACGGCGAAGGGCACGGAGCCGAATCGGGCCAACGTGAGAGTGACATTTACCTTTCCTGCCCCAGATCCGCCGCAAAATCCCCCGCCTCCTCCCAATGAGTTCAACGATACCCCTGGGACAGAGACAAGGCGAAGACCTGTTGATCCCGGCACCAAGAAATGGACAGACACGAGAACTGTGTCGATCGGAGCTCTCTACGTCAGTGTGGTGTCCGAGAAACCGAACATGCTCCCCGACAGTTGCTACGTCTACAAAGGCGGGAACGTGAACTGATGCGGACGTTCACAGTGGTGTGACCCAGACGCTGCTTGAGCGTCTGGGTGGTAGAGCCGCAAGGCGAGGACTCTAGTTCGTCAGACTTCCGAAGGAGTGTGGTCGCCATTCTACGCAGAATTCCCTCGTGTTCGAGTAGTTCTTCCACCCCGCAGGGGCACGGCTGCCCATGCCTTGTTTCCAGAGGAAACTCCCGTCTTTGTCCCGTCAGGGACACCCGACAATAGCCCACCGTTTCAACGGTGGGAAAGCGATCCCGACTCACCTGTCGAGTCCCACCAGGGACGGCAGAAGCCTACGAAAGCCGTGGTCGCGCGGCAGTTGTCACGAAGCCACCGTGCGAGATTCTGTCGCCCCTGTCGGGGCTGTGGCCGCGAGAGTTGGTCCCACCGCTGAAGCGGTGGGCTATTGTCGGGTGTCCCTGCCGGGACAAAGAGTGGCCAGCGGTGGCCTCTCGTTCTGGGTAGGCGTGTGATTTCCCAGTGCTTCACACCTTGGAAGCCCTGGGGGCTGAGGACCGAAACCCTTCGCACAATGGCGACCACACTCCTTCGGAAGTCTGTTGTGACGCGGTGCCTGGGGCACTCCGCCCGTTCCCAAATCATGATGAGTGAGTTTAGTTTTTCAACCGTTTCGAGTGACTGGATCAGGGCCATGAAACATCGACCGCTCCATGGGAATCCACGACACGGGGATCGCTTGGGGATCACGATTCCCGAAGTGCTGGTGATTATCGCCATCCTCGCTCTGCTGTTATTGCTGTTGCTGCCCGCAGTCCAGCAGACCCGAGAATCCGCCCGACGTGTGGGATGTGTCTCCAATATGCGTCAGTTCGGAATGGCTGTGCAAAACTATGAATCCACACACAAGAAGTTTCCGGGCTGTTTTAGCGGGTGGACCGAGGCGGTTCTGCCCTATATGGAGCATAAGCAACTCTTCAATCGAATCGTGGACTTCAAAGAGGAACGCATCACCCTCGACGATCTCCGTTCCGCAGCGGTGCCCGTCTATTTCTGCCCCTCGGACCCCGTGGCCGTGGACCAGAAAGGCTGGGCACCGAGCTATTTTATGAACGATGGTTATTGGCCGGTCGAGAATCATTATAACGGATTCCTACGCGTCTTTGAGGGCGTCTCTCTCGAAGATGATTGGACGAAATGCCGCCAAACTCGCCCGGCAGATATCATCGATGGATTGTCCAACACCGCCGCCATCGCGGAAAAACTGGTGGTTCCACCTTCATCGTACTTTCAACAAGCGGGCGCTTGTTCGAACAACCCGCAAGTCTGGATTCGCATCATCCGGGAAACCAATATGGTGAGAGATCTGGATGAATTCGCCCGGCGGTGTGCCGAAGAACCGATTACTCCGGCACGGAGCTATTTTTCGGAACCGAGCGATCTCGCCTTTTATGGATTGCACCAGTACACCCACGAGGTGCCCCCGAATCGAAACAGCTGTACGAATGGTTTTCACAGCGGTCCCGCGTACTTCGGTGCTACGACCGCCACCAGCCTGCACCCGGGAGGGATCAATCTCCTCTTCGCAGATGGGGCGGTTCGATTTCTATCCGATTCGATCGACACACACGTGTGGCGCGCCTTGGGATCACGCAATGGTCGCGAAGTGGTGAACTTTTAATTCTCGATCCAGTCGATTTCGGGTCGCCCACATCCCGAAGAGTCTTGTCGGGCCTGCGAATTCCCGATATTCTCATGGAATTCCTAGAAGGAGAAGTGATCGTGCTTCCAACGTATCCTGCCATTTTGCGTTCCGGGCGACTGGAGTGGGAACTCGATAATCCGCCTCCCATCCCTCTCGGGGCCTCAATGCGGGTCCATGTGACTTTATTGACCGACATCAGCTCGCCTGACTCCACGGAGTTGTTGGCGACCGGACCCGCGATGGCAATTGCTCTGGCGGAGTTCGCTGCCAGCGGCGGTCCGTCTGACTGGGGCGATCCCTTGGAATGGCAACGTGAGTCGCGTGCCGACCGCAACCTTCCGGGTCGAACCGAATGATTCTCGACAGCAATTTGATCATCTATGCGGCCAAGCCGGAGTATCCGGGATTGCGACGATTGATTGCCACACATTCGCCAGTGGTCTCTGTCGTGAGCCTGATCGAGGTGTTGGGTTATCACAAATTGACGCAGGGGGACCGCGAGCAATTTGAGAAGTTTTTTGCTGCGGCCCGAGTCCTGCCGATTTCCGATGCCATTGCGGTCCGGGCCGTTTCACTGAGGCAAGCCCGTAAGATGTCGCTGGGCGATGCGCTGATTGCGGCGACGGCCCTCGAACTGGGGCACGAGTTGTTGACGCACAATATCAAGGATTACTTGGCGATTCCTGGTTTGATCGCCTCGGACCCGATCGCCGCAGGTGATCCGATGTAGTTGAACAGCCTCGATGCCCGATAGGGCGCAGCACCTCGCGGAAACAACCCGCCGGACACTCGCCTCTACCGCTTCGCCCCGCGATGGGGGTCAACATCGGCGGGGGTGTCGTCAATCCGGATCAGGTAGTTGTCCTTGCCGCTGTGCTTGACCTCGTACATCGCTTCATCGGCTTTGCGGAGCATCTCGTCGACCGGGCGTTGGTGTAGGAACACGACGACCCCCATACTGAACGAGACCGGCCAGCCCGCATCCTTGGCCATCGCGCGCAGCTGATCGTGGACTCGTTTGCCGACGATCTGGGCTGTGTCCGGTGAGATCTCTGGCAGCATGAGGGCGAATTCATCTCCGCCCATTCGAGCGACGCAGTCATAACTGCGAACACTCTGGCGAAGGCGAGCTGCGGTGGCGATCAGCATCTCGTCACCGGCTTGATGGCCGCGGGTGTCGTTGAACTGCTTGAAGTTGTCGCAATCGATGAACCCGATGGCGATCATCCCTCCCAGTCGTGATCCGCGATTGAGTTCATTCTTGATCCGCTCGACAAACCCGTTGCGATTGAGTACCTCGGTCAGCCCATCGGTTCCCGCCGAGAGATGAGCCATCTCAATGGTCGTCTGCAGCCGATTGACCAGCAGTCCGAAAGCGAGCGAAATCGTCGTGCCGAGGATGGCCGAGTTGTGGTCCACCTGATCCATCGGCATGACCCCCAGCAGTGGCAACGCGTACCAGCCAAGAATGGAAACGATCGACGCATAGACCGCACCCGGCCAGCCGAGCATCCACGAGGCCGCCGCAATCTGCGGTAGCGATAGCGCGATCGCCACGGCAGGCAAGCCGAGCTTGGCCCCCAGCAACGCCGAACAGAGCGGGAGTAGAAAGAAGACGACGTAGATCAGCGGCGAGTCGTCCCGGCGAAGATGCAGGGGCGGCGGATCGTGTCGGCGGGGTATGTGTGGTGTGGTCATCCCGCCTCCTGGTCTCGACTGCTCGTTGAAAAGCGTGGTATGGGCATCTTGCCCATATCTTTTCGCCATGGAATCACGGGCGAGACGCCCGTGCCACAGACTTGCTCAAAGGGCAGCTACTCCCCGCGAGCGAACTTCTGGAACCGCTGCCGCAGATCCTGAGTCACTGGCCCCGGAACTCCGGCTCCAATCTGACGCCCGTCAATTCCCACCACCGCAATGACTTCCGCAGCTGTGCCGGTGAGGAAGCACTCATCGGCGGTGTAGACATCGTGTCGTTGCAGAGTGACTTCTTGTACTGGAATCCCGGCTTGCTTTGCCAGTTGAATCACGCAATTCCGAGTAATTCCCTCCAAGATTCCGGCGTCGGGTGAGGGGGTCTTGAGGACTCCCCGCTTAATGATGAAAATGTTATCGCCGGTGCATTCGGCGATGTCGCCCTTGTGGTTGAGCATCAGGGCCTCTTCACACCCGACATCGGTCCCTTCGATCTTCGCGAGAATGTTATTCAGGTAGTTGAGCGACTTGATCCGCGGGCTGAGCGCTCCCGGATGGTTACGGAGTGTGCTAGCTGTGATGATCTTCAGCCCCTGCTGATACAGCTCTTCCGAGTAGAGCTTGATCGTGTCGGCGATCACGATCACCTGCGGATGGCTGGTCCGGCGAATGTCGAGTCCCAGCGAACCCGCCCCGCGCGTGATGACCAGTCGCACGTAGCCGTTGGTGATATTGTTGGCAGCGACCGTCTGCTCGACAGCTGCGGCCATTTGGGTGGGCGTCATCGGGATGACGAGGCGGATGGCGAGGGCGCTTTCGTAGAGCCGCTCGACATGCTCGGCGAGCAGGAAGACCCGCTTGTTGTAGACCCGAATGCCTTCGAAGACGCCGTCGCCGTAAAGCAACCCGTGATCGAAGACACTGACCATTGCCTGTTCTTGGGGCACGAGGCGGTCATTCAGGAAGATTTGCAGGGACATCAGGAGACCTTGTGGATGAACTGATCGGGTGGCGAGTGCCCAGTCAAGACTTGGATTTGGGATGGCCGCTATCGGGAGGGCGAGGCTCCTGCCGAGCCGTTCAGGCGAGTGGATGCGTCCCCTGGCTCGCGGCTCAGCAGGAGCTTCGCCCTCCCGGCGGATTGGTCGGGAAAAGCCAGATTGGCAGATCGAATCACCCCCGACAAAACAAAGACCGGCGTGCGAGTCGCGAAATTCGCGCGGGCACGCCGGAAGCTGGACACCGAAATCGGCTGTGGGTTCAGGCCCGACGCATGATCGACTGTCGGGAGTGTCGCCTTTCGCTCCGCGAAAGGGCGTTCTTTCGCGGAGCGAAAGACGACACTCGTTGACGCTTCGATTCTAGGCGGCCTCTTCGAGTCCCTGAATCCGGCCTTCGGTCAGTCGCACGATGCGATTGGCCTGTCGTGCGATGGTTTCGTCGTGGGTGACCATGATGATAGTCAGCCCCTCTTCCTCGTTCAATCGGGTCATCATCGCCATGATCTCGCGTCCTGTGACGGCATCCAGATTCCCCGTCGGTTCATCGGCCAGCAGGACTTCCGGCTTCCCGATCAAGGCCCGCGCGATGGCGGCCCGCTGCATCTCTCCCCCCGACAACTCGGAGGGCCGATGTTTGAGGCGGTGGTCGAGGCCCATCTTTTTGATAATCGCTTGGGCTTGATCGCGGAACTCGCTGCGGCGACGCCAGTATTCCCAGGCCGAATGCCGAATCATCAGCGGAGCCAGCACATTCTCCAGCAACGTCATTTCCGGCAGCAGGTGGTAGAACTGAAATACGAACCCAAACATCCGGTTTCGCAGCTGATCACGAGTCGCCGCTGGCAGGTCGTCGATCCGGTTCTGCTCCAGTCGCACCTCGCCCGAATCCGGCGTGTCGAGCAACCCGAACAGGTGCATCAACGTGCTCTTGCCGCACCCCGACTTCCCCACGATCGAGACAAACTCGCCACGTCCGACACAGAGGTCGACCCCCCGCAGGACCGGCACCTTGACCTGCCCCTTGGCATAGGCCCGGCTGATCGCGACCCCGCGCAGGTAGGAGGTGCGGGGCTTGGAGGCGGGAAGTTGGAGAATCGAGGTCATCGGTTGGTCCAGTGTGATGGTCGACATGCGTCGTGGCTTTCGGTGTGTTGTTTTGTCGTCGAGGCTCATCGGGAGGGCGAGGCTCCTGCCGAGCCGCGACTGAAAGTGGACGATTTCCCTGGCTCGCGGCTCAGCAGGAGCTTCGCCCTCCCCTCCGACTACTCGTACCGCAACGCCTGCACCGGGTGCAGCGAGGCAGCCCGACGAGCCGGGAGGATGCTGGCCAGCACGGCGATCAGCACTGCCCCAAAGGCCACCCATAATACTGTGCCGGGGTTGACCTCGGTCGGCACCTTGTGGAAATAGTAGATCGTCTCGTCGAAGACCTTATGCCCCAGCACCCAGGAGATCCCCTCTTCGATCTTGTCGATGAAGTGGACCACGGTCAGTCCCAGAATCACTCCGGCCCCGCTCCCGACCAGTCCCAGAGTCAGCCCATAGAGCAGGAAGATCGACATGATCCCGCGCGAGCTGGCCCCCAGAGCTTTCAGGATGCCGATGTCGCGGGTCTTCTCGACCACGATCATGTAGAAGATCGCCAGAATGCCGAACCCGGCCACAGCGATGATCATAAATAGCAGTACGTTGAGGATCGCAGCCTCGACCGCCACCGCTTGCAGCAGCGGGCCTTGCTGTTGCTCCCACGTCTCGACCGAGACGCCCATCCCGGCCAGTTCTTCTCGCAGACGCTGGACCACCAACGGGGCCCGCGAGTAGTCCTTGAGCTTAATTTGGATGGCGGTCACGCTGCCGGTCTTCCAGTCGAGATTGTCGTTGGGGCGCGTCGGGTCGGGCGGGATCAGCATGCCGCGCGCCTTTTGCATCTGCTCCAGATTCATGAACACGATGTTCGAGTCATATTCGCTCATCCCGCATTTGAAGAGGTCGACGACCGTCGCCTTGAAACTGACCGGTTGCGGGGTGCCTGCCTTGAGTGTCGACAGCGTAATATCCTCGCCCGGACGCACGAGGAGCCGCACATCAGTTTCCCCGGTCAGGCGGTTCGTCTCGGGGTAGCTGACGAGGCCCGCCCCGACAAACACGCAAGCCGGCTGAGGGGCATTCGGGTCGGCGGCAACATCCGCAGCTGTATTGCCCCAGGGGTCCACGTACATCGAATCGTCTGTGACCGGCCCCTCGCCATTGTCGACGGTTTGAAGCGGGGCTGGGGTGAGGCCACTCGGCTCCACGCCGTCGGGCAACGTCTCGGGGCGTTGCAGCCGCATGAAGGTAAGCATGTCTTCCCGCGTGCGGAAGGCGCTGGCGGTCAGGTCCCAAGTGACAGGATCGTTGATATTAGTTTCGGGCTGTTGCGGCTTGTTGGAGAGGTCGGATGTCTGCCGACTCAACAAGTAGTGCGAGAGCGGGCTGACCTGGTTCTTCCCCTCGGGGAGGATGCCGACAATGCGAACCGGTCGCTGCTCCTCCTGCCCCATGATGTGGAAGCTCATCATGCCCCACATTTCGACCGTGGGGGTGGTGGCCACGACCTCGGAGCCGACCGACTCCATGATGATCTTCATCAAGCTCTCCGGGTCTTGGAACCCGTCCGAGTTATGCGTGGTAATGGCAATATCCGACAGCAACCCGCGCAGGCGGTCTTGCATCTCGCCGCTGAACCCCGCCATGACGCTGTTGACGACGATCATCGTTGCCACACCCAGCGTGACGCTGATGATGCTGACAAAGGCAATCATGCGAGTTTTGAGGTATTTCGTGGCCAACAAGAGCTTGTACATACGCCGTCCGGCTCCTTCCATCATCCCGCAGGGACGAACTGCCCCCACGCTCGGATCCTTCCGAACCGGCAGTTTCCACCGATCGATACGAATTGGTCAATAGGAGTTCCGCCGCCGAGCTACCCTGGGCTGGTGAAAACTTGGGGTTGACTTGGTGTTTGCGGTCTGGTTGATGGGGTCGGTTTTGTTTCGTGGGAGAGTGGGGTGGGGGCGTCAGGGAGGGCGTGGTCATGGCGGTATTGGCAGTGACAGTGGCGGAGGTTGTGGGTGGGGACGAGGGGCGTGCATCTCTCAGTCCGTGGCGAGTCTTGGTCCGGAGTTTTCGGTGGAGTCGGGACAAGTGGAAGGCCAAGGCGGGCAGAATGAAGGGGGCGATCATGCGGCGGAAAGTGAGCGTCCATGACGTGCAGTTGAGCCGCGCAGCTTGGCGTGTGCGGGCGGAAGTGGCGGAGGGAGAGTTGGCGGCGTTACGGGTGCGGATGGCGGCGTTGACCGAGGCTGCATCGCTGCATGCCGAGGCTCCTCCTGCCCCCAAAAAAAGACGGGCAGCGCGTTGATACTGGCGACGAACTGCGACGGCAACGGGCTGGCGCTCGTCGAGAATCCGCACGCGAGTGGCCGCGCCTTGTGGTTGAATCTGGTGTTGACGGCGCACTCGACATTGCGGGACGGGTAGCACGGACGGGTGGCTCTGGACGGGTGGCTCTGGACGGGTGGCACGGTCTGAGGCATTGCGAAGGCCGTGGTCTTCACGCCACTCGCCACGCCCTTCGAAGACTCAGGGCGTGCCACCCGTCCGAGTTGGGTGCCACTGCTTGCAGTCCAGTCTGTTAGAGCGAGGGGCTGGATGGCGGGGTCGCCCCGGGTGGGCTCGCTTGGGAGACCTTTATAGCATTCCCCCGCTCACCGGGATTGGTCGCTGCTCCGGGAGTGGGGACTTCCGACCATCCCGACGGACGGAGCGGCGGCGGACCAATCCCGCGCGCTGAAAATCGAATGTCATTCGATCTGTCGCGCGGTTCCCTCCACCGCTCATCAGGGAGTCGGCAC
>JAYSUV010000509.1:0-1317 GCA_043718945.1 Planctomycetota bacterium
TCACAGGGGCGAGACGCCCCTGCCACGGCAGGCGTTCACTGGGCGCTCGCCTTGCGAGTTTTGATGACGAGTTGTCTCATCCACAACTCATCGAGCGAGAGCACTTCACGATCCGGAGTGCGGGATCGATGTCTGGCCATTGAGGTCCAGGCAGAACGGGCAGAGGCTCCGTTCGACATTCGACCTGCTGATGGTTTCGTGAGGTGCTTAAGTGTTTTGTCACGGCTTCAATTCTGAGTCGCCTGTTTCCAGTGGGGCCATGTGCGACTCACATGCGATGTCTGTTCCGGCCTCATTTTCGGAGTTATATCCTGCGCGGGCCAGAATGAAACGTACGACGGATGTCCTCGTCCGTCGTTCCCCCGGGTTTTCCACGCAGATAGACGAGGACGTCCGTCCTACGACATGTCTCATTCCTCCCCGCGCCAAGTCTAGTTCGACTGTCCTAGAATCTTCTTCGTTCTAGGTTTTTGGGTGGTAGGGCGTTACGGCTTTTCCAGTGGTAGAACCGGGCGTGTTGATTTCGCAGCAGTCGCTGTTTCATGCGGGCGAACACGTGGGGCGGCGAGTCGTACTCAAGGTGTCGGTGCAGGATGGCGGCGACGGCTTGGCGGCGACGGCTTGGCGGACTGGGGGCAGCGTCATGGCGGACTGGGGGCAGCGTCATGGCGGGCACTTTTTTTTCCACGTGTCGAGTCTCGACGGTCAGGGACCAGGTGGCGATCAGACTCAGAGTTTGGTGGTGCTGCCAGCCGATCCAGTTTCGAACTTCGGAGTCGGCCAGACCGGCTTCGCTCTTCGCGCGTTGGAAGCACTGCTCGATGCGATGCTCGGCTTTCGCAGCCCGGCAGAACGACTCCAGCGGGGTTTGCGGATCGGCGTTGCTGAGGTCGTAGTCGGTCTTCACGATCCGCTTGTCGCGGTCTTGATAGCGGATCACTACGAGCACTTCCTCGGTGGCCTGCGTCGCGCGGAACTGACCGGTCTCGACGTGCCTTCGAATGGCCTCGACCACGATCGGCCCCTTCTCTCCATCCCGTACATCAATGCGGGTCCACTCGGTCTCCGAACGCTCCTTCGTCCACGCGTCGACTCGCTGTGAAGGGCGTCGCGGACGCTGGGGGCGCGGACCCGTCAGAGCGGGCGGGAGCGCGGGAACTTCGAGGTCACGAATCGTGGTGTCGCACGGCACAGCCAGCAGGTAGCGCTCGTGGCGATCCCGCAATTCTCGACGGAATTCCGCAGGTTTTCCGAACTCATCATCGCCCGTGATCCAGGCGTGTGGCAGTCGCGACCCGTGGCGATCCAGCATGTCCA
>JAYSUV010000510.1:0-3601 GCA_043718945.1 Planctomycetota bacterium
TAAACGGTCAACGATTCCCAGCCACCGCATCGAACAACCTCCACTCCATCGAGTCGCCATCGCCACAGGCCAACTCCTCAATCTGTGTGAATCTGTGAACTCTGTGTACAAAACCTGCCTTTGTCCAAGGGGATCCAGATCGAAGTGTGGTACGCAGATTTGCACAGATTTGCACAGATTTGATGTCCGGCTAAGCACTCGTTCTGAGGTCGTCAAAGGGCTGTGGTGCGTCACAAAACCGCGTTCTGTGTGAGGCTCCAAGCTGCCCAGTGTCTGGCAGTTTGATCAGGAGAGGGCCGGGGTGAGGGGGCCAGAGCGAGCGGTGTTGAACCCTAGCCTTCGCAGTGACACTGCTCCCCGGCGATCAACCGGACTGCGGGAGAGAAGGGGCAGGCCGCTGCCGACTTTTCGGAGGTCCACGCCATCAACGTCCGCGCAAGTCCATACCCCGTCGGCCCCGCCTCGTCACACACTTTCAAGGTCGAGAGCAGCCCCAATTTCCGCAGCTCCCTCAGCACCCGCGCCTCATCCCAGGCCCAAGACCCCAGGCCCTCCGCCGGTGCCGAACCCTCCTCCGCCACCGCCGCCACCGCCGTGTCCTTGTGGACATCCAAACCAATCAACCGTACGCTCGACAGCGGACCAGCCTCACTGTGTTTGGCTCCGGAGAAACGGCAAACCGCCCCACCAGGAACGGCCCCCATTCTCCTCACCCACGACCCCCAGTGATCGCCGGTCCTTCCATTCTGCCTCCCCCACAATACGCCCTCACTTCAATCGAGCCACTCGCGGGGGAGAGGGGGCAGAAAGGCAGGGCTGCCGACTTTTCTAATCCCTCCCGCCCCCTCACTCTCGACACTCAGCACGCAAGTCGCCTAGAGTGTCCCGTGTCAGTTCTTACTCTGCCGGTAACGACTCGCAGTCCCGGCTCGGCGAGTCTGACGGAAATCGCCCGGATTTCGGGAACTCGTTGACCCCGCCCCTCGTCTCACTTGGCGGATGCCTTTTCCTTGATCACTGACGACCAACTTCTGATCGAGCGTTGTCGCTCCGGTCATCCGGAAGCGTTCGGTGATCTTGTCTCGAAGTATCAGCGTCGACTCCTGCGGACGCTGAAGACACTGCTGGGCAATGAGTATGACGCTCTGGATGTGTCGCAAGATGCGTTTCTACAAGCATTTCTGAAGCTGGAGTCTTTCCGCGGAGAGTCCGCGTTCTACTCTTGGCTCTTCCGGATTGCCTGGAATGCCGCTGCGACTCTCCGCCGCAAGCAGCGAGTCCGATCCGGGGCGTCACTGGACGCCATGCGAGAGCAAACCGGGTCGGAACCGACCGACCTGAATCCCTCCTCAGAACCCTCCCACTCGTTGCAATCCGAAGAAGACCGACAACTGCTGCGAAGCGCCCTCGACGAGTTGGGTGACGACTACCGGACTGCCCTGATTCTGAAGGAGATTGACGGGTTGCCCTATGAAGAGATCGCTCTTCTGACCGAAAGTCCCATTGGCACCGTTCGCAGCCGAATCCATCGAGCCCGTCAGGAGCTGCGGGCCAAACTGAACCGAACCCTGAAAGCCGTGGAGCGCTGAGGGTTGAGCGTTGAGGGCTAAGACCCTTCACAACCTCGCCGCAAAGACTTCGGAAGTCTGGTCCCTCAACCCTCAACCCTCAACCCTCAACGATCCCTCCCATGACCGCTCACAGTCCCGATGATCGACTCTCTGCGTTTTACGACGGAGAACTCTCCGCCGTCGAACGTGCGGAAGTTGAACGTCTGGTGACAGCGCAGCCCGGCTTACGGGCCGAGTTGAGCATGCTGACAGGACTGAGCCAGCAGCTGAGCGACCTGGCGGATGACCTGCCCGAGATCGATCTGCGACCACGCGTCATGCAGCGGATTGCGGCCATCCGACCAGTGATATCGAGCAGCGATGCCCCCTCTCGGAGGCGGTGGATGCCGCTGATGTTGATGGTGAGTTCGCTGGCATTGCTGGTCGCGGCGGTGTGGCCATTGCTGCCTGACTTGAGCCCGCCTGACTTGATCGTCGACCATGGGCCGCGATCGATGACGATCGAGGACCTAGCCAAATCCATGAAGGACGCCTCTGTGGTACCGGCGGTGAGTGCTGATTTCCCGGGCGAGAGCTTCGCATCCAATGATTCCCCCGTGATGGCGAGCATGGCTGCCCCGGACGGAGCAGGGTTTGGCGGCGCGATGGAGGCGATCGCTGATACCAGTGAAAACATCGACGGCACCGGCCCCAGCGAGTTACTCGCCCGTATCGAGCGGCGGCGCGACCTCAAGCCGGGCGACATTGTCAGCCAGTTGATCGAGGGCGGCGATGTCCCGATGATTGCCGAATATACCGTCGTCGATGTCCGCCGCAGTGCCCGAGATGTCGAGTTCCTCCTCGAAAAACATAGCATCGTGCCTCTCCTAGCCCCGGATCGCCGGGAACATTCCGAATCGACGACAGGCAGCGAGCGTCAAGCCGCCCTGCCCGCTCCCTCGGAAATGATCAAGGTCTATCTTGTTGAGGCTGAGACGGGCTCGCTCAATACCGCGATGGTCGAGTGTCAGAATCTTCAGGAAGTCGTCGCTCTGAATTACTTACCACTCGGCCTCCAGGAAGCAGGCGAAGCCCAGCTGGCTTCGCTGAATAGTCCCACTGCGCAAGCTGCGGAGGCCGCTCCTGCTGCGGCCTTGCGGAGCGCCGTCCCCGTGCCAGGGAGCCGGGCCGCAGGTGAAAACATGTCGAAAGGGGGGCCGGTCGCTCGTAAATCGATGGCGGGTGGGCAGCAGCAGGTGGGAGACGACAGTGAGCAGACTGACAGGAAGCTGGACAATGTCGCACGCGACAAGGAGAAGGCTGCGTCTCTCGTGAACGGCAACTCGATCGTCATCGAAAACGGAGATGAGTTCTACTCCGAGATCATGCAGCGTCAGGTCCAGTCGCTCAAGAACGCGGATCGAAGTTCCCCCGTCAAACAGCAGCAGAACTTCGAGGTGCCCGCGATTGCTCGCTCTGCACCAGCCGCCCCGGCCCTGGAAGTCCTCTCGAATCCCCATCCGGCGCTGCAACTCGACGGTCGACCGGGAGGCAACGGTCTCCTCTATAACAACACTTACAACGGAGGCCGCAACCGCCAACGCGCGATCCTCGTTCTCCGCTCCCAATCCCCTCCCCCGCCGCCTGAGCCGACTCGCCTCAACCCGTAGCAGGACTGAGTAATCAGAGAGGGGGAGGGGAATCTCGCCAGACGCTGGCCCGATAAAATCGCGTGATGGGCAAGACCAGAGTGGTGAACCGTCGGGGTTTCCGATCACAACACTCGGGAGTGACTCCGTGCCCCACCCACCGCGACGATCCCCATCACCCTGAGTCGCGACTGCCTCAACCAGCCCTCTGAAATCTGTGAAATCCGTGTACGAATTCTCCGCTCTGCAGACGCTCGCTTCAGGAGGGTTTGGTACACAGAATCACCAGATTTGCACAGATTTTAGGTTCATCCGACTCTTTGGGGGGATTTCGAAATGCCTGACGGCATAGGGATTTACGGAGGCATAGCTCCCATGCGACCTTTGACGGGACTCGAAGAA
>JAYSUV010000052.1:0-6408 GCA_043718945.1 Planctomycetota bacterium
CGCGCTGATCTGGTTGTTCTCGTCAGCCACGACTCCCTGATCGGCATTGAGCCACAGACGCAGACCTTCGGGGAGGGGAGCCACGAGCGGTTCGGCCAGTGGTGACGGGATTGCCGTGGCGGATTGCTCGAATCGTGTTCGTTGTACCCGCAGATGAGCCAGGGCGGCGGTGACCTCGCCGTCGACCGGTTGCCGCTTCAGAATCGACTGCCAGATTGCTCGGACCTGCTGTCGCTCATCCCCATCCGGCTTCGTGAGCCGAGTCGCCAAAGCCTCGGCCCGTTGGTGGACGAACTCATTGTTGAGGAGTGCCAACGCTTGCGGGGCGACCGTCGATACATCGCGCTGGCCGCACGGCAACGTCGTGTCGCACTGATCGAACGTCGTCATCAGCGGTGGGAGCAAGCTGCGCTGCATGAAGGTGTAGAAGCTGCGGCGGTGCTGGTCGGCTTCGGGGGATGCCTTGTAGGCGGCGTCTTTGCGGGAGAGCCCTTCGAGGGCCTCGGAACTGATCGAGGGTCGGAACCCCTCCCCGCCGATGCGGAGGTCAATCTCACCACTGGCTGCGAGCAGCCCATCGCGGAGTGCCTCGGCATCGAGCCGCCGACGTTCGGCTCGCCACCAGAAATGGTTGCCGGAATCTCGCCGTTCATAGGCCGCTTGCTCCGGATGCAGCGACGCTTGTTGGTAGGTCTCCGAGGTCAGCAGCAAGCGATGAATCGACTTCAAGCTCCAATGGGAACGTTGAGGGTTGAGCGTTGAGAGTTGAGGGTCAGTAGAACTGTTCGCGCTCGGTGACCCCTCTTTCACTAACCTCTCACCACTCCCCTCTAACCCCTTCCCCACCAGCTCCGAAGCCAGCCAGTCGAGCAACTCCGGATGCGTCGGCTGCTCACCCGTAAAGCCCCAGTTGTTCGGCGACCGCATCAGCCCCTGGCCGAAGTGGTGCAACCAGAGCCGGTTCACGATCACCCTCGCGGTCAGCGGGTTCTCTCGATCAGCGATCCAGCGGGCCAGTTGCAGCCGCCTCTCCGAGGTCTTGGCTCCCTCTTTCGGCGGAGCGAACTCGCCGAACTTGGCAGGCCAGAACGAGAGCGACGCCGGAGCGACGACATCGCGCGGCGCGTGCCGCTCCCCATTCTTGAGCAAGTGCAGCGGCCCCGGTGTTGGCCCGAGGTCAGTCCAGCCGAGAACCTCCGGCGTGGCCAACTCCTCCGGACTCGGGCCACCGACGAACGCGGGATTGCGAGCTGCGATCGGCCCGGCCCAGAAGGCTCCGGCCATGCGGTAGTAGTCCTTCTGCGGGATCGGATCGAACTTGTGATCGTGACAGCGGGCACACTTGACCGTCATGCCGAGGAAGGCTGTGGACGTGGTGTGAACCAGGTCTTCGAGCCGTTCGTACTTATAGTCCTCGGCATCGTTCGGCTCATCGTTCCAAGTGCCGAGCCGCAGAAACCCGGTCGCGATCACCGTCGACTCGGTGCGGTCTGGCAGCTCATCTCCGGCGAGTTGTTCGATGATGAACTGGTCATACGGCATGTCCTCGTTGATCGCGCGGGCCACCCAGTCGCGATACTTCCACGCAAACGGTTTCGGCTGATCTCGCTCGTACCCGCTCGTCTCCGCGTACCGCACCAGATCGAGCCAGTACCGCGCCCAGCGCTCCCCGAAATGCGGCGAGGCGAGCGTCCGGTCGACCAGTTGATCCCACGCATCGGGCCGCTGGTCATGGACGAAGGCGTCGATCTCTTCGACTGAGGGCGGCAACCCCAGCAGGTCGAAATAGAGCCGCCGGATTAAGGTCCGCCGGTCGGCCCTCGGAGCGGGGGTCATCTTCTCGGCAGCAAGCTTCTGCTGGATGAAGGCATCGACCGGATGTGGTCTCTCGCCCGCCGGGAGATCGGGTCGCACCACAGGTTGCAACGACCACCAGTCTTTCCCGCCGCGCAGATCTGTCGTTCGCTCGAACGGGTCAAGCACCCGCCCCTTCGGCCAAGGAGCGCCGCCCGCGATCCACTGCTCCAAAACTCGCGCCTCGGCCTCGGGAAGTTTCTGCGACAGGCCCTTCCGCTCGGGAGGCATCTCTCCCGCGTGAACTCGCTCGACCAATGGACCACCTGCCCCCACCACAACCGCTCCGCTGTCTCCGCCCTTCAAAAACCCCTCTGCATGCGACAGCACCAGACCGCCCGCCGCTTCGCTGGCTTGGTGACACTCCAGACACCGCCGAACGATGACTCCGGAGGCCTGGTCGAACAATGTCGATGTCGAGGCTGCCACCGCAATCGGCTCATCGGCTCTTGCCCCGGAACTGCCCCAGAAACAGAACGTGACGATCACATGCAGGCCGCTGAGAGACAGCCCAAGCCATCGCTTTCTGAACGCGGTGTCAGTCATACCATCCTCTCTGGGAGTCGCAGCTTACTTCAACAGGGGTTGATGTGAGTGTACCGGCACAGCGGCTTCGTGAGCAATCTGGCATGACAAACCATGCGGAATTATTCGAACACTTCGATTGGTGAATCTGCCGCGTAATGGGACGAGATCGAGAGCGTTGTCTACCACTGGTCATCAGTGAACGCTAATGTGTCGAGACCTCTGCTCCCACAGCCCTTCCCTATCAGGCGTGGCCAGATTGATCTGACTGACGGACCTCATCGCTCATGCTGTTCACCCTCATCAACTTTGAACAACCCGGAAAGCAGCAGGGCTTTCTGCAGGTCCCGTACTCGCACAATCTGGGCGGGTGGGCCAATGTCATGATTCCCATCACTGTGATCGTGAACGGTCCGGGACCAACCGTGCTGGTGCTGGGAGGAAATCATGGCGACGAGTACCAGGGGCAGATCGCGGCTATGAAGCTGGCGCGCGAGGTGACCCCGGAGCAGATCTCGGGCAGGTTGATCTTGATCCCCTCGCTCAATCTTCCAGCTGCGAAGGCGGCCACGCGACTTTCACCACTGGATGGGATGAACATGAACCGGGCCTTTCCCGGGGAGCCGGAAGGGGCGGTGACGAGCCAGGTGGCTCACTTCCTGTCGACGGTTCTTTTTCCCCTGAGTGATGTGGTGATCGACATTCATTCGGGAGGTCGCAGCATGGAGTTTGTCCCTTGCTCGCATATGCACCTCGTCGCGGATCGCGAGCAGCGCCAGAAGATGCTGGCGGCCATGCTGGCTTGGAATACGGATTTCTCCTTTCTCTATGCGGACATTGCGGGAACGGGGTTGCTGCCCGTCGAGGCCGAGAACCAGGGGAAGCTCGTGGTCACGACCGAACTGGCGGGCGGCGAAGGAGTGTCGGCCAGCGTTCACCGGATTGCCCAGAGTGGACTGCGAAACGTCTTGATCCATGTCGGTCTGCTTCATGGAGTCGAGGCGACTCGTACGAGTCTGGGCCAGCCACCGGCCATACTCACTCAGGCCCTGAACCGCGATGATTATCTGCTGGCCCCCGAGTCCGGAATCTTCGAAATCTGCTGCGATCTGGGGACGATGGTCCAGCGGGGAGAGACCGTGGGCTACATCCATCATCTGGAGCGCCCCGACCGCGCCCCGGAGCCGATCATCGCTCGGAGTTCCGGCTTCTTGATTACCACGCGCATTCCCTGCCTGACTCAGCAGGGGGACTGCGTGGCGGTCATTGCCCAACAGGTCAGTCTGGATGAGGTGCTCCACGCATGACACTTCCCACCGACGGTGATGAACCGAGTGACCGTCTGGCGAGCGACGGCGGAGTGGTGACATGAAGCTGATTCCGACCCTATACCTGATCTGCATAGGCTTCTCGACGCTGCAGCTTGCTTACGGGGCAGAGCCCCGGGATGTGGTGTTTGTCTCTGAAGCCGATCAGAGCGAACAGCGCTATGTTGAGCTGCTACCAGAGAACTTCAACCCGGACGAGAAGCACGATCTCGTGCTGGCGTTTCATGGACATGGCTCGGATCGCTGGCAGTTCATCCGAGAGACTCGCGATGAGTGCCGGGGAGTCCGGGATGTCACCGCAAAGCACGGGATGATCCTGCTCTCGCCCGACTATCGAGCCAAGATCTCGTGGATGGGCCCTCTCGCGGAAGCCGATGTGTTGCAGATCCTCCAAGAGGTCAAACAGCAGCACAAAATCAGCCGCGTCTTTCTCGCAGGCGGGTCGATGGGCGGCACAGCTGTGCTGACGTTCGCGGTGCTACATCCGGAACTGGTCGATGGAGTGTGTAGCCTGAATGGCACAGCCAACTTGGTCGAGTACGATCAGTTTCAGGAGGCGATTCAAGCCTCGTTCGGGGGGACGAAGGCCGAGGTTCCGGATGAGTATCGCCGTCGCAGTGCCGAGTTTTTTCCGGAGCAGTTCACGATGCCGCTGGCCTGTACCACGGGAGGCAAGGACACTGCCGTGCCGCCGGAGAGCGTGCTGCGGTTGGTGGAGTTGCTGAAGAAGTCGGACCGCCGGGTGCTGAGCCTGCACCAGGATGACGGTGGCCACTCGACCCACTACGCCGACACCTGCGCGGCGATGGAATTCATCCTCACTCAGACGGAGAAGTAATCACGATGACCCGACGTCGCATCTTGATCGCAGAGTGTAAGCAGGAGGTCTCGACCTTCAATCCGCACCTCAGCACGGTGGAGGACTTTGCCCTGCGTCACGGACCGGCGCTGCTCGAGTACCACCGCACGGTCCGCAATGAGATCGGCGGGGCCGTCAGCGTGTTCGATGCGGAGTCCGACATCGAACTGGTCCCCACGTACAGCGCGTGCTTTATTACCTCGGGCGGCACTCTGGCGAGAGACGACTGGCAGCGGATCTCTCGCGAGTTCATCGAGAGCTTGAAGGCCGCGCCCCCGGTCGATGGAGTCTACTTCTGCATGCACGGGGCAATGGCGAGTGAAGACGAACTCGACCCCGAAGGGTTTCTGCTGGCCGCAGCTCGACAGGTATTGGGCGAGGAGATTCCGATTGTCGTCTCGCTCGATCTGCATGGAATCCTGACCGACCGGATGGTCGAGCACAGCGATGCGATTGTGGCCTACCACACGTACCCGCATGTTGACTTCTTCCAGACCGGTCAGCGCGCGGCCCGTCTGTTGTTGCGGATCATGGCAGGTGAAGTGCGACCGGTCACGGCGAAGGTGGCCATCCCCGCTCTCGTGCGCGGGGATGAACTGATCACCGCAACAGGTCTGTTTGGCGAGAGCATTCGCCTGGCCCAGGCAGCCGAGACCGGTCCTGCGGGACTCTCCGCCGGGATGTTCATTGGCAACCCGTTTACCGATGTCCCCGCCTTACAGACCTACAGCTTCGTGGTCACCAACAACGACCCGGAACTCGCAGAGCGCGAGGCGGTCCGCATCGCCGAGAACTTCTGGAGCCACCATGAACGGATGCAGGTGCCGCTGATCAGCCTCGCCGAGATGGCTCGCCGAGTGCGATCATCGACCACGGGTACAGTCGGGCTAGTCGATGCCGCTGATGCCACCAGTTCGGGAGCCTCGGGCGACAGCAACGCCGTGCTGCGAACATTGATCGAGACCGGCTATACGGGCCGCACGCTGATTCCCATCGTCGATGCCCCAGCGATGCAGAAAGCCTTTGCAGCTGGAATCGGTGCCACGATTGAGACGACGATCGGCGGCACACTTGACCCGGCGAGGTTCCCGCCACTCCCCATCCGGGCGACGGTCCGCCTCCTCGGTGATGGCCATTTCCAGAGCGAGTCGTTCGGGGAGAAGTGGTTTGCGGGCCTCTCTGCAATACTGGAAGTCGACAACTTCACGCTGGCTGTCAGTAGCCGCGCGGTGAGTCTCTACGATCGTTCGTTCTTCTATTCACTCGGCCAGAACCCGGCGAGGTTCGCAGCTGTTGTGGTGAAGTCGCCGCATTGTCAACCGCACATGTTCGCGGAGTGGTGTACGAGCATGCTCAACATTGATGCTTCCGGTTCATCGAGTGCGAACCTGCCGTATCTCGGTCATACTCGGTGTCCACGCCCGATCTTTCCGCTGGACACTGCGGTCACGTTTCGGCCTCACGCGAAGATCTTTCAACGACACGAGCGACACTCATGAAGATCACTGACATTCGATGCGCCGGTTTGCGGGGAGCGACTCCGGAAGGCGGCTGGAGCAACGAACTGCGACCGGATGATTGCGTCCACACCCTGATCGCGGTGCATACCGATACCGGTGAGATTGGACTCGGGAGCGTGTTCACGAACGATGCTCTCGTCCGGGCGTCGCTCGCTGTCCTAGCACCGCTCTATCTCGGCGAGACTGCTCTGGAGCCGGAGCGGGTCAGCGAAAAGCTGCATCAACACATGTTCTGGCTGGGACGTGGTGGGTCGATCACGCATGCCATCAGCGGAATCGATATCGCGTTGTGGGACTTGCTGGGGCAGGCCACGGGTCAACC
>JAYSUV010000511.1:0-10245 GCA_043718945.1 Planctomycetota bacterium
GTCTTTGACGCAGCCACACAACAGGCTGATCTCCGAGAACTCCACGGAGTGGAGGGAGTTCAGGTCTTCCGCGTCGCTCCCGAATCTGCGGGGAGCGAATTGCCATTCGATCAACAACCGGTGCGGGTCACGGCGCGCGAGTTTGATGTCACCAACGAAGGGGGCACTCGGCAAATCCTGACTCTGCGGGGAGTGGTTGACGACAAGGGAAACATTCGCGAGCCTGTCATTGCCAAGTTTGGAGACTTCTCCATCGAGGGCCCGAAACTGGTTATTGACCGCGAACAGAACCTGGCAACCATTGAAGGGCAAGGCGTACTCCGGTTCCCGGTCGATCGCGACTTCTCTGGGAATGCCCTCAATCCACCCGCGATCGCAGACATTGCGTGTGTCGAACGAATCACGTTCGATGGACAGCAAGCGACCTTTCTCCAAAATGTGAAAGCGAGACTGCTCGACAGCACGATTCGGGCCGAGGAGATGACCGCCGTCTTGAATGGACGCATCGACTTCAGCGAGGATCGTCCCCACACTCAGGGCTTAGCCATCCAGACAATGAAATGTTTGGATAAGGTCTCGGTCGAGATGTACCAGTACAGCTCGAAACATATCTTGATCGAGAAATTGATCGCCAAGCTGACGCAGTTCGAAATCAATCAGGAATCGGGTCAGTTCCAAGGGGCCGGGCCAGGGACAATCGAAGACTGGAGACGCACCGGAACTCGTCGCATGCTGGTCCAGTCGCAAGGCACAGCTCAAGCCAACCGACCGGCAGATGCCAATCGGAACCTAGAGTGGGAGTACGTTGGAATCGAGTTCGAAAGCCGGTTAGAAGGCAACACGAAGGATCATTGGGGCAAGCTCAAGGACGATGTCCAGTTAATCTATGCCCCGGTGAAAGTGGCGAACATGACCTTCAAACGAGACGACCTGTCTACGGAAGGCGAGAACGCCAGTCATGCGGTCTGGGTGGGCAGTGACACGTTGACAGTGGAAATCTCCCGTGATCAAGTCGCCGGAAAGCCGCCCACCGTTTCCATCGAAGCGCTCGGAAACGCCTCGATGGAGGGACACCTGTTCTTCGCCCAGGCTTACTCGCTTCAATATGAACAAGCGAAAGAGATGTTCACTCTGCGAGGCAAGGGACGCGACAACGCCACGGTGGATGCGTACCAGTATCCGGGGGGGCCATCGAGTCCACTGGAGGCTCAGGTCATTCAGCTCTTCCCCTCGAAAAAGGAAGTCAAGGTCGATGGCGCGACGACCTTTACCACAGCCTTCGGCGGTCAGTGATCCCGTGTCAGTGATCAGTTCTCAGTGGTCAGTTTTCAGTTCAGAACGCCCAGGGGTTGCAACCCCTGGGCTTGACTCGATGCACACTCTCCTCCCCCCATGCGCAACAGCCTGCACCATCCTTGGAACGAACCGACACCCGCTCCCGGCTGGTCGGTCGACGCTGCCCCGCGAGCGCGGCTGGGGATGTTGTACCTGGCGTTCGTGATCCCGGTACTGCTGATCGGGATGCGGCTGGTCTGGCTCCAAGTCATCATCCCGGAGCGGTATCTGGCGGCGTGGAACAAGACGACCGAGTCGTTTGAAACACTGCCCGCCACGGATGGCCGCATCTTGTCGAGCGATGGGCAGATTCTCGCCTTCGATCAGCCCCGGTACTCGATGGAGGTGCATTTCCGCTGGCTCGAAGAGCCGGTGAATGCCGACTGGCTCAAGGCCCGCGCGCGGGAACGCCTGCCCCGCAGTGAGCGGAAAGATCTCCGTCGCATCACCGAATCGCAAACCGCCGTCCTCCGCGAGCGCGACGAACTCTGGCAATCGCTGGCCACCCTCACCGGTCGCTCCACGGAGCAACTGACCCAGCGCCGCCAGTCGATTCAGCTTCAGATCGAATCGATGTCCCAGTCGGTCAATGACAGGCGGCAGGCCCGCGCGACGAATGCTTCGAAGACACACTCGGAGCATTCCGTACTGGATCGACTCTGGCGCGAACTCTCCACTCCCCCGGAGCGACTGAACTCCGCGCCCCTCGTGCTGCGGGAAGAGTTGCTGACCCACACGCTGCTCGATGATGTTCCGATTGAACAGGTCGCTACGATCGAGTCCCAGCCGTCCCGCTTCCCCGGTGTCGAGATTCGGGCCTCCAGTGAACGCATCTACCCGCTTGGCCAGATCGCGCCGCATGTCATTGGGCTGCGGACCACGGTCGATGCCACGGCGATTGCGCTACGGAAGACCCGCTTCCCCGAGGGGGACCCGCTCGCCCTCGAAGTGGGCGACCGCTACGGCAAGAGCGGGATCGAGCGGGCCTATGACGCCCGCCTGCGCGGCATTCGCGGACTCCGCCGCGTCGTCCGCAATCACGCGGGCGAGATCATCGAGCAAGAGGTCACACGTCCCCCGCGCAACGGGTCCGACATTACACTCACCATCGACGCCTCCCTCCAGCAGCAAGCCGAACAGCTGCTCGATGATGCCCTCGCAGGGCAGCCGCTGGAGGACTCGACCGAGGCCACACCGGATGGATCACAAGAGGCGGTGATCCCATCCGCTGGAGCCATCGTGGTCCTCGACCTGCGCAGTGGCGAGACGCTGATCGCCGCCAGCAGCCCGCGCTATGACCTCGCCGCCATGCAGCATCCGTCGAAGGAACAGTGGAGCCAGTGGTCGAAAGATCCCCGCCACCCATTCCTCTCTCGCGTGACGCAAGCCACCGTGCCGCCCGGTTCGGTGTTCAAGGCCGTGACCGCGATCGCGGGGCTCGAACTCGGCATTCTCTCGCCCGAGGAGCCGTTTCATTGTCAGGGGTACTTAAACGATCCCGAGCATGATCGCTGTTACGTCTATCGTCACTTCGGTGTCGGGCACGGTGACGTGACGCTCGCCACGGCACTGAGCCAATCGTGTAACGTCTACTTCTATGACGTGGCTGAGCGAGTCGGGCCGCAACCCATTGAATCGTGGGCCAGACGATTGGGCTTCGGTGCTTCGACCGGGATCGACATCGGCGGCGAGCGCGCAGGACAGGTGCCCTCGCGCTCCGCAGCGGGCCAGACCGACCGCTGGTATCCCGGTACGACGCGGCAGTTCGCGATTGGGCAGGCCGACTTGACCGTCACCCCGCTGCAAGTCGCCAAGCTGATGGCGATCATCGGCAACGGCGGGCGGGCGATCAGGCCGAGGCTCATGCAGAACGAGCCTACTGATCCCACGGTCTCCTCCGGAAACATCCAGCTCGCCAGTGCCGTAGAACGGACGTCCACGTCCGTTCCGCCCGGACCTAGGGGGCCAGGCTACGGTCCTGATGCGGTGCCCGAGCAATTGCTCTCCGACCGCACCCTGCATGCGATCCGTGAGGGATTGGAGCTGACCGTCGAGCATCCGCAAGGCACCGGACACAAGGCTCAAGTGCCGGGCTTGCTCATCGCGGGCAAGACAGGGACCGCCCAAGTCGGCAACGACAAACCCGACCACGCCTGGTTCGCCGGGTACGTCCCCGCCGACCGCCCCCGCTACGCCTTCGCCGTGTTCCTTGAACACGGCGGCTCCGGTGGCAAGGCTGCTGCCCCGTTGGCCCGACAGGTCATCATGTCGATGATCGAAGCGGACTTACTCTCGGTTCGCCCTGTATCGACCGGAACGGACAAGTAACGCCAGCGAACTGTGGGATAGGCTTCCAGCCTGTCGTGACTGTGTATTCGACAAAGTGACAGTCCAGCAGTCCGGCTCTCTCTAAGCTTCTGTGGCGATTTTCCTCCATCCGACTATTGTATAGGTCACACGTCCAACAACATTACAACTCGTCTGGCAATACGTGGGCCATTTCGATCAGGAACAGGCGGCGGATCGCGTCGTAGCCTTGGTCATTCGGGTCTTCGAGGTTGTCCCAGTACCAGTAGTGCGGATCGTCTGGGCGGTAATGCCGGTGCCAGAAGTGGGTGCAGTGGATGCCGTGGCCGAGGAATGCCCCTCGCATGTCGACGAGGGTCACATCCGGGTGGCGATCAGCAAACCGGTTTAGAACTTCGTTATAAGCTGCGACGACGTGCAGCCCATCGGGCCAAGGAGGCAGTCCGGCATGCTCGATGTCGCCATCGCCGTCGGTCGGGTCATAGATGTTGGCGATGAAGATGCGGCAACCGCCGGGGAAGGTCTCACGCACACGGCCCACGATCGTGTCGAGGCGAGCTTCGAAGTTCGTCACCCACTCGCCGATTTCGCTCGCTCTGGCCCCGAACATGGCCCCTTCGCGAGGTGGGGTGCGGCCGTAGTTGTGGATCAGGTCGTTACCGCCCGTGGTGATGACCACAATGCCAAAGGTCTCCACTTCATAGGGTTTCAATTTGGGCAGCTGGTAGTCGACACATTCAATGGAAGTTGTGCCCGAGATGGCGAGGTTGATTGGTTCGAGATGCGGGAGGACGTGTGACAGGCTGATGCCCTGCATGTCGTCAAATTCGTCAGCGGAGTTCTTGACCAGTCGACCGAAATAGGTATGACCCGGCGAAGCTCCCAGGCCTTGTGTGATGCTGTCGCCCAGGCCGAGCAGCACGACGGGCCGCTCGCTCCAGACAGAAGTGAATGCCTCTCGCGAGACAATCGGACCAGCTGGCCCGCTACCGAGCGGGCGGGCGTAGCGGTAGTAACGATAGGCAGCTGTGGCCCCGATGATTAGCAGGCCGATGACCAGCAATGCGAACAGACGTGGCAGTCGGTGGCGGGGTGGTGGTTCAGTCGAGGAGGTGGCGTTCATGGAAGATACCTTGCTCGATGTGAACCGAAGTCGAGTTCAGAGGTCGCCTGGTCGGCGACCCCGGGGCGTGCCATGGCTGCTTTTCATTCGTCGGTCTTGGTAGGCGTGTGCTTAGTCAGGACCGACACGAGTCGGGTTTTCGAGTGCTTTTCGGGATTGCTTGTCTCACGTTGTTTCGTTTCGATGCCTCCGAGGACGACGGACTCGTCGATGGCGATCGCAATGGTTGTATTCGCACTCATAATATGGAGTAATGGCTTCATGATGCCCTCTTCGTTGGGCAGAATGATGCCGGTGTCGACGACGGTATGTTCATAGTGAATCTGAAGACTGAAGCCGCCTTTGTCCTTGGGGCATAGTTTCCCGGACACAATCACAGTTTCCGCTCCGATGATGGTCTTCGTGTGGAATGTCGAGTCTGGACGGACAACGACCTCAACGCTCCTAAAAGTCGTTTCTGGCAGGTCTTTCTCGGAGGGGAGTCTGTCGACGAATCCGATCTCATCAATGCGAAGGAGATAATCTTCAGCGATCGCGGATGAAGCCCAAGAACAGCAGATGACCATTGCGAGCAATGGGGTCTTGAACATGGTGGAATCCATTCTTGAGGGGGAGAGGAATCGGTGGGACGACAGGTTGGAAGCCGCTCGCCACGGGTCAGTACCACTCGCGTTTATTGACTACGTTGAGCAGCGGTTGATTGTGGGCGAATCTCCTCACATTTTCGAGCAACACGGAGTTATGTCGCTCGGACACACGCACAGACGCAGCGGCCACGTGCGGGGTGATGAGGACGTTCGGCATCTGCCACAGCGGGTACGAGGCGGGGAGTGGTTCGACCTCACACACATCGAGGGCAGCTCCGGCGAGGTGGCCGGACTGGAGGGCGGCGGTCAGATCGGCGAGGTCGACGATGATGCCCCGACCGATGTTAATGAGGTAGCTGCCGGGACGCATGCGGGCGAGGGTTGCGGCACGGAAGAGTTTGTCGGTGCGCGGAGTATGCGGGGCGGCGATGACGACGAAGTGACTCTGGGAGAGGAGGGAGTCGAGCTGATCCAGAGAGCTGACCTCGCAGAGGTTCTCGATCACGCGCGGCACCGGGTCGACACCGAGGATGCGCATCCCAAAGGCCCGTGCCCGGCGGCAGACCTCCTCGCCAATGGCCCCGACACCGACAACGCCCAGCGTGCAGTCGGCGAGGTGCAGATGCGCCCTATCGACGGGGCTGACCTCGCCGGGACCGACTGCAAAGTTCGGGAGCGCTGGCCCGCCGCCGATGGCCTCCCAACGTCCGGAGCGTTGCTGATCGCGATACAGATGCAGGTTCCGGGCGAACGTCAGCACATACCCCAGAACATGGTCCGCGATCACATCCGAGAAGATCCCCCGCATGTTGGTCAGCACGCACGAATGCTCGACGAGCGCCGGAAAAAGATAGTGCTCCAAACTGGCCGTCGGCGACTGTACCCACTTCAATCGTGTCGCAGCTGCCAGCAACTCCGGAGTGAGCTTGCCGAAGAAGGCATCGGCGACCGGCATGGCTTGGAGGGCCGTGGCCACATCGAGTGCATTGACGATAACGCTGTCTGGTCCCGCTGCGAGCCGGACCCGATCAAGGCGTGTATCGTCGATGGCGGGGTAGATGACGAGGTTCATGGGAGCAGGAGTGATCAGCCCTCAGCCAGAGGGGAGGGAAGATGTGTCGCGATCATGGGTGACGGGAGGGCACGGCCAGTGCTGTAAGCACGCTGTCTCGTGGGCGATGTCGCTCCGCGACTCGCATTCCGCCTGCTCAAGTGCCGCTCACACATGGCTCAAAAGCAGATCCCGCGGGATGAATCTCAGTCGCGGAGCGACATGAGCTACGGGCACATCGCAAACGTACCCACAGCGAACGTCTGCACGAGGATCGTGTTCACAGTACGGGGGCAAAGTTCCCGCTACGCGGAGAGCCCGATCGAGACCCCATCGCCCCGGCGGCTCAGCCAGGAGCCTCGCCCCTTCCCGTACAGCATGAACCCAATTTCCCCTCGTTCCGGCGAACGTGGCTCCCAGAGACATGCTGGCTGACAGCTGATCGCTGACAGCTTCCCTCAATGCACAAACAGATCCAGACAGATGACCGTCACCATCAAAGTCAAAACCATGGCCAGCCCGAGATAAGTCAGAATCGCGATTACTCGCTCCGTGGGCTTCTTGCCGGTGATTCCCTCGTAGATCAGGAAGGCCATGTGCCCTCCATCGAGGACCGGGATCGGCAGGAAGTTGATCACCGCCAGATTCATGCTGATCGCCCCCAGGAAGATCAGGAACAGGGCCATCCCCTGGTCGGCCATGATGTACGCAAACTTGGCGATCCCCAGCGGACCGTGCAGATTTTTATACGACATGTCGCGCCGGACCAGGCTGCGAATGGTGAGGTACACCTCGGTGATGGAGTCTTTAGTTTTGCGGGTGCCAATCTTGCAGGCTTCTTGGAAACCATCCGCTTGATTGAATTTGGTCACGGGTCCGAGTTCCAGTCCTCTGAGAGTGGGCTGGTACTGTTCCGGGATTGCTGCCGGAACGAGAGCCACATCGCGAGCCGCGGATGTCGCGTCGTCTTTGATCGACAAGGCAATATCTCGCTGGTCAGTCATCTGCAACAACCAGAGGGCGTACGGCCAACTCCCCTCGGCGGGCTTGCTATTCTTGTTGTCCTTATTGATTTCAATCGGGACGAAGGTATCGGCGTCGCCCAGAATGTCCTTCGCTGTCCCACTCCGTTTCAGGAACTTGACGCCAGCCAGAATCGTGTGCGGCTTGATGCCCGCCTTGGCTGCGGGGCCACCTTCTTCGACAGACAGAATTGTCG
This sequence comes from Planctomycetota bacterium, assembly GCA_043718945.1. GTDB lineage: Bacteria > Planctomycetota > Planctomycetia > Planctomycetales > Planctomycetaceae > TH-plancto1. The sequence continues at coordinate 7,623 of JAYSUV010000511.1, forward strand.
GCAAGAACTGGAAGGCCAGTCCCAGTCCTGGAATTGACATCGGGCTACCCGCACCAAAAGCGGGTTCGCTCCACGGCAGGGTGTCATCAGCAGTGACTGTGACCTCGATCGATTGCGGCTCACCCCCTTCGACATCGCGCTGCACGACCACCAGCAGAGGCTGCCCGCGATGTTCGTAGAAGTAGAGTGGCAACTGCTGAGGATCGAGCTTGAGCCCCACATCTTCGCCTTCGATCGTGACCAAGCGGTCACCGATTTTCAGACCAGCTTTGGCAGCTGGGGAGTCATTGCGGATCGCGGTGATCTTGCCCAATTCCAGCCGCAACCCCAGCATCTTCACCGGCGCGGGGGCCAGCTTCAGTTGCACCACTTGAGGGGGCACAGCTGGATCGGAGTCCGGAGCCTTCCGCGACACCGTGACATCGAGAGTCTCCGCTTTCTTCTCATTGAGCAAGGGGACCACTTCGCTCCAGGCTTTGACAGGTGTTCCGTTGATCGCCGTGATCAGATCTCCTGCTTTAAAACCTGCAGCTTCGGCAGGTGAACCGGGAGAACCACAACTCACAGCCCGCTTGTAGGTCTGCAAGGCCTGGCCCGGGCTGATTCCGAGTAAGCGCCGGTCTCCCGAGATGTCTGGATCAATCTCGACTTGATATTCGGTGCCATTCGGACGTATCGCCTCAATTTTCAAAGTGCCAGAGGAGAGAGCCACTCCGCGCAGAATGTCGTTGAACTCACGGACTTTGCGTCCGTTGATCTTCAAGAGGGTGTCGCCTGGTCGAATCCCGTAGGTCCACGCAGGCTTGCCGATGACGACCTCGCCCACCTGAGCTTGCACCTCTTCCACGCCCAGTCCATAGGCCACGCTGAAGAACATCCAGCCGGTGATCAGGTTCATAATCACGCCCGCCGAGATGATCGCCATCCGCTGCGGAACCGTTTTGGAAGTATATGACTGGGGGTCAGCGGCGACCTGCTCATCGGTCATCTGACCGGGATCGATGTCGTCCTGGCCTCGCATCTTGACGTAGCCGCCGAAGGGGATCGCAGAGAGGGCGTACTCGGTCTCGCCCCACTTGCGGACCCACAGCATGGGGCCGAAGCCGATGCTGAATCGCTCGACATACACACCGCACCACTTCGCCACCGCGAAGTGACCGAGTTCATGCACGAAGATCACCAGACCGAGCCCGACGGCTGCGGTCAGGATGTTCACAATGGTCGTCAGATATTCGGGGAGCACCCCGGCCGCTATGAGTTCCAACGCAGTGCCTCCTGCCGTGCCCAACGATCCATCTCCAGAAGGAGATCGAGCGTGGGATGAGCGTCAAATGGATGAGCGTCCAGCACCGACCGGCAAAGCCGGGCAATGTGCGGAAACGCCAGTTCGTGTTTCAGGAATCGATCGACCGCGACCTCGTTGGCCGCATTCAAGACCGCTCCGCATGTGCCCCCTCGACCCGCGACCTCGAATCCCAGCCGCAAGGCCGGAAATCGATCCAGATCGGGCGGAGCGAACGTCAAACTCCAAGTCTGACGAAAGTCCATCGTTCGGGCGACCCCAGCTGTCCTGTCGGGCCAGGTGAGAGCATACTGAATGGGCAGCCGCATGTCTGGCGGCGAGAGCTGGGCGATGACCGAACCGTCGACGTATTCGACCATCGAGTGGACAATCGACTGCGGATGAACCACGACTTCGATCTGCTCGACGGGGAGATCGAACAGCCAGCGGGCTTCGATGATCTCCAGGGATTTGTTCATCATCGTGGCCGAGTCGATGGTGATCTTCGGCCCCATGTTCCAGGTGGGGTGAGCCAGTGCCTGCTCGGTGGTGACGTTGGCGATTTGCTCGGCGGTCCACTCGCGAAAGGGCCCCCCGCTGGCGGTGAGGATGATCCGCTTGACCTCGCTCTTTTTCCCGCTGGCGAGGGCCTGGAACACGGCGCTGTGCTCACTGTCCACGGGCAGCAGGGTGGCCCCGGTCTGGCGGGCGAAGTCCATCATCAGCGGGCCCGCGACGACCAGCGTTTCCTTGTTGGCGAAGGCCACGACCTTGCCCGCTTCCACGGCGGCCCAAGTGCCCCGCAGCCCGGCAGCTCCCACGATCCCGGAGACGACGACATCGACATCCGGGCGACGGGCCACAGCTGCGACCGCCTCCTCGCCGAAGAGGAGTTCCGTGGTGTGAGGGAACGCAGAGCGGTCGACCTCGGACGCCACTGTCGGGTCGGCGATGACCGCGACCTCGGGCGAGCAGGCGTGGCACTGGGCCGCGAGGTCTTTCCAGCGGCGATGGGTGGTCAGCGCGACGGGGCGCATGGCTGTCGATTGTGCCTTGAGCACATCCAGACAGCTGGTGCCGATCGAACCGGTCGAACCGAGAACGGCAATCCGTTTCATACGGTGAAATGCCCCGCCCGAGAAGTCAAATTCCTCCGTGGTCCATCAACGGAAGTTCAGTAGTGGTTGGATTCTAGGACGATGCAGCCGTTCACGCAACGGGTTTGCTGCATCGTAGGCGATGTCGGGTGTAGGAGCGGATTGTGGCATTTCTCTTTTCGTTGGATTTCAGGCGGTTTGCCAGTAGTGGTCCCACTGGTCGCTGTAGGCGAGGCTGCACAGG
>JAYSUV010000512.1:0-10236 GCA_043718945.1 Planctomycetota bacterium
AACTCTGAAGGGTGCGGAACTGTGGCTGGAGGGCCTTCTGGCTGACTGTTGACGGCTTCCCACTTGGGTGGCAATCCGTCGGCTGTGCTGGGTGATCTGACCCGAGGGCGGTCGCCACTTGGGTGGCCTACTCCATGTACACGAACTCATTGCTGTTGAACACGACCCGGCAGAGGGCAGCCAGTCCGTGCTTCTCAGCGAATTCGACCAGCGGAGCCCGCTCGGTGTCCATCAAGTCCCGCCCATAGGCCCTCTGGAACAGCCGGTCGATCCGAGTGGAGATGTCAGCGGGTTCTTCAGCTTCGAGGCGTTTCGCCGTCGCGTCTGCCATCCGCAGTACGAACGAATTGTTGAGCAGCGCGAGTGACTGTACCGGCGTCGTTGTCACGGCTCGGCGAGGAGCTGTGGTGCTTGGGTCGGGGCAGTCGAGGGCGTCGAGCAGGGAGCTGCGACCCGAGCGGATCCAGGTGCGGTAGATCGTCCGGCGATGGGCGTCCGGTGTCTCGGGGTCGATCATCTCGAAGAACTGCGAGTTGAAGTTGAACGTACGGAAATCCTGGTACGGAGCCCCGCCAACTTGCGGATTTAACATCCCCGAGACCGACAGGATTGCGTCGCGGACCGTCTCCGCCTCTAACCGATGCGGCGTGTATCGCCAGAGCCAGCGGTTCTCGGCATCCGTCGTGGCACACTCGGCCCGGCGCTGGCTCGACTGCTGCCACGTACTCGACGTGAGGATCAACCGGTGCAGCTTCTTCAAGCTCCACCCGTTCTCAACGAACCAGCTTGCAAGATGGTCGAGCAGTTCCGGATGGGTCGGTCGTCCGCCGTTGAAGCCGAAGTCGTTCGGCGAATCGACCAGCCCGGCCCCGAAGTGGTGCTGCCAGACGCGGTTGACGATCACGCGGGCGAAGAGCGGGTTGTCCTTCGACGCGATCCAGTTCGCGAGGGCCACGCGGCGCGGTTGATCGGGTGAGTCGGGGGTTAAGCCGAAGTCGGGAGAGAGTGTATTCACCGCAGCGATTCCTCGGGGAGACACCGGGTCGCCAGGCGTGCCGGGGTTGCCGCGCAGCAAGAGTCGAGTCACTTCCGGCGGCCTGGGGGTGCAGGCGTAAACGGAGTTGTCCCTCAGTGATTTCGAACGCTCGCCGAGTGGGGTTCGCTCGGCCAGAAGTTGCTCGCGGCGGGTGCGGTCAGTCTCACTGAGTGACGCGACGAGTTCAGCCAGCGTGACGAAGTCGGTGCGTCCGGCGGAGGCGGCAACCTCGTCCGGAGTCAATGCTCGGTCGTAGAGTTGAGCGGTTTCAATGCTCCCCGCCAGCATGCGGCCCCCACCCGCTTCAGTCCCGTGCCGCAGGCCGAACACCATCTGAGCTGTGCCGGGTTCGAAGGTCGCCGCCTCGCCGCTGTCGTACGGCTGGCCATACAGTTGGCCGTCGCGATAGGCAGTGATGGTGCCGTCCTCGGCGTAGACGATGGCGATGTGGACCGGGCGAGTCGCAGCTTCGCTCTCCCCGGGTCCGCCGAAACTCTTGTAGCGAGCGTATCCTTCGCTGCCCGCCATCCAGTGGTTCGGTTCCTTCTCGGCGAAGACGATCGAATCAAACCTCGCCCCGTCCTTGGTCTGGACGCCGATCACGCCGCCACCCGACTGCATCAAGGTCGCCAGTTGCACCCAGGCTTCGAGGGTTTTGGCCTGGAGCCGCACTGGGATCGGGGCAGAGGTCACGAAGCCCGTCTGACCGTCCACGAACAGACGACCCTCGCGGACCGAAGCTCCGTTCCGAGGCACACCATGCAGGACACCGAGTTGATCCTGGAGGTCGGTCGCAAAGTCCCAACGGGCGAGCGGCAGCGGCGCGGGTGGGCGGTTCCCCGTGGCCCGGCTCTGGAGAATCTTCTCACGGGCTGGCGTCTCGATGGAGATCAGTTCCTCGCCGATGGCTTTCTGCCTCGCCTCGGTCTGAGTCAGTTCCGTTCGCAACGCAGCGGTCGTGTATTTCCGCTCGCCGTGCCGCACCCCGTCGAGGCAGGCCGCGAGTTGGTAATACTCGACCTGCGTGATCGGGTCGAACTTATGGTCATGGCAGCGGGCACAGTTCACGGTCAGGCCCAGGAACGTCTGCCCCACGGTCCCGACAATGTCCTCCAGTTCGTCCTGCCGCACGACGGCCCGCATGGCGAGGCTCTGCTGCGTATGCCCGACCTCGTCATAGGGAGCGGCGACCAGAAACCCGGTGGCGATGATCCCGTCCGCGTCGTCACGATTCAGCAGGTCGCCCGCGATCTGCATGCGTGCGAACTGGTCGTACGGCATGTCCGCGTTCAGCGAGCGAATCACCCAGTCGCGATACGGCCAAGAGTTGGTACGCAGCTTGTCGCGCTCGAACCCCTGGCTCTCGCCATACCGGGCGAGGTCGAGCCAGTGCCGGGCCCATCGCTCGCCATACTGCGGTGAGTCGAGATACTTCGACAGTAGTTGGTTGTACATCTCCGGCGTGGGTGACTTCTCAAACGCGGCCACGTCTTCGGGCGAGGGCGGCAACCCGGTGAGTTCGAACGCCAATCGCCGGACCAGCAGTCGCGTCTCAGCCGGGTCCGAAGGAGTGAGTTTGTGTTCTTTCACCTTAGCCAGCACGAAGCGGTCGATCGGGTTGCGGACTCGCGATTCCCACTCGGCGGGAATCGCGGGCAGGGCGGGCAGGGCGGGTGATTGGAGTGCCTTGAGCGACCACCAGTCGTACCCCGCTCGTTTCTCGGACGAGTACCGAAACGGGTCAATCGGCCCGCTACCCCACTGGGCACCCTGCTTGATCCAGGCTTCGAGGAGTGCCTTGTCCCCCTCGCTGAGCTGGGACTTCGGAGGCATCTCGCCATCGCGGACTCGCTGCCAGAGCAGACTACCCGCTGCATCCCCAGCGACGAGGACTGCCCCGTTCTCGCCACCCTTCGCCACCAGCGCGGCCTCGCTCAGATCGAGCTTCCCCTTCGGATCGGCCCCGTCGTGGCACTCCAGACAGTGCCGGGCCAGCAGCGGGGCAATCTGCTGATCAAAGTTGACCAAGTCTGCGGCATAACCCACGCTGGCCCCAGCCATCCACACCAGCACGTAGAAAAACGTTCGTGACATTGGTTTGGGCTCTGATGGGGGCGGGGCACTGAACTCGCTCTGATTCACGCTGCAAGTCGCTGGGCCTTACGGATCACGACTCACCAACTCGCCAGTCTGTGGCTCCAAAGGTGGGAACTCGACCCGCAGATAAATTTCACTCAGCGGAAGCGTGATGCCGACCGATTCCAAGGTGATTGAGGTCGCAAGCCCGGTCGCATCACTATAGCTCCATTTGCCATCGGAGCTGCGCTGATAGACCTCGACACGGGGGATCGATTGCGAGACGAGGACGAACTCTTGCAGCGAATCGATCTGCATGTACTGAGACATTTTCGTGCCGCGATCGTACTTCTCGGTCGAGTCAGAAAGGATCTCAACCAGCACTTTGGGCGTCAACAGAGTATCCCCCTTGTCATCCACAAACTGTGGTTTGTCGCAGGCAATCGACAAATCGGGGTAGGTGTACAGCCCCGTCTTCGAGACTCGGACTCGCATGTCGCTGCCGTAGACCTCGCAGGGTCGACCACGCAGGCGACTGCGAGCTTCCCCTCCAATGTTATTGGCAATCAAGTTATGCTGGCGGCTGGCACCCGACATGGCGAACATCTCGCCCCGGTAGAACTCGCTCTTGAACTCCGCCTTTCGCTCGATCTCCAGATACTGCTCCGGAGTCAGCTTGCGAACCGGGACCGTCGACATGGAGAATTCCTCTGGGTGCGTGTGCCGTCGGAGACTGAGATGGAATTCTAGTCTACGCGATTTGAGGTCTGCCTGCCTCAATCGACAGTGGTGTCCGGACCGGGAAACTCAACTCGCAGATAGATCTCGCTCAGCGGAAGCGTGATGCCGATGGAATGCAGCGTGATCGATTCTTCGAGCGCCCGGGCCTCACGCAGGAGCCAGTCGCCATCAGGCAGTCGTTGAAACACCTCCACAAGAGGTTCCGTCTGCGAGACAATGACAAACTCCTGCATCGAATCGAGCTGACGATAGTTCTCGAACTTGAACCCCCGGTCGTACTTCTCGGTCGAGTCGGACAGGATCTCGAACAGCACTTTCGGGTTGAGCAGGGTGTCTGTACGGTCATCAGCAAATTGAGGTCTGACGCAGACAATCGACAAATCGGGGTATGTGTAAAGCCCAGTCTTCGACACCCGGATCCGCATGTCACTCCCGAGTACATCGCAGGGACCAGCGTTTAACCGCTGTGAGAGGTATCGGATCAGATTCACCGAAATTCGGTTGTGTTGGCGATTCGCTCCTGACATAGCGAACATCTCGCCCCGGAAAAACTCGCTCTTGAACTCCGCCTTTCGCTCGATCTCCAGATATTGCACTTCAGACAACTTGGGCGGGACCGTCGACATGGGAGATTCCTCTGTGAGCAGGTGTCGTCGGAGAGACATCGAGTTCGAGAATACGCGAATCGGCTAGCCGGACGAACACCTCCGTCAATCAATGAACTGAAACGCCGTCGAGGTCAACATCGCATGCACGGTGCGGCCCCACGCCTTCCGCACAGCGGCGTCATCTGCACCGGCGGGGCGTTCCTGGTCGAGGTACTCGCGAATCTTCGCCTGCTCGGTGGGGCCAGCTGACCGGCCCCAAAGATGCACCGCAGCCCACTCCAGTCGCTGGTCGTCCGAGGGGCTGGCCTCGCGCAGCATCTGGTCAGTGGCCTGACTCGCGACCTTCGAGACGAACGGGTTGTTGAGCATCATCAAGGCTTGGGACGGGATGGTCGTCGTCTCGCGGCGACCGACGACGAAGTCTGGATCGGCGAAGTCGAAAACCGTGAGTAGTGCAGGAATCTCGTTGCGGATGATCGGCAGATAGATCGTGCGGACGAACGACTCGCTTCCCTCGTACCCCTTGGCATCGGGTTTGTTGTCGTCAACGAGCTTGCCCATCCCTTTCACCGGGGAACTGGCGTCACTCGGCTGGAGCTGTCCACTGACCACCAGCAGCGAATCGCGGAGTTGCTCAGCTGTCATGCGTTTGCGATTGGCTCGCCAAAGCTTGTGGTTCTCGGGGTCTTGGTCGAAGACATCGGGGCGGTCGCGAGAGTCTTGGCTGTAGACTTGGCTGAGGACGATCTGGCGGATCAGCCAGCGGGTCGACCAGCCGTGCTCGATGAACTCGACCGTCAGAGTGTCGAGTAACTGTGGGTGGGTCGGTCGCTCCCCGAGCTCGCCGAAGTTATCGACCGAGCGGACCAGCCCCTCGCCCATCAGCTTCTGCCACACGCGATTCACATAGACGCGGGCGGTGAGAGGATGACGAGAGTCGGCCAGCCAATCGGCGAGTTCGCGGCGACCGCTGGCCTCCTTGGGAATAGCCGCTGGTTCGCCAATCATGGCCACTTGCAGGAACCCGCGTGGGACGGACGGCCCGAGTTGGCGCGGCTCACCCCGCACGCAGACCTCGCAGTCGGCGATCTTGCCGGTGGCTTCACGGATGGCGATGGCGGTCGGTGCGGGCGGCGGGGCGGAGGTGTCGTGGGTCTTGATCTGCTTTTCGATCGCCTTGACCTGCTCCTGCGAGGTCTTCAGCGCCGCTTCCAGCGGAGCCTTGTCAGCGGTCCCGCCGATGTCAGCGAGTTCATCGACTGCGACAAAGGCGACCGCGTCCGCGATCACATGCCCATCGGTGGCCGTCGTGCCGAGTTCGACGAAGCTCTCGGTGGCCGGATCGAACCGGAACTGCCCGATTGCGTGGTACTGCCCGTCGATCCCGGGGGCCTTACGCTGATCGAGACTGAGGTCGGACTTCCCATCGGCATGCTGCACCGTCACGGGCACATTGCTGGCTCGGCCGCCGCTCGCCGTATAGGCCAATCGCACCTCATACAGACCCGGCTCCGGCAAGCTTGGCACGTAACGAATCGTCTTGCTGCCCTTGTCCTTCTGGTCGTCGTGGCGATAGCCCTCGCCCACGAACGGCTTCGTGAACACTGAGGTTTTCCATTCGCCGACCTTCACCGCCTGCAAATCATCTACGACAACTTGTAGACCGCCTGAATGAACCGACTTCAGCGCAGTCTCGGACTTCTTCAGGCCATCCTGCGCGGACTTCAGTTGCTTCTTCAGTTCGGACTTCTCCCCCTCATGCTTCGCGAGAGCGGCTGCATGTTCTGGTGCGATGGGGAGCGGTCGACGGACATAGTCGGAGACATACTGCTGAATCTCTCCGTCCAGACAGTCGGTACTGCGAAAGATCCCCGCCAAGGCATAATAGTCGGTCGTCGGGATCGGATCGAACTTGTGGTCATGACACCGCGCACAACCGAGCGTCATCCCCAAGAACACCTTACCCACCGTGTCGACCTGCTCATCGACCACATCCATCTTGAGCTTCAATTTGTCTCGCTCGCTGAGCATCTTAGGACCGACCACGAGGAACCCTGTCGCGATCAGCCCTCGGACTCGGTCCTCTTCGCTCTCACTCGGGAGTAGATCGCCCGCTAGCTGTTCGCGGACGAACTGGTCATAGGGCATGTCGCTGGCGTAGGCGTCGATGACATAGTTGCGATACCGCCAGCCATCGTGAAAGGTCGCGTTGAAATCGCCGCCGTTCGAGTCGGCATAGCGGGCCACATCGAGCCAGTGCCGCGCCCACTGCTCCGCCGAGGACCGCGAGGCCAGCAACCGATCCACCACAGCTGCCAGAGCCTGCGGGTCGCTATCACTCAGGAAGGAATACAACTCAGCTTCCGTCGGCGGTAACCCGGTCAGGTCATACCTCACCCGCCGCAGCAACCGAGCCTTGTCGATCTCTGGCGACGGAAAAATCCCCGCCGCTTCGAGGTCGGCCAGCACGAACCGGTCAATGAATGTCGCGGGCCAATCGGTGTCCTTGACCGCTGGAGCCGCCGACTTGACCGGCGGCTGAAACGCCCAGAACTTTCGCCCAGCTGCGATGTCGATCGCCGCTGCCTTGTGGACCTTGGCTGCCTCCCCCTCGCGCGGATCGGGAGCCCCCATGGAGATCCACTTCTCGAAGTCCTTGATGACCGATTCCGGCAGCTTCCCGGCAGGTGGCATTTCCATCCCGTCATACTTCAGAGCATCGAGGATCAAGCTGTCGCCCGGTTTGCCCCCGACCACCGCTGTCCCCGAGTCGCCGCCCTTGACCAAGGAAGCCGCGTTTTCCAGCGACAGCCCCCCCTTGAGTTCGTCCGCCTGTGACGAATGGCATTCATAGCAATGCTGCACCAGCACGGGACGGATGCGGCTCTCAAAGAACGCCACGCCGTCTTTGTCTTCTTCGGCGCTCAACGGTGCGACGAAAAAGAGCGGGCACAGAACTGCCAGACTTCCGAGAAGACGCATGAACGAATGCCATCAAGGAGCGTGAAGGAGCGAGCTGAAGTGGCACTCCTTGCCTCTGCGTTCATCGTACCATCAGCCTGTATCGGGACCAATGGATGGCTGCAACAAAACCCAATCAAATGTGTGCATCAGAAAAGTCGGTTGCGGCAGAGATTCACCTCAATGCCGTGTCTCAGCCAGCGGTTGGAACAGAGTGCCTCACGCGAAGGCGCGGAGGCTTCCATCGCAAGTTGTTGTCCGTCCCCACCAGAGAGAATGACACCCCCTTTCTCCAGAAAAACGTGGCCTTTTATCAACATGATGCCACGACGCATCATCGGGGCACCTCTGGCGAGTGGGGAGGTCACTCGAAGCGTTAGGGAAAACGCTAAGGAAGCATGACATCCTGCCAAACAACGTTCTCTGGCACACGATTTCCTTAACAGTCGCCTGCCGTTCCGGATTTCGCAGACCTCTCTGCGCTCCCCCTCCCCGAGGTTGAGCCCTCTCTGCGGAACTTGCGGCTGCAATCACGTCCCAACTTCGGACGGGGAGAGACTGAATCCATGAACCAGATTCCCATCATCGCGGCGAGCGCCGACACCGAGTTCTTTCACCAGGTCAGCCAAATCCTGGGAGAACGGGTCAGCCTCGATTGCGAAATCACACTCGAAGAAGCGCGGCGCTCCGTGGCCGAACAGAAACCGTCCGTGTGCATTCTTGATCTGCGTCAGACCTATGACGGCGGCCACACTGCTGACCGCTGGATCGAAGAGTTCCAGGCCCGCTTCCTGGACCTGAAGCTCATCATGCTGACGGCGGCCCATTGCCCGGAGTTGCTGGAACGGCGGGCAGCTTGTACTCCGCTGGTCCACCTGCGTGATCCGGTGACAGCCGATGCGATGGCCGAGGCCGTGAAACGCTGCCTGCCACCAACCGCTGTCGAGACACCCACAGAGGCGACATCGATTCGACCACGCGAGACATTCGGCACCAGTGCTCTCGAAGGCATGACCCGCAAGTTCGAAACCAACTCGCCCGCACTCAAGAAGATGTTGGAGGACTTGGCGATCGCAGCCTCGCACAACGTGACGATCCTGCTCATCGGCGAGACCGGCTCGGGCAAGACGTTCCTCTCGAAGTTGATTCATGAGGCATCCCCGCGACGCGCCGAGCCGTTCCTCCATGTCGCCTGCGGGGCCTTGCCGCGTGAGCTGATCGAGGGGGAACTGTTCGGGCACATGAAGGGGTCGTTCACCAGTGCTCACGCGGACAAGGAGGGCAAGTTCGTGGCCGCCGGGCGCGGGACGGTGCTGCTTGACGAAATCGATGTCCTCGGACTGGAGCAGCAGGTCAAGCTGTTGCGGGTCATCGAGACCGGCGAGTTCGAGCCGGTGGGGTCGAACCGCACCTTGCAGTCGCAAGCCCGGCTGGTCGTGGCCAGCAACCTCGATCTGCAACCGCTCGTCGAGCAGATGCGCTTCCGCCCGGACTTGTACTATCGCCTGAGCATGCTGCGGTTCGAGATTCCCCCGCTGCGTCGTCGCAAGGTCGACATCATTCCGCTGGCCAAGAAGTTCATCGCCCAGTTCACCACCAAGCATGGCATCTCCGTCCACCGCATCGAGGACAGCCTCCTCGACGCGATCCTGAAGTACCCGTGGCCTGGCAATGTGCGTGAACTGGAACACGTCATCCAGCGGGCGGTGATCTACTGCCGCGATGGGGTATTGTCGTCCGAACACCTCCCCTCGCACATCCTTGCCTGCGAGGCCGGACCGTCGAACGACCCATCGATCTCGATGCCTGGCCGCCCGGCTTCGACCGATGTGACCCTGGGAAGGCAGGTCGCTCTCAACGAGCGCGAGATCATCGAGCAGACCCTCTTCAAGAACAGCTTCAGCCGCACCAAAACCGCCCGCGACCTCGGCATCAGCCGCGTGACACTCTACAACAAGATGCGGAAGTATGACCTGCTGAAGGCGGATTAAGGGTGGAACGGAGACTTCGAGTGACCGTTGGCAATTATTGGCTGATGCCACGTTTTTATCTCGACAGTTCAAACACATCACACGAGGCGAATCCAACACCACCTCAACCGGTGCTCGCCTGATCAGACCCGAAGCCCACGTCTCCACTGCATGCAAATGGCCCCGCGAACTCCCGCATAACCGACACCGCAGCCCCTCGCGCGGAACCTCGATCAACACCCACCCCCGACCATCCGACTCCGAACACTACGAGTCGAGTACGACTTACCTATCCAATCCCAACGTACGATCCAATCCCGCTGCGGACATGCGACGTTCCCACTGATGACGAGCATGTCTGCCTGTTGCAACTCATACCCAAAAAAAGTGGAGCGTTGAACCAGATGAGGTCGCCAGCATGGGATGTGTACTACTTCGAACTCGAATGTCGGGAGTGGATGTCTCCGACAACCGAAGAGGGAGTCTGCCCGCTTGCAAATCGTCGCGTTCATTCAGATACTTCGAGAGTTCCGTGTCAGGTTCCACCCAGACGCCGAAGAAAATCGCCTATCTGCGAACTTTCTTGCAAAACTGCCTGTTGGCATGTGGCGATTGTGGGAGCTTAGGATGGGGTTTCTTCGGTTTGGCGGTCGTGTCACATGGCATACCTTGCAGTTCCTGGAAACGGTGGTCGTCTTCAGCCTGCAACACGAATCGAGGAAATGCAAGATGTGAGGTGAAAACCAAGTACCGAAGGCGTAGCTCAGTCGGTAGAGCAACGGACTTTTAATCCGTAGGTCCTGGGTTCGAGTCCCAGCGCCTTCACTGGCCGAGGAGCTACGGA
>JAYSUV010000513.1:0-32810 GCA_043718945.1 Planctomycetota bacterium
CACCTATTCTCTCCGCATTCTGTTCGTCGATGACGAGCCCGGTCTCCGGCTCGTGATCAAAAACGAACTCCAGAAGCAGGGACACGAAGTCACCGTCGCTGAAGACGGAGCCGCCGCCATCCGGTTGCTGGATGACCACCACTACGATTGCGCCATCATCGATCTCAAGATGCCGAACGTCGACGGCTGGGGCGTGATCGAGCACCTGAAAAAGGAGGCTCCCGACACTGACTTCATCATTCAGACCGGGCATGCCAACATGCCCGAGGCCATCAAAGCGGTCCAGCTGGGTGCCTTCGACTTCGTCTTGAAGCCTGCCAATCTGACTACGATTTCCACCGCAGTGAACCGTGTGGTCGCGAAACACCAGCTGCGAAACTGTACCCTGGCCCTCCAGAGTCAGGTCAAATCAGCGTGCGGCACGACCGACATCATCGGCGAAACGCAGTCGATGAACCGGGTCAAGAACCTCATCAACAAGATCGGCCCGACCGATTCCAACATCCTCATCCTCGGCGAGACCGGCACCGGCAAGGAACTCGTCGCTCGCCGCATTCATGAGGTCAGCCCCCGCGCCAACATGCCGTTTGTGGCAGTGAACTGCGGGGCATTGCCGGAACATCTTGTCGAGAGTGAACTCTTCGGCCACAAGAAGGGGGCCTTCACCGGGGCCGAAAGCGCTCGTAAGGGACTGATCGAAATCGCCAAGGGCGGCACGCTGTTCCTCGACGAACTCGGAGAACTCGACAAGCACATGCAGGTCAAAATGCTCCGCTTCTTGGAGTCGGGCGAGCTGCGCCGCGTCGGCGAGAATGAGACGATCCACGTCGATGTCCGCATCGTGTGCGCCACGAACCGCAACCTGCAGGACATGGTTACAGAAGGGAGCTTCCGCGAAGACTTGTACTTCCGCGTGAATACGTTCGAGATTCGTCTGCCTCCGCTGCGGGAGCGCAAGGAAGACATTCCCGCCCTAGCCCGCACGCTGGTCGCGCGGCATATGAAGCGGGCCGAGATCCCCGAAAACATCCTCGCCCCGGAAACCGTCTCGCTGCTCCGCGCCCACGACTGGCCCGGCAACGTCCGCGAGTTGGGCAACGCGATCGAACACGCTGTGATCCTATCCGATGGCAAGGTCATCCACGCCGAAGACCTGCCCACCAGCGTCGGCGGCCGGGCCTCGCAGTCGGAGTCGCGCCCGTTCCTCGTGACCAATTTCCCGAGAGCCTTGACCCTCGACGATATCGAGCAGGAAGTCATCCAGCAGACCCTCGAAAAGTACAAGGGCGACAAACCCGCCGTCGCCGCCGAACTCGGCATCGCCCTCAAGACGCTCTACAACAAGATCAACCTCTACACGTCCCGGCAGAAAATCTCGGCGTAAGTTATTGGCGATATAGACCCAAATCATGGGCACACCATGATCGTCTCGAATAAGCAGTCCACCACTGGCGAGCCTCAACACTCGTCAGTGGTTTTCACGAGACGCATGTTCCTCGGTCGCCGAACTACCCACGCGGCGGCAGTAATTTCGCCACCTTATGCTTAGCCAGGACGATGTACCCCGGCAACCCGTTGACTTCCGGCACTTTCGTCTGGCCCACGATCAGGGGGGCGGCGTACTCGATGAACTTTTCGGTAACGCCGAAGCCGTCCGCAGAGATCCAGTCCTTGGGCAGGAAGTGTTCCACGTTGGCGATGTCTTCCAGCGGTTGCAGGCCGGTCGTCCACTTGTAGGGCTGACTCGACTCGCGCACGATCTTGACCATCTGGCCACTAATACCGCTCACAGCGGCCTTCGTGGCGGCCACACCGCAGGCGTGCGACTCTTCCGCATCGATGGCGCTGCCGTAATGAGCAGCGGCACGTTGAGCGTACCCGAGCAGGACAGTCCGGGTCTTGAGGCTCAGATCCTTCTCGATCATCTCCTTCAGCTTCACGCTCGCCCCGGCCAGCGCAGCGTGGCCGAAGTCGTCCAGCTTGGTGTAGTCGGCCCCGACCTCGCGGCCATCGAGATACTTGATCCCCTCGCCGCACACGACGATGCAAAACTTGTTGCGGTCGACGACCGACTTCACCTTCGCGATAAACTTCTCTCGCTCGAACGGGACTTCCGGCAGCAGGATGATCTGCGGCGGGTTGTCCGGGTTCCCGCGCTGGGCGAGAGCCGCTCCCGCGGCGATCCAACCGGCCGAGCGGCCCATGACCTCGATGATGCAGCACGAGCCGTCATCAGTCGCCATCGAACCGACATCCAAGCCGACCTCCATCACCGTCGAGCAGACGTACTTGATGACGCTGCCGTAGCCGGGAGTGTGGTCTGTGTGCGGCAGATCGTTATCGATCGTCTTGGGCACGCCCACGACCCGCATGTCCCACTTCCGCTTGACCGCTTCTAAGTGAATCTTGTGCGAGGTGTCCTGCGAATCGTTCCCGCCCGCGTAGAAGAAGTACCGGATGTTGTGAGCCTGAAAGACCTCGAACAGCCGGTCCATGTCCTTCGCGGCTTTCTCCGCCTTCTTCTTGAAGTCGAGCTTGTAGCGGCAAGTCCCCAGACCCGCAGCGGGCGTGTGCTTCATGCCGTCGATCGTGGCCGGGTCTTCTTGGCGGAAGTCGAAGATCTCTTCGTTCAGCATCCCCAGAATGCCGTTCATGCCGCCAAAGATCCCCTGGATGCAGCTGTGCTTCATCGCTTCCTGAACAACGCCGCAGACGCTGGCGTTAATGACGGCGGTGGGTCCGCCGGACTGGCCGACGAGAAGATTTCCGGTGAGTGGGGGCATGGCGAATGAAGTCTCGGGAGGATGTCACAAAGTGCCGACCGGGCAATGGGGCGGCAGCAAGGTGGTAGTTTAGAGGCTCCCCCGGCGGACAACCATCGAGTGTGTGCGTCAGAAAAGTCGGCAGCTATTCCACGTGCTGCGTCATGATCCAAGGGGTGAGCCGCAGATGAACACGGATCAACGCAGATGAGGAGGTTCAACAACCAGAGAACATCGTCCACGATTGATTTCTCATCTGTGTTCATCTGCGGCTCTAAAACTCCTGGGTTCTGCCGTGCCTTATCTCATCCAGCCGTTTCGCAGAGGGCTGGAATCGAATCGCTTTCCCGCCTCCGTGGTGTATTCCTGCGACTGCCGAATTGTCTGACGCCCGCCAATCATCAAGCGGAGAGTGCATTCGATTCGCAAACCTCTTTTCATCTGTTACCGTCCGGCTTTCCATTCCCCCTCTCAATCGATCTCTCGGAAAGCTCACGATGTCTTCTCGATTCTCTGTCCGGCGTGACCGCTTTTGGAAGCTGCTCAAGGACACGGGTGTTGACGCCTTCCTCGTCACGAACGAGACCAACGTCTCGTGGCTCACTGGCTTCACGGGAGACAGCAGTTGGTTGCTGCTCACCGCGAAGAAGTGCCTGCTCGTCAGCGATAGTCGGTACGAGACGCAGATCGCCGAAGAGTGTCCGGGGCTGGAGATGTTCGTCCGCCGCACCGATCAGAAGATCGCGCAGGTCAGCTGCGATCTGGTGAACTCGATGAAAACGAAGCGTCTGGGTGTCGAGGGGCATGTGGTGACGATGGAGACTCGCGATGCGTTGGCTGCGTCGCTGGCGAGTACTGAGCTGGTCCCGGTTTCGATGCGGATTGAGAACGATCTGCGGTCGATTAAAGACGCCGAGGAGATCGCCGAAACTCGACTGGCGGTGAACATCGCCGGGCGCGGACTCGACTTCATCCGCGCCACGCTGCGGCCCGATCAGACCGAGCGGGATGTCGCCTATGATCTCGAACATGCCATGCGCAAGATCGGTGCCGAAGGAGTCGCGTTTCACCCGATCATCGCAGCTGGAGACCGAGCCGCTCTGCCGCACTACCGCCCTGGCGATCGAAAGGTCGGGGACTACGAGATGCTGCTGATCGACTGGGGCGCCCAGCCGCCGTCGCGTTACAAGTCGGACCTGACTCGGACACTGGTGTTCGGTAAGCCATCGGCCAAGTTCGCGAAGGTCTATAACACGGTTTTGGAGGCGCAGAAGCGAGCCATCGCGCTGATCCGTCCAGGAGCCAAATGCGGGGACGTCGACATCGCTGCTCGCGGGTACATCGCGGACAAGGGGTACGGGAAATACTTCGGGCATGGACTGGGACACGGCATCGGCCTGATCATCCACGAGCAGCCGCGATTCGCCCCTGCGAGCGAGACCCTGTTGAAGCCCGGCATGATTGTCACTGTCGAGCCGGGGATCTACCTGCCCGGCTGGGGCGGCGTGCGAATCGAGGACGATATCCTCGTGACCAAGGACGGGTGCGAGGTGCTGTCGGCTCATGTCCCGAAGGAACTCGATTCGGCGGTGTTCAACTGGTAGGGGAGGTTGATGGTTAAGGGTTGATGGTTGATCGACAGAGGGTTGTACGCGAGAGCATCCCTTCTGAACTCACGACCTCCGACTGCCCCTAGGAGATCCGTTTGTCAGCTTGATTGATCCCGAAGGGATACCAGCCCATAGCCGGTGGTCAGCGCAGCGCCACCACCGGAGAGCGATGCGCGAGGGATCCCTATCCCGGAGGGATAGCAGCCGCCTTCGGGATCGCATGCATGCTCCCACGCGATCGGATACTTGAGAGGCATTGCACGCATCTTTCCGCGTTCAGAGGGACATCTCCGCGGCGGCTTCAATCCCTTCGGGATAGGGAACTCTTCGCGACCCAAACCGGTGGTGGCGCTGCGCTGACCACCGGCTATGAGCTGAAATCCCTCCGGGATAGGAGGGGGCATCACCTCATATTCTCGCTCCCATCACTGATCATCAGACTCCCGTCCCCCGACATCTTCCGCTACCATCGTTTCATCCATCCAGTGTCCCTTCAGGAGGCTGCGCGATGTCTCAAGACGACGATGCTTTTGAAGACGAGTCCGAGAGCAGCTGGAGCCCCCCCTCCACGGTCCGACTCCATAATGGGGAGAAGATTCCCGTGGACGCGGACTTCTTCCAGGAGCCGCCACCCGCCATCGGCGAGATCGTGTCGGCCCAGAGTACGCTCGTCACGTCCAAGCACCCGTTCTCGACGATGGTCCGGCTGATGCTGGTCGTGGGGCTGACGGGGTTGGTGTTCTACGGATTTGTGATTGGCTTCCGCATGTTCGTGACGAATCCGAACGATGCCAGCTTGGGGTATGTCTTTGGGACGATCGCCGCACTGGTGACATTGCCGCTGGCGATTTACTTCACGCGGTTCAATCACTCTTGTACCTATGTGGGAAAAATCGGGATCGCCGAGTACATGCTCTCCGGGAATCGAGACAACACTCCCAAAGCCCGAGTGCTCTTGTTCGAGGACTGCCAGGACATTACGACTTGGCAACTGCGACAGTACGTCAACGGAGTCTATTCGGGGACTCAGTATAAGAACATTTGGCGAGACGATGAGGGAGGTGAGCTGTTCGTGCTGAAGGGGAATTTCAGCTCGGAAAAGGGGACGCCCAAAGCGACCAGTCCCTATTGGTTCGCGGTCGCTGCCGAAGGGCACTGGAATGAATTCGCCTTCGATCGCATGGTGAAAGATTACGAGAGCCAGGGCTACCTGGACTTCCGCGTGAAGAAGAAAGACACGGTCCGGGTCGGCAACGGCTATCTGGAGTTCCACTTCGGCGGCAAGACCACCCGCCTTACCACCGACGATATCAAGACCCTGTCGCTCGCCAACGGCAGCTTCACCATCCACACCAAAGAAGCCCGCTGGTTCAGCAGCAAAGGAAAGTTCGGCTTCGAGTACGGCGGCATGGGGAATGCCAAGCTATTCCTGTTCGCCCTGGAGCGACTGGCGGGCTATTCGTTCTCGTAATGGTGCGGGCGTACGTCCCTCGGCAGCCTTCGAGTCGCTCACTCCGAGAAGAGGTCGCGGGCTTCCTACCGATGTCGGACGCGAATCGGCGGCAGCCCTCGCTACGCTCGGCCCTCGCTGACGCTTCGGGTTACTGGGCCGCGCCTTGGTTGCTGCTGGCCTCTGCGGTGACGGGGACTTTTTCGGGTTCAGCGGGTTTCTCGAACCCGGTCAGTTCGATTTCATAGACCAGCGTGGAGTTCGGAGGCACGATTTCCTTAAAGCCCTTCGCTCCATAGGCCATTGAGGCGGGCACGATCAGTCGCCGTTTGCCGCCGACCTGCATGCCGGGGATCCCTTCCCGCCAGCCGGGGATGACATCCTTCAATGGGACGGTGACGGGCTTGTTCTTCTCGAAGCTGTTGGCGAAGCGTTTTCCGGTACTCAAGAACCCGATGTAGTGAACTGTGACTTTGGCTCCGGCGGGGACCGGATCTCCTGTCCCCGCTTGCAGGTCGAGCCAGCGGACGCCGGACTCCATCGCTTGGGTCAGGTCACGGATCCCCACTTGGCGGAAATCGATCCGTGTCGAGTGGCTTTGCAACGCGATGGAACCCATCGGGCAGCGAACCAGCGAGGACTTCTTGGTGGTGCTATCGGCCTTCGACGGGAGCTGGCCCAGGTCAATCTCATTCACCAATTGATCGTTGATCGTCACCTGCAGCTGATTCCCCACACAGCGGAGGGTGCATTGATTCCACTCTCCGGCGACACGGGCCACATTGCGAACCTTGGGAGCTGTGACGAAGTAGAGACTGCCGGTTGCCTGCTGAGCCTGGATGCTCTGGTACTTGTCGGCTCGGTCATCGAGAAGCTGGATCTCCAGACCTTCCAGAGACGGATTGCCGTGTCCGGAAAAGCGAAGGCAGACGCCCGAGTTGCCGCCCGGAGACAGTCGGTACTCGAACCGCAGTTCGAAGTCGGTATAGAGCGTCAGCGTTTGCAGCCACCCACCGCCGGGTGCCACGCAGCTGACCTCGCCCTCTTTAAATTGCCAGGCTTCCGACTTGCCATCGTAGACTTCCCAGCCGGTGAGATCCTTGTTGTTAAACAAGGCGGTGAACCCTGGAGGGAGTTCCGTGATCGGACGGCTGATCGAGATGGGGGAGGCGGGTGTCTCGCTGGTTCCCGGCTGAGTTTTGGAAGTGGTGTCGGCGGGAATCGTCAACGAGGGCAGCATGCTCTTCGGGTCGAGAGCGGCCACTGAAGTTGCAGTGACAGCGGCTCCACTGGCCACTGGATTCTCGACGGACACTTGAGGCGCTAAGGGGGAGAGCAGAGCCGCATCGGCTGCGGGGGATGGTGGGAGGATAACGGCGGGTTGCTCACTGGGAGGCGGTTGTTTGTCTGTCGACGCAACCTGATGGTCGACGAGTGGTTTGACATTCCGAGGCGAAATCAGGAGGAGAGCTCGGGGTTTCGCCACTTCCAGAGGCTTGGGATTGGCCTCTGGAAAGGTCGGAATAGATTCCGTCACTGGTGTTGGCAATGGGGCCGAGGGATTCGCCTCTGTCTCCGCCAGAGTGGGTTCGGCACTGGTTGGGAACGGTGCGGGAGCAGTGTCGCTGGCAATCGGAGTGGGTTCAGCGAGTGTTGGCTCCGCCGGTGTCGGCATCGGAGATGGCTTTTCAATCGCCTCGGTGGGGTGAGGCTGTGGTTCCGGAACTCGGACAGGTGATGCGACCCAGCCGTCCGGATCGGGTGTCTCGGCGGCAGTCGGTGTTGCCTCGGTCGTCGCCTCGGGAGTGGTCAATTCGCTGGGAGCAGGCTCGGAGGAAGCAACCTCCACAGCATCCGTGAGTGTCCCCGAAGTGGCTGGCCCCGGTGCGTCCACGCATCCGACCAGCAGCACAAGCGATGTTGAACCAAGCCAGGCAGTCGCCCGAGCGATTCCGAGCAGCCGTCGACGTGGATGTTGTGCAGGCACGAGTCGACCTTCCTTGATCAATGAGAACGAACAGTCTTCTCGCGAGGAGGAGGAAGCCTCTCGCTCGAAGTGCATGAATATCGGTGCTTTGTAAGTGAGTGCTGGATAAAGTGCCGAATCGATCTGGACTTCATCAGATTCGCACGGCGAAAAATGCCGGGACTCTCTCGACTTCGAGGGACTCACCGGCGAGTTCTGCCAGTGGAACCTGACGGCGAAGAGATTTGAAAATCACCTGGCCCGTGGACGCACAGCCTTTCGGCACGCATACCCATCCCGAGTGGCCTCTAGGGCAGAATGACCTTCTGAAACTTCGGATTAATGGGTCTCTCCTCGGCATTCAGGCCTTCGTGATCGACGCGGCATTTGGCCACGGGCTTGACCCACTTGCCACCATACGGCGAACTGATGGCGGAATTTTTGACCCGGTACGGTTTCAGCTGCTCGCTGATCTTGGCCAGCTCTTCCGAGTTGAAACCCTCGATGCTCAATTTTTGAGAAAACCGCAGTGGACCCGAGCCCCCGGTTGTGGCCAGCAGGAGCGAGCGAAGTTCACCTTCGGGGTTGGTCGTGTAGCCGTAGATCCAGTAGTCCAAGGTGCCCTTCGCCTTTGAAGCAGCCGGATTGCCTGACTGAGTCTCAGACGGTGTGGATGGGTCTTTGGCGTCCCGAATTGTCAGGACACTCTTCCCGTCGTCCAAACCGTCGGGCTGGGAGTCGGAACCTTCTCGTGGTGTTTCGGTCGAACTACTGGCCGAGCCATTGGAGCTCCCGCCAGAGGTCTCTGAGGACGAGCCCTCCGTGATCGCACCGGCAGTTCCCCCCAAATCACCGATCGCATTTTCCAGACCGCCTTCCCCGCCGCCTCCGCTGTCTCCGCCGGACATGGAGTTCGCGGTGACGATGCCCGCCATCCCCGCGAGATCGCCGATGGAGCCTTCCAAGTCATCGGGGCCAGCGCCACCTCCGCCAGACGCTTGCCCGGTCGCTTGAATCAGTCCTCCAAACGCCTTCATGGCGAGGTTCTTCTTGGGGTCTCCGAACGCCTTGCCCGACATTTTTGTCATCGCTCCGACAATGTCGGAGAAGGTCACTTTGGGTCGATTCTTGACTTCCTTGGCGACCTCCTCAGCAATGAGATCTACGTCCGGTCCGATCACGAAGGACGACGCCATCCCGGACAGCCCGCAACCGAGTAGCATGATCAGCATCCTCGTCGCGGGCATCCTGCCGAGTACCAGCGCCCATGTCTCACCCGGATTCACGAAGGCCATCCAGCCTCGCCCCGTTTTCATGGCCAGCATGGAGGCCCGACTGTGAACGGCGAACGTGAACCCGGCAAAGACCAGTAACTGAGTAATGGCAACCAGCGAACGCAACAGCGCATCGTTGAAGACGAAGCGGCAGATGATCGATCCAATGAGCATGGCCAGCGAGGCCACCACCGTTGGGATGACCCAGGCGGGTATGATGGAAAGCAGTGTCGGAGGCGGCTCGTTGGAGTCGTCCTCGACAATTCCCGTGCCGCCAAAACCGGCCTTCGGGTAGTAGCCACATTCGGGGCACCAGTTGGATCGCCCCCATGGGGTGTCCGAGCCGCATTTGGGGCAATCCTCTCCGGGCAGCGGTGGAGCGGATGAGACGGTGGCGGCCGGACCGGCAGCTGCCTTCACCGGCGCGACGACAGGCGCCGCGACCATTACAGCTGCGGCAGTCGGCTCGCGACGCGGAGGTGGGGCCTCTGTCCCCGCCATCCGCAGCATGTCGAGCAGCTGTTCTTGCACACGAACCACATCGTGCTTGGCGTCGTTGGAAACATCCCGTGACATGACCTGAATTCCGACGGAGTGCTGACAGAAGGCGAGGGAATGGACCAACCACGGTCCGTCCCTAAGCCTAGTTCACGATTTCGAGGGAGGCAGAATGTTTCTGAAAAGCCACGAGGGCATGTTGCCGGAAGGCCACCGGGGGAGGAAAGGGAGGTTTATGGTTTATGGTTTATGGAAAGAGGGATGAGTTGTAGTGTGGGACCAGTGCGGTGAACTCGACTGAGGGCGATCCGTTGGCTGTGGGGCACGTTTTCCGCGTACCCGATGACCGAAACGGGCGAGCAAGGCTGCTCAACAACGGCGTGAAGCCGGAATGGAGGGATGGCCACAAGAAACTCAACAACGCTCTCGAATCACTGTGAGCCACTTGTGGCCAGACGGCCCTTCGCGGGACATGATGCGATAAACGGGCACGTAGGAAACGTGCCCCACGGGGAACGTCGTCAGCATGATTGGACTCACAGCGCTGGAGTGGGCCTCCTGCTCCCGGCTCCGTCACGGAGCCACCGCTCCGATGTACCCTTGGGCACCGGTCGCGGGGACGGCGACTTTCACGTCGGCGGTACTGGGTTTTAAGTAGTTCGGTGCGTCGGCGGCGTTGGAAGCGAAGGTCGTCACCGCCCCACGCAGGCCGTCCCCCGTAAACAGATCAAGTCCTTGCGAATCAGCCTCTTTCCGGTCCGTTCGATTGAACCGCCGACCATCTCCAGGAGCCAACAACGTCTCCGCCAAACCGGCCACCGAGCCACTCTCGACAACGGCATCGGACATCGCGTTCCCGCTAAAGAGCGTGTGCATGACCTTAAAGTTCCGGCTCTCCGGAGCAGGCAGATTCGAAAACACCATCCCTCGATCGTTCTTGGCCAGAGTGTTGTTGATGAGTGAAACCTCATCGAGCAGGCCCCCGGTAAACCGGATTCCCACGCTGCATCCCGCAACGACCGTGTCGGACAGCAAAGACTTTCCCAACGCCCCGGAGATCTCGATGCCGGACTTCAGCGGCCCGACGATCCGGAGGTTCTTCAGCTGGAGGCTTGTGGTGGTCTTCCCAGTGGCTGCCTGGCAACGTAGTCCCACACCCTCCGGGGCTTGAGCCTGGATTCGCAAGCCCTCGATCAGCAACTCTTCCCCCACCTGAGCGGACACATCACTCAGCAGAACGCCCGTCTTCTTGAAGTTCTGGACCCGAAGTGATTCCAACTGCATGCTGGGTGAGAATCCTCGGACCTCGACAGCCACATCCGCCGCCATCGCGTCAAAGACGAACCCTTCGACGGTCAGCGACTCGACCTCTTGCAGGTACAGGACCGGCTGGGTTCCAGACCCTTGAAGGATGGCGGGGGTGGGGCCATCGGACCGAATGGTGACGAATCGGGGGAATTGAGTCTTGCCCCCGCTGACGATCCGGATCGACTCGGGATAGGTCGCACCCCCAGCGACTTTGATCGTCCGCTGTTCAAAGCTACTCAGTGGACGGAAGCTCTTCCGCAGAAAATCAATCGCCTCTTGAATCGTGGCGAAGTGGCCCTGCGGCCCGACCTCAATGACTTCTAACTCGCCGGACGGACGGGGCTTCATCGCCACCGGGACCGGAACAATCGCTGGCGACTTCGAGTCTCCCTGGGGCATGAACCACAGAGCCAGAATCAAGACGACCAGTCCGCCGACGCCCGCTGCCAGCCATTTCGGTTTGATCTGTTGCCAAGCGGGCTTGGCCGATATGACCACGACTTTCGGGACCGCTGGGGGAGACGGGGCCGAAGTGAAATCGGTCTCCGAAAAATCAGCGAACTCCGACAGCGGGTCGAACGAATCGTTCGCACTCGGCGGGTCGCTCGTGTCGATCACCACCGGCTCTTCGGGTGTGGCCGGGGCTGTGGGTTCTTCAGTCGCGGGTGACTCTAACTCGAAATCGAGTAGCGCCGGATCGAACACCTGATCCAGTAATCCGAAGTCCAGATCGAGATCTTCGACGAGAGGAAGAGGCGGAACGGGCGGTGCGACGACGACCACCTCGGTCTGCGAGTCATTGATCTTCGCCGTATCGACCGCCGCTTGCTGGAGAGCCTTGGACGAACTGCGTGATGCCTGCGAGTCACTCGGAGTGGGACTCTCCAAAGCAGAGAAATCGGGACCGCCCGACTCAGCGACTCCCGACTGTCCATCCGTCACCCCCGACAGTCCTCCCGACAAGAAGTTGCCCAGTGGGTCGTCATCATCCACCCCGGAACTGTCCAGCGCGAACTCCAGAGGGGCCGGGGCGACTTTGGCGGGCTTCGCAGCCACAGAGCCGACTCCCGATCCTGCCGACTTCTTCGGCGCAGAAGTCGCCTTCGCCGCAACGCTGGGGGCGGAGGGCGGGGTCGCCGTCAGCGGAGTCTTGGCCCTCGGAACTTTCGCGACGGTGGACGATGGCTTCACTGCCGCGGGGGCCGGTACGGGGGCGGACTTCGCTGGTGAAGCCACCGCCACAATGGGAGTCACGGGAGCAGCGGCAGCCACCTTGGCGGGAGAGGGCTTCTGCCAGTGGGCCACCGCGTCCGCAACCTCCTGCGCCGTTTGATACCGATCCTCGGCCTTCTTCGCCATCATCTTTTCCATGATGGCTTGCAGCTCAACGGGGACTTCGGGGCGATCATTCGTGATCGGCGGTGCGGGGCGAGTCTGGTGAGCCACCAGCCGCTGCGCGAGCGAACCGCTATTAAACGGCGGGTGCCCCGACAACAAGAAATACAGCGTACAGCCCAAGCTGTAGATGTCGGTACGGCGGTCGACCTTGTGGCTGTCGATCGCCTGTTCCGGTGAGATGTAGTCCGCCGTGCCGAGGACTTTTTCGTCGTGTTGTACCGTCAGAGAGTGATCGTTGTCGTCAAAGAAACGGGCCAGCCCCAGGTCGAGAACCTTGAGTACGCCAGTCGGTGTGACCAGCAGATTGCCCGGCTTAATGTCTCGGTGAATCAGACCCGCCTTGTGAGCATGGTCCAGCCCCAACGCCGATTGCCGCACGTACTCCGCAGCATTTGCAATCGAGAGCGGTCCGCTTTCCTGAATCAGTTCCAGCAGGCTCTTCCCCTGCACAAACTCCATCGCCAGAAAATGAATGTCGACGCCAGCATCCGCCGTCATGTCGACATCGTAGGCCCGCACGATATTCGGATGATCGAGGGCCGCCACCGCCTGAGCCTCGCGATGAAACCGCCCGAGATAGCTGGCATCATGCACCCGTTTGGCCGGTAACACCTTGAGGGCGCAAAACCGCTTCATCACTGTGTGCTGAGCCAGAAACACCGTGCTCATCCCCCCCTTACCCAGGAGAGACAGCAGGCGATACCGACCCAGAAAGAATCCTTTGTGTTTCCCCTGGAGTACCTTTTCCGCTTGCCAGACGGTCAGCTGTTTCTGACGAACTAGGAATTCGGCGAACGGCTTGGCGTCGGTCACCACACCATCGGCTGCGCGAAATTTGTCCAGCGCGGCCGTCAACTGCTCTTCCGAGAGCAGCCCACTCCGCTTCACGACAGCCAGAAATGAGTCCAGAGTTATCTTGATCGCCATCGAGTGCTCGATGCGTTGACACGTCAAATCGAGGGCATAGCTTCAGAAAGCCAAGAACCCTTCCGCTTCACCCTAACATGCCCTTGCTGGCGATTCCAGCGATGTCGGTATACCGCCCCGATTCCGGCTGCTTGGCGTGAGGATTGTCGCGACAGCACAACGTAGTCGGTGGCTCCATGAGATCGGTGTCCCCTGAATAATCGGGGCGCTCGCTACGACCATTACATTCCAATGAAGCGAGCGTAGATGCTGCGGGCGATTCCCGGATCTTCCGTTCCCTGCACGATCGCTCGACCATCGGAGAACACAGTTAAAACGTAGCCCGACTCGGCGGACTCGAGCTTCACCAGGAACGGGTTGCGAGTCACTCGCCCGCTCGCCGCGAGTCGAATCGCCAATTCTTCCAAACCGATTTGCATCGATTGCGGCGGAGTAATCTGCACTGCGTTCCGCCCGCACAGCACAGCCGACCGTGCCGACTGCGTCCCGTGCAGCCACGGACGCTCCCCGGTCAGGCACCCCGCACACCGCCCCTCGTCGCGCGGCTCCCCCACTTTCAGGCGGCGAAACGTCCCCTCCCACAGATCAATCACCGTCAGCACCGGCTCAATGGTTTCCTCCATCCCTGCCAGAATCTTGATCGCATCCAGAGCTTGTAGCGAGGCGATCACATTCACAGCTGGTCCCAAGACTCCCGCCGTGTCGCACGTCTCGCCACTCCCCGGTTCCGGCACGCCCCCCATCAGACAGCGAAAGCAGATCGTCTTCCCCGGTCGAAACGTCATCACCTGTCCGTGGCACCCGACGCATCCGCCATGCACCCACGGGATGCCGCGATCGAACGCCAGGTCATTCACTAGAAACCGCGTCTCGAAGTTGTCTGTCCCGTCGACGATCACCTGCATCCCGTCGGTCAACTGGCGAATGTTGTCACTCGTCAGGTCGGCCACGACGGGATCGACCACGACATCGCTATTGATCTGCCTGAGCTTGCGAGCGGCTGCTTCGGCCTTGGGGAGTTGCTCGGCCACATCCCGCTCGTCGTACAGCACCTGCCGCTGGAGATTGGACAACTCCACGAAATCGCGGTCCACAATCCGCACCAGCCCGACCCCAGCACGAACCAGACTCTCCGCGATCACCGACCCCAGCGCCCCGCACCCCACCACCAACGCCTTCCCCTCGCGCAAGCGCAGCTGTCCCGCTTCCCCAAGGGGGGCGAAGAGAGTCTGCTTGCGGTAACGATCGAGGGGCGGCATGCGATCTCCGAGGGTGAGCGGTACGCAGTATACTCGCCACAGACCAGAATGAGATGCACGTACCTGCCAGCCCGCTGCGCCAGCAACCCTTGCTGGCGCAGCGGGCTGGCGGTCCCCCAAGGTCGGCGATTTCCCCGAAATCGCTGCTCCAGCGGTGTGCCTGCATGACAGCAGCAACAAATGCAGCGAGCGGACTGTTTCGTCCGCTCGCTCTTTTGTCGTGAATGCCTCATCCCCAGAGACCGCTCGTGTTACGGAGCTGGAAGTGGGTCCAGTGGTGTGGGCTCATTGTCCGAGGGGAGTGCCTCCGGAGCGGGGGCAACCCGGAGGCGAGACGGTACAGACTCCAAAGCAGCTGGCGTACGGGACACCTGATTCTCACTCCAACCAGCATCGATCGAAAGTAGCTTCAGGGCCACTTGCACGCTGTTCAGGTGGCTCGTCGCGGATGACGAGGCTCCACGGGCGGGTGTCCAGCTCTCGATCACGGGTGTGGCCTGCGACAGGATCGCATTCATCTCCGTCAAGCTGGCCAGCTGCGACTGCGTATCGGTTGCCCCGTTCGGAGGAACGAACTGCTGAGCCCGTGTGATCAGTGAATAGGTATCGCGGTAGACCTCTTTGAACTGTGGGTTACCGAGATACGAATCGTGCAGCGCCAGACACAGCTGATTCGCGCGATCAGCGACGGCGTTTGCCAATTCGGGGAGGTGAGCGCGGCCACCGAAGCTGACACTAGGGAGGTTGGTCCGCTGCCCCGAGTCCTGGGGGGGAATGTACGACCGAGTCGAAGGCTGGACACTTGGGGTGCGGTACTCGATCGAGGGTGATGCGTAGTTCTGCGGAGACGTGATGTATTGCGGGGTCACAGACCTGGGAGTGACGTACTGGGGCGTCACATAGACGCTCGATCCGCCATACCCATAACCCGAACCATAGTTGGAGTAGCCGTATGACGGGTACGAGTTGTAGTAGCTGTTCCCGTATTGGGGCCCGCTGGAGTATTGGAAGCCGTTGTACCCGTTGCCAATGCTCAAGCTGAACCCGCTGCCACCGAAAGAATAACCGCCTCCATGGTGGTCATGGTGCGAACCTCCGTAGTGGCCCCCGCCACCATGGTCGCCGTGGCCCCAGTGGTCTCCGCCGTGGTGGTCTCCGTGGTGGTCTCCGCCGCCGTGGTCTCCGTCCCCGTGGCCCCCTCCGCCGTGATGGTGTTGGGCAAAGACGGATTGCGCTGTCCCGCTGGCCAGCAGTAGAGCGAGCGACAGAGCGCCGGATTTGAGGAATTGTGCGTACATGAAGAACTCCTGACAGGACCGATGTGCCCTGGCGACAATGCCGGAGCGATCATTTCGGTACTGAAAGCTATTATATCCCTGTTCCCCCGCTGCTGGGGAGCCATGTCGGCATTCGGGACAGGAAGAATGCCGATTTGGGCAGGTGGGTAGAAAGATCTTCCACACCACCTCGCTTGTTGGGATGGCAAGGAGAATATTTTCGCCCACCGGCCTGAAAACTCGCGGCGATGATTGAGACGCTTTAATGAGCCGTAAGCATCAGCTTGGCGAGCCCCCGGCGTGAGCCGGGGTGTTCGGGCGGGAGTACGTCCGCTGGCTCGAGTGGACTGTGGCAAAGTGATCGACCGGAACAGAGTCGGTTCCAAGGGCAATGCGTTCGGGCTCGAACACCACGGCTCACGCCAGGGGCTCGCCAGAATATGATATTCCACTCCCGGCGAGCGCGAACTCTCAAACTCAGGCAGCAGCCCGGTCATGGCCGAGGGCGTGAACGAGGACGTTTGGCCCCTGGCGCTGGCTCGACTCGTGGTCCCAGCGATGAGCGCTGACGGACTGGAGGATCGCCTCTGCAAGTTCCACAGCTTTAAGGCCCGCGACACCGTCTACCTCGGGGGTTGAACCACTCCGCACGCTATTGAGGAAGCTGCGCAGTTCAAGGGTCAGGGCGTCGACCGCCTCGATCGTGGGGGATTCGGTCTGAATAAACCGGGAGAACATCTCCGACTTCAACTGATTGATATCGGCCCCGCGCACACGACCCAGGTCATAGGGCAACTGGCCCGCGAGCAAGTCCGGAGCGGCTCCGAACGAGGTGAGCGTCCGCGTGTGCAAATCAGCTGTCACGCAGCCGCTGGCGGACCAGACCTGCATGGTCCGCGTGGCAGCTGGGCTCACGCGATTCGCGGAGAGGTCGGCAATACAGCCATTGGCAAAGCGGACTCGTGCTTGCACCACGTCCTCATGCCCACCGACCAGCGAGACGCCGAACGCCTCAACCGAGACGAAGTCGGACTGGGCCAGCTTCTGCGTCAACTCGATGTCGTGGATCATCAGATCGTGGACCACGCCAATGTCCATCGAGCGGAAGGCGTAGTTGCTGTGGCGTTCGGCGCGGATGTACTTCGGCGACTGGACTCGACTGGCCAGGGCTTGGAAGGCGGGGTTAAAGCGCTCGATGTGCCCGACCTGCAGCGGCACGGAAAGGGCCTTGGCTGCGGCGACCATTTCACGGGCATCGGCGATCGTGCTGGCTAGCGGCTTCTCGACGAGCAGCGGGATGCCGCGACGCAGGAACTCGACGGCGACCTGGCGATGATGGATCGTCGGCACCACGATCGATGCCGCATCGACGCGTCCGAGCAGTGATTGGAAGTCGGAGACCCACTCACAGTGGCAGGCTTCGGCCACCGCTCGGCCTTGCGTCTCGTTGGGCTCGGCGACAGCGACCAGTTCCACATCGGGAAAGGACGCTAGGATGCGGGCGTGATGCCGTCCCAGTGCCCCGACACCGACCACGGCGAGCTTCAGTCGATCCATAACGCTTCACTCTCACTGTTTGACCCGTGACTGAAATCGACACACGCTGCGCAAATTCTTGAAGTGGCCTCAAACACCATCCGACCCCGGCAGGGGTCATAGCGATTAGCCGGTGGTTGAGCGTAGCGACACCACCGGACCCCAGTCGCCTACTGACTGTCCCATCCCGGAGGGATGGCAGACAGCCCCAGGCCTAGGGCGGATTCCTCCCGAGTGCGACGCCTTCTGGCATCCCTCCGGGATGCGAAAACACAGCGAGCCGAGTTCCGGTGGTGTCGCTGCGCTCAACCACCGGCTAAGGGCTGACATCCCTCCGGGATGGAAGAGAACTGAAGGCACCTCTCGTTGGTTTCGGCCTACGCCGCGCCCTGTACTATGGTGGCTCAACAGGCAGACTTCAGGCCGCCTTCGCTTGTTGCTCGGAAGCTGCCACGGGAGCCACGCAGGGGACCGCTCCACGGAAGACCTCGCGGCCTCGACCGACTTTGCCCTTCCGCTGGAAGTCGAGGAAGTTGAACAGGCCCGCTAACTCGATGGGGATGATCCCTTCCAACTCTTCGGCCATCAGATTGCGAACCTCATCCAACGGGCGGTGTTCGCGAATCAACAGCTTGTACGCGCGCTTGATGGAGCTGATGGTCGTCGGACTGATCCCCGATCGCTGCATGCCGACGAGGTTCAGGGTCTTGACCCGCGCATCGTCGTTGCCGTCAAAGATCATGTAGGGCGGGACATCGACCACGACCTTGCTGCACCCGCCGACAAAGGCCAGTGTGCCGACCGTGCCGAAGTGGTGAATGGCTGAGTTGCCCGAGATGATCGCCTTGTCATGGACATGCACATGGCCGCCGAGCAGCACGCCGTTGACAATCGTCGTGTCGCAAAACACATGGCAGTTGTGAGCCACATGGGCGTTCGACATTAGCAGATTGCGATCATCGATGCGGGTGATGCCGTCTTCTTTTTCGGCACCGCGATTGACGGTCACGCCTTCGCGGAACTGGTTGTCGTGGCCGATGATGACCTGGGTCGGAGCCCCTTCGATGTACGATTTATCCTGCGGTTCGCCGCCGATGACGCAGTTCTGCGCGAAGCGGTTCCGCTCGCCAATCGTTGTCCAGCCGAGCAGCGTGACGTGGCTTTCGAGCCGGCACTGCGCTCCCAGCCGAACATCGGGGCCAATGAAACAGAACGGTCCAATATGCACGTCCTCACCCAACTGGGCGCGAGGATCCACATAGGCCAAGGGAGAAATGTAGATTGCCATCCAGACGTCCTTGTCTGTGGGGGCCGGGTCGGTCAGCCCCGGTGAGTGACGGGGGCTGTGGATGTGAGAGAGGTGGAATATGCGAAATCATCGGTTTTCGTCAACACGTTCCCAAACAGAACTTGCGGATTCTACGATTCGACCAGCTTCAAGACTCTTGATTCTCAGAAGAATCTCTCAAGTCTCAGGCCGACTTTCTGATCGACCGACTGCCCGCTAGCAACTTCTCGACCATCCGGTGATTGAGGTGATGTCCCGATTGCACAGCGTGGAAGCTGCCGACAGGACTGCCTCCACAGAGGGCGAGGTCGCCAATGCAGTCGAGGACCTTGTGGCGCGCACATTCGTCGGGAGCCCGCAACCGGTTTTCGAGGACGCCGCGTGGTCCGAAGACGAGCAGGTTTTGAGTGGTCACCCGCTGACCAAACCCACGGGCTTTGAGCATCGCCACCTCGGACTCCAAGACAAACGTCCGGGCAAAAGCGATCTCGCGGACGAACTCTTCGGGCGTGATGGTCGCGGTGAACGATTGCGGTGGGATCACCGTCTGGCCGTAGTCGAGGTCATAGCGAATCGTCCAGTCCGCCGACCGGCGGGCCTGCATGGTCCCCCGTTCTCCCGGAGTGGAGAGACTCAGTTCCGCATCGACACTGAACTGGGTTTGAAGAGCAGGCTGTTCCGTGATTCCGGCACACAGCAGCGCCTCGACGATCTCGAGCGCGGAGCCGTCTCCGACCGGTGGTTCGAGGGCATCCAGCTGGATCACGCAGTTGTCGATC
The DNA here is from genome assembly GCA_043718945.1 of Planctomycetota bacterium. GTDB lineage: Bacteria > Planctomycetota > Planctomycetia > Planctomycetales > Planctomycetaceae > TH-plancto1. The sequence goes on from JAYSUV010000513.1 coordinate 19,333, forward strand.
CACAGTCCCGCCAACGCAGCCAGGACATGCTCGACCATCTCGACCCGGGCGGTGCCGCGTTGCAAGACAGTGCGGCGCGGCTGGGTGACGAGGAATTCGAGGCGTGCCGGAACTTGCGGGCGACCGGCGAGGTCGACTCGCTGGAAAATCAATCCCGAGTTGGCCGGGGCCGGATGGAGCGACATCCGCACATCCGCTCCGCCAAAGAGACCAAACCCCTCGACCAGTACAGGGCGAGTGAGGGTCCGTTGTCGTCGTGTTGACATGAGAGCACTTTCAGGCATTCACATTAAATACAAAGACACGGGCGAACGTCCCACAACGTTCACCCGTGCTGAGAGCTGCAACTACAAAGAGTTACCGCTTGACTGCTGGGGCTGGTCCCTTGGCTTCACGAGCCGGGGCCGTAGCACCACCGGTGGACTTCTTGTACTCATCATTCAGGAAGCTCAGGATCGGATCGGTCAGGTCATCCTGCTCGCGATAGTGAACGACCTGGCGGTTCATGCTGGTGATGATTTCCTGGGGGTTCTCGGCGGCATCGACGCTCTGACGGTTGAAGCGGAGGACCAGCGTGTACTTGTAGTACTTGGCGTACTTCTGCACGGCTTCTTGGACTTCCATGTACACCGTCTTGTAGATCTCAGCTTCCTTGCGGAGGAATTCACGCTGCTGCACCTTGCGGAAACTCTCCAACTTGGTTTGCAGGGTGAGGATCGCCGTCTCGTTCTTGATGTAGTCTGCGGAGCCTTCTTGCTGCTCCTGCATCGCCGTCTGGATCTGCTTCATCTGCTCGACCATGGCTTCGGCATCAGACTGAGCCTTCTTGGCATCACCCTGCATGGCTTCGGTCATGCTCTTGAACTTGTCATAGTTCTTGAACACGTGAGCCATGTCAATCAGACCGACCTGGTGAGTCGGAGCGGCCGCGGCTGGGGCGGCTTTCTCCTGGGCGGAAACGGGGGCCATAGCGAAACCGGCGGAAGCGGTGGCGACGGCAAAACAGACGAAGAGTTTCTTCACGGCGTATGCACTCCTTTGCGTGTGCCGAACCGGCTGGCGCCTGGCGCCGGCCACGGAAACGGCCCGATCGATGACGAACTGGCCGAAGGGGCCGTTGGGGGTCTCATCCTTGAGAGGAACTTCAACGAAACTCGCTGAAGTGAGACGGAATGTTCCAGATCGCCGGGTTTCGGTCAAGATGACATTCTGAGAACTCGAAAAATGCCAGGCTCTGCGGCAGAAAGTGCGACATGTCGGGACGTGACATCGGACGTGGCAGTCCGATGTCTACCAGACGCGTCGAGTGCGAGACGCACTTGGTGATTGCACTAGGGACGCATGGCTCCGGACGGCTGACACGACACGGTGGATTCGTACGCAGATTACACAGATTTTCACAGATGTCAGAGGGCAGCCAAGCCCTCAGCGTGTGCGCATCAAAAAAGTAGGCAGCTCTCGAAAAATCACGGCAGAGCAGTGTGCCCCAAAAGTCATCAGAGATTCACCACAGTTCCCGGCCCCATCGAGAGAGAAGCCCCCATCCAGTGTCTCCAAAGTTTGAAACGCAGAGGGCGCGAAGGACGCAGAGACAAGAAGCACTCCTACTGAACTCTACGTTCTCCGCGTCCTCTGCGTTTCCATTCCGCCGGTCTGTGGCGCTTGAATGTTCACCTCCGGATGCCGCGAGCAATTATGGGTGAGAGGCGACTGGTTTTAGGGCTGCCGACTTTTCTGATGCACACTCTGCGAAGCGTCGTGCATCACAAAAGTAGGTAGGAATTTACCACAGAGGCACGGAGTCACGGAGAAGAGAGAGGGATGAAATCGCTCAGCTGTGAGGCAGCTGTCTGGGTTGTGCGGATCAGTTTTTGTAGGGATAGATCATGCCCGTGGACAGTGGCGCATGGACCGGCCTCCTCAAGACCACAGGCCCTCGACGGAAGACTTGTATTTCTCCGTGCCTCCGTGCCTCCGTGCCTCCGTGGTAAAATTCTGATCACCGCCGACTTTTCTGACGCACACACAGCCCTCAGCCACCCCGGTGCGTCGCCGTAAACTCTCTCCTGATCTGTGCAAATCTGCGAAATCTGTGTCCCCCACCTCCCCATCGATTGTCCGACATTGACAGGAAAAACCCGAACACTGGAAGTGGATGAGGGGGCTGTGTCTGGGGACCACTCCCTGGCCGCGCAAAGTGCGGTTGGCACTCGATGCATGAGAACCGAAGTCCAACGCCCAATTACCCGCGCGAGTCCTGTCCGGCGGGGGTGCAGACCTGCTGCATCAACCAGGCATCGAGGTCGCGACAGATCGCCAGTCGTGAGGTCTCCATCGATTCCCATTCCGAGAGGGCGCACTGCCACCCCATCATCGTCCAATACTCGGCCACCGATTCGGCGAGGTCTGTTTCAACACCACTCTGGGTGGCCAGATATAATGACTTATCAAGGGCCGCGTGGACGGAGCATCGTCCAGCTGTGTCGAGTTCTCTCGGAGCGATGGCGATCCCCCCAGTCACCAACTTTGAGAGCAGCGGCAACATGCGCAACACGGCGTCCGCCGCCTCGCCCACTCCGGCAATCCAGATCCTCCGCAGATGGATGCCATACATCGCGACCACCTCGCGAATCGCGACCGCGACTCGATCCGCATTTTGGAGATCGGTGGAGCCGACCCGCAAACGGACCTCAGCCCCGATGTAGTTTCGATCGCTTAAATCCGGGAACCAGTCGTGCATCGCGACTCCGGGCACCTCATCCTGCGAGAGCCAAATCACCAGGGGATAGTTGTACGCGGGCTCATGCCCCATGGGCCGAAAGACAACGAGATCGCCCCACTCGTCCCAACCCCAGTCGTCGCTCGACGGGGCCGAGAGTGGATCGCTCCAATGGTCTAGAAACTCCGGGTCCGACTCAGATTCGTCGTACCAGAAGTAATCTTCGGAAAATGGTCCTTCGATCACCCGGAAAAACCTCCTGTAAGAGAAACCCAATCCATGGGTTTGTGGTTTTGAACCAGTCAGGGGAATCGACCAGTGGAAACTCACTCGCGCGAGGCCTGCGCTTCATTCATCTGCGTCGACGATCACTCGGATCGACCGACTTGGACCAGTTTAGCAGCACCCACTTTCTGTTTCGAACTCCACTCAGTTCCTGCCAACAACGTGTCCCAAGGGAAGTGTTTACCAGGGCAAGCGGTCTGTTTGACATCGGTATGACGGACGATCCCTGCGGCTTCAATTTGGCATTGAGTCCGCAGAGTGGTCATGAGATCGCGCAGTGACTTCAACTGGGCGGCAGTCGGCGGGGCTTCCTCGAAGTTGCCGACCAGACAAATGCCGATCCCCTGTGTGTTGTACTGGGCGTTCCCGGCGTGAGCCCCATCGCTCTGCTCTTTCCAGCGAAAGGTCGCGGCGACCTCTCCGTCTTTCATTCCGTGGCCATTGCCAATCAAGAAATGGTAACCGATCCCGCGCCAGGGATTCCCGTCCGCATCCTTCCGCAGCTTGTGAGCTGCGTCAATGCTTTCGATGCTGCCCGCTTCGGTCGCGGTGTGATGCAGAACGAGGAACTTCCACTCGCGGGGCTTGTCCACCCGCACCAGCTTGGTCAGGGAGACTTCACGAACCTCCTCCTCGGCGTCACAGACACCAAAAAGGATTCCCAAGAACATCAGAGCCCAGAGCCCAGTTCGCGACATGCAACTTCTCCACGCATCGACGGGCATGCGGCGAGGTGACACTTCAGGCAACCAGCACTTGTACGAATGGAGTGTGACTCAGGTCAACGGGAATACGAAGACTTTGATTGATCCGGATAGATGGAATTGTCGCGGGGTGCCGATTGTAGGGGCTGCGTGGATTGTGCGTAGCCAGTGCCGTTATCAGGGCATAAAGAGAGGGCGTGAAGTCTGAAATCCAGAGCGGACAGTACGGTAAATCAAGTGATTCTGCCTTCGACTCTGGATACGCTTCCGAGGCTTTGTTCTAATCTCCCCGAGTGATCCCGCATGTCGCTTCTTCGCCAACTGCTGATCGATGACCGGTGGCTGTCTCTACGCCGTGGCGCGCTGGCCTCTCTATGGATTGTGCTGGCGATACTCACGCATATGCCGGTTCCGCAGTCCGCCCCGCAGATCCGGTATCTCGACAAGCTGATTCACCTGATCGCCTACTTCCCATTGGGCCTGCTGCTGCCCACCTGCCGTGTGCGTGGGTGCCAGAGTGGGTGGGTATGCGTGCTGGTCATCGCCCTCTACGGCATCATTGATGAGCTGTTGCAGATCCCGGTCGGCCGAACAGCGAGCGTCTTCGATTGGCTGGCGGACATGGCAGGAGCGATCGGGGGATTCCTGGTCGCCCGTCGATTGGCCTTGATCCAGCCGCCTTGAGACTCAATGCCTGCTGGCATCGTCGCGGTTTAACATCCGCTTCTGTTTCTGCCGGGAAGCATTTCTCAGTCGCCTCTCCAATGTCCACGAAGTCGGGTGTTTCTCTCGACTGGTACCTCGGGCTCGGGCGGCGAGAAAACCTCCTTGTGGTGGATTTCTGATCGCAACGAGATGTCGCTATCACGGATTCATGGTGCGATGCCAGCGGAACATCCGCTGCATGCGAGTTGGCACATGAGTTGCGTGTGAGAAGCCACAACGATCCTCACGTCTCCCTGGGAAACCTGTCGATGCTCGTCTCTCGCCGTCGCCATTGTGGGTTCACCTTGATCGAACTGCTCGTGGTCATCGCGATCATTGCGGTGCTGATCGCTCTGCTGCTGCCAGCTGTGCAGCAAGCCCGTGAGGCAGCCCGGCGTTCACAGTGCAAGAACAACCTCAAGCAAATCGGATTGGCCATCCATAACTACGTCGATGTGTACCAGTTCGTGCCCCCAGGAGCGTGCATCGATCTCAGTGCCTCGGTCACGGGGAATAACGGATCCTGGGGCGTTCACGGGCGTCTGCTGCCCTACCTGGAGCAGGCGAACCTCTACCACGCGATCGACCTGTCGACGGCTTGGGACTTTCAGCAGGCGATCAGTGGACTCAAAGTCCAGAGCTATGCGTGTCCCAGCGATCCCAGCTCCGACCTAATTCGCGATCCTGGCGGAGGACGAGCGAAGCTCTTTCCGACGACATACGGATTCAACTATGGGACATGGTTCGTGTTTCGGCCCTCCTCCCCGACCACGGGAGGTGACGGCGTGATTTTCCCGAACAGCCGCTTGGGCATGGGATCCTTCGTCGACGGCACCAGCCAGACCTTGCTCTCGTCAGAGGTGAAAGCCTGGCAGCCGTACCGCCGTAACGGGGGGCCCAGCAGTACGACACGGCCCTCGAGTTTGACGGAGGCGACGACGATCACTCAATCCGGAGCCGAGTTTAAGGATACCGGACATACCGAATGGCCCGATGGTCGCGTCCACCACAGCGGCTTTACGGTGACGCTGGCACCAAACAGCAAGGTCATGACCACCAATGCGGGAACAAGTTACGTAACAGACTACAACTCGTGGCAAGAGGGCAAGAACGGCAACGCTGGGCAGCCGACCTATGCGATTGTCACCTCGCGCAGTCATCACACCGGGATCGTCCACGCGGGGATGCTGGATGGCTCGGTTCGCTCGATCAGTGAGAATATCGACTTGTCCATCTGGAGAGCTCTCGGCACACGAGCGGGCGATGAGGTCGTCGGAGAGTTTTAATTGTCGAACGGAAGTCATTCCGTTCCTCGTTCGCCAGAACGGAATGAATTCGACACTTTTCGCTGAAGCCGACAGAGCTTTTCAAGTGTTCCCCGCCAATGCCCGCGTATCGCAATTCAATCACGATGGCAGAGGTCAGTTGTCGTACACAGATGCCACAGATCATCACAGATTCGACGCTAGCGGGGGCGGTGATGGCAGGCAGGATCTCTCCTCCTCTTCCCTCTGAATCTGTGCCAATCTGCGAAATCTGTGTACCAATCCACAGTCTCGGGCGAAAGGTTCAAGGGAGCAGGCGATGGGCTTTGACTCGATCTGCCATGTGCTCCGTGAGAGGCTGTCGGCTGGGGCGAGGAATGTCATCAATTCCGTTCTACAAAGTCGCGATGATCTTCTGTGAGTGGGGTCCAGACGCCCGGCAGAGAATGACTCGCGACTGTTCGCCAGTGACCTCGATCTCCACCCGCAAATGGTCCTGCGGCAGCAAGTCACCAATCCGGTCGGCCCACTCGATCAGGCACACACCCTCCCCGTTGATCAGTTCACCGCCACCCATGTCGAGGAACTCGTCCGAGTCTTTCAGTCGATAGGCATCCACATGATAGACCGGCAGCTGGCCGTCGTACTCGTGGATCAGTGTGAAGGTCGGGCTCACGACAAACGACTTCTGGCAGCCGAGTTCGGCGGCGATGGACTGCACCAACCGAGTCTTGCCAGCCCCGAGCTGACCTTGCAAGGCCAGCACGTCACCGGGTGACAGCGCTCGTGCCAGCCGTTGGCCGAAACTTAACGTCTCGGCTTCGGAGTTCGAGACGAATCGGTATTCGTTTGTCGCTAGATTCATGGCAGTCGTGGTGCTTGCGTAAAGGCCAATCGAAGCACCTCAACTCGCTGGCGATTCGCCCCGAGATCGGAGCGTCCGACCCGCGAGGCCGACCGCACATGGATCGCCTCGGGGGTGAGGCGGAACTCCACATCGTCCACGTACCGCATGAGCGGCGTCACAAACTCCACCCGCAGGTAGCTGTCCTCACGGGTGACGACGTGAGCATTCGAAGTCGCCTCGACCACAGCCACAAGTCGCGACCACGCGGCCTCGGGCGAACCTGTAAAGCGCAGCGGCTCGATGGAGTGTTCTCCCGTCTCCCCTTCACTGCACACACAATTAGGCGAGTCTGGACACCGCCGCAGCTGCCCCTCGACCAGCCCCAGCACAGGCCGTCGCCAGGAAGGCAATGCGAGTAGACCCCAGGCCACCGGGATCAAGAGAAGCAGCAGCCACCACATCCGTCGGCCTCGCACGGGATTCTGAACCATAAAGCGATGTCCTGCACCAAGAGAGGTGCCACCTTGCCCGAAGAACCTCATTGTCCCGGTCCTCAGCGAAGATCGCAATCCTGTCCGTGGTTGGGGTGGGAGGACCGTGTGCATCAGGTTTTCGACCGTGGCATGTTCTGCCCCCTCACCCCGACCCTCTCCCCCACAGTCGAGTCCTCTCAGCAAGCAGTGCCGAATGTGGGGGAGAGGGGGCAGAAACATGCGGCTGCCGAATTTTCCGATGCACACACATGGCTGACCCGTGGGTGGCACGATGGGTACCGGATACGACAGCTGTGTTTCCTCAGAGGCAGTTCAGAGACACACGAGGTACACTCCGCTGCATGAACTTCACGGAAGCCGACCTGCTGGCCTACCTCGACGAAGCTCTGCCCTCCGAACGAGCGGCAGAGGTTGAACGGGCTGCACGGGATTCGGCAGTGCTGAGGCAGCGACTTTCCCTGTTGCTCGAACGTCGTGACCAGGGCGGGCACACAGTGGGTGAGATCTGGCGGCGGAAACAGCTGAGCTGCATGAGCCGGACTGACTTGTCGCGATACCTCAGCGGACAGCTGCCGGAATGTGATCGGGACTATGTGGAATTCCACACGGGTGTCGTGCATTGTCCGGTCTGCACGGCCAATCTGGAAGACCTGCGGCAGATCTCCCAAGCGGTCCCGGAAGCTCAAGAACAGAGGCGACGGAAGTTTTTCGAGTCGTCCGCTGGGCGGCTCCGGCAACGACCAGATGATGCGGATTCGGACAGCGACCAGTGAGCATGGCGGCTCGCCTTCACGTCATGTCCGTAACGCCGATCACGTATACCGAGCACATCGAGCAGGACGGACCGCTCGTTATTTGTACTTCGCGCGAGCCCCATGGAGACGTAGGACGGATGTCCTCGTCCGACCTTTCTACACAAATCGGAGGAGGTCAACGCAAAGACGCGAAGGCGCCAAGGGGGAAATATCTCGCTCGAAGGCGAAATGCTTCTGAACATCCAGATGTCGCCAGCCGCAGCCCGCATGGGAATCCACCCTCGAAACATGCCTGCCTCTGGCTTTGCGTCTCTGCGCCTTCGCGTCTTTGCGTTAAATTCTGACTTCGCTGGTCAATCTCGCGGCAATCACCAGCGCGAAGTCGATGTGTAGAAAGGTCAGACGTCCTCGTCCGTCGCTCTTTGAGGCTTTCCACACGGACGGACGAGGACGTCCGTCCTACGAAATGTCTCAGTTCTCTTCGCGCCAAATCGAGGGGACATCGACACCGACATTACGGAACCGCTTGGGGGCTGGCGATTGTGGGCTTACGATCCGTGGGGGCGTTGGCCTTGATCCAGGCATCGAGTGCCGCGATGTGGGCGGCGGGTATGGCCACCGGCGTCTTGGGATTCGAGACGATGTGTTGAATCACTGGCAATGCGGCGGCGTAGGCGGCCTTGACGGCGGGTCCATGTTGTCCGATGCCAGGACGAGCAATTTGATTCAGCAGCCCCCATTTCAAGGTATTTGCCTGCACCGCAGTCACGGGCTGAAAGCAGAGGTAAAGATCCATGTTCGCGTGGGGGAAGTCGGCGTTCGCCAGCCCCTTCTTCGCAGCCACCGCTGCGTTGTAGCCCTGTGCGACTTCCAAGACGAGTTCGGCTGTCTCGTGCAAAATCAACGGAACATTCGTGGTCCCATTCCAATTTAATTGAGTCGAAGCCCGTAAAGCCGAGGCCCGGACTCGCAGATGCTCGGTGGGTTTAGTGGCGGTGTCCAACAGGGCGTCGATGAATCCTGAGCCACCGTTCAGGTCGAATGCCACTCCACAATCCCCCAGTGCTTCCGCGACGCTGCCGCGGAACCAGACTTTGCCGTCGTCCAACCCCTGTGATTCGGTCGCGAGGAGAGCCTTGGCCAGAGCTGCTGCGATCTCGTTACGTTGCACGACGGACAAATCGCCGCCGGGCACCCCGACCACGGCATCACGCCCGATGCGCCCCAACCCAATGGCGGCATGGATCCGGCATTGCAGAGGACTCGTGGGACTCTCCAGCACTCCAATGAGGGCTTTGAATGTCCCCGAGTAGGGGACGGACGAGGGAGGGACGACAACCACTTGGGCGTTGAGCGATTCCAGCAGGATCACTAGGCCCAGTTGAACATCCGGGTGGTGAGGAGGGGTCTCGGCCAAGAGTTCTACCGACCGAGCGGTCAAGGCCTTCAGAAGAATTAACTTGGGGGCAGGGTTCGTCAGCTGATTCTCGACAGGCGCTTTCGCCTTTCCAATCACATTCCGTTGGAGATTGGCCAAATTCTCCGGCAGCGTCATCCGATCGACAAAGAGATTCGCTCCATCAACAAGTTCCTTGGTTTCCGCGTTGGTGGGGGCGATCGCCTTAAGAGCGATTTGGAACTTGACCGTCCGAGAGGAATTCCACTTTTGTACGTCGTCCTTGGTGATTCGAGGTGCGGCGTAAGTCACTGGAGCTGCAGCGGGTGGTGGGACCACGGGCGGAGCGGCTGCGGGATCCTGTGCCGAGACCTCTCCCGCGAGATAATACACGCATAAGCATGCCAGCCCAGCCAGCCGTGAGGACCAAGAGACGACGTTTCTCAGGTTGCCGACCACAGAGCGTCCCTCGATTCCAAACACCATCCATGATCTCGCACCACGTCGAGATCGTCACTGCCAAATTCGTCACATCGATTCCCGCACCCTACGACTCCCCCGGAACAGGGGAAGGGTCCCCAACTGGGACAATCGTACCCTGTGGAGATTGGGTGAATCACAGACGGGTCACGAAACCGAAGCCGTAGCAACCGTCAGACGTGACTCATTGTCGAAGAGTCGAAGCCCCATGCGAACGATGGTTCCGAAGATCGACCCAACCCATGAGCGTAGCCCGCCGTACCCTATCACGCGCTGATTGGCACAGTCAAGTTGCTTGTGTCGACCTCAGCACCAGTTACGAACGATCTGCCGACTTCCCCGGCGCAAGCCCAACACTCGGCAGAGTCGCGTGACTGTCCGATTGGTTTGAAACGAATATCCCGAGCATCGTCACGGCCCCAAGTTCGTGAGACTTCTGTGACACAGAGCGATCTTGGAATCCCACAGCGCGGCATCCCCGAAACAAAAATCATCAGCTGAACGCCGGACAGTGACGACTCGGCAAGGGCGAGTCGCTCTGTTCAGGTGACATGGGTGGCGGGGTCAGGAGGCTTTGCGCATGGCCCCGGCGAGGGAGGACGTGGCCGGTCATGTCGATCGAGAGATCGAGGGTCTCACTCGTTTTGGGCGAACCCTTCGAGGCAGCAATCAGAGATCGTGCGTGCAAGTATCTCCCGAGGACGGGGCCATCCGCAAAGCCTCCTGACCCCGCCACCAGGCCGCGACGACTAACTCAGAGTCACCGATGCGCCTCGTGCGACGTAGTCTCGACCGCGATCAGCAGAGCTTGACTGGCCCTCATGATCGCCAGACTACGGTCAAACTACGACTGCCTGCGTGTTCATCACCTGCCCGCTCGATCCGCAAAATCATGAGGATGCTCGATATGGGCCATGACAGCGCCAAATTCCGCTGCCTATAATCGGAGTCGTGAATGAGGTGGATGGATGTGTCGCTGGCCAGCTGTGCCTTCCTCTGAACTTTGGCCCCCGAACCGGGGAGTTTGCTGTGACTGATTCTGTTGAGCCCCTGGGCCCCCGCATCCTCATCCGTAAGGACGAAGGTCGTCAGAAGACCAAGGGGGGGATCGTGCTTCCCGACAGCACCGAGATCCCAACGATCACGGGTCGCGTGGTCGAGATCAGCCTGGAAGTCCAGAACAAGGACGATTTCCCCGTCCGCAAGTACGACAAGGTGCTGTTCAATCCGAAGAGCGCGATTCCAGTCGACCTCGAAGCCGGGAATGTCCTCTACGTTGTGCCGATCGAGGACATCGTGGCCGTCTTTCGGAAGGCTCCCAAGCCGAAGGCCAAACGCTCGTCCTCCGGCAAAGAGGAGAGCGAAGAGTCACCGGATGACGATCAGTAGCGTGGGCTTTAGCCCACGCGAGCTTCCAAAGTCGTTCAGACCACGATGACGCGTGGGCTAAAGCCCACGCGACTCCCGACTCCCCGAGACCCTACCTAGCTCCAATGTCGAATTCCGAGACTCCCCCCCGCCCCGCCGAAGTCCGGGCCAGCACGATGGCCGACCTGGATGACATCTATGACTTCATCCAGCCGTTCGTCGACGCGGGCAGACTGCTGCCGAGAACCGTCGATGAACTCGAAGGGCTGATCCCCACTGGCTTCGTCGCCATCGTCGATGAGGAGGTCGTCGGGTTCGTCGCCCTCGAGGTCTACTCCCGCAAGCTCGCGGAAATCCGCAGCTTGTGCGTCTCGTCCGAGTTTCGCGGACAGGGGATCGGCAAACGCCTGACCCTCGCGTGTGTGGATCTGGCGCGTCGCCTGAAGGTCTTCGAAGTCATGGCGATCACCAGCACCGATGAGTTCTTCCGCAGCTGTGGCTTTGACTTTACGCTGCCAGGTGAGAAGAAGGCGCTGTTTTTGTTGACCCGCGATGAGCATTGAGACGCCGTTGGCGATATCGCATTCCGCGCTCGCATTCCGCCAAAAGACAGCGAGCGGGCGGGCGTCAGCCCCCCGTGCCCGAGCGACGCGACCGGCAGCACGAGTCCTCCCCGGTTTCAACACCGCATCGCATGGCGGACTGACGTCCAGCCGCTCGCTGCCATTCTCATTTCGCACCCGACAAGGCTCACACTCTCATGGCCGATGATTCGCTCCTGAGATTCCCGAATCGCGAGCCGGTGGTCCTGCGCATGTCGCGGGATCTGGTGCGGACGGTCAAGCGCGGGCACCCCTGGGTCTATGCCGAGGGACTGCGGTCACTGCCAGCTGCCCCCAGTGGCTCGTGGGCGATCTTGCAGGACAACACCAAGGGGCGCGAGGTCGCTCGCGGGTACTACGACCCGCAATGCCCGATCGCTTTCCGGGCCTGCGAACTGGATGAGAAGCCGCTGAACGATGACTGGGCCCGCCGCCGTATCGACCGCGCGATCCAGTGGCGCAAGCGCTCACTGACAGCCGACACGACCGGCTTTCGCCTCCTTCACGGCGAGGGTGACTACGTCCCCGGCCTCGTCGTCGACATCTATGGCCAGCACGCCGTAATGCAGCTCGATGGAGCCGGACCGAGCGGGTTCTGGAACGCCAGCGGGATTGCAGCTTACCTCGCCGAAGTGCTGTCGTTGGAGGGGGTCTGGCTTCGGTCGCGCGATCGCGGGGCCCCGGGTTCACTCCTTTACGGTGAGCTGCCATCGGAGAACATCGCCCACTTCCTCGAACATGGCATCCAGTGGACCGCCGATCTCGTCAAGGGCCAGAAGACTGGATTCTTCCTCGATCAGCGCGAGAACCGTAAACTGGTGCGGGAGTTATCGCATGGCCAGCGAGTGCTCAACCTGTTTGCCTACACCGGTGGCTTTTCGGTGGCCGCAGGATTGGGCGGCGCGAAGCACGTGACCAGTGTTGACCTCGCCAAACCGGCGATCGCGATGGCTCAGTCGCACTGGGAACTCAACGGCCTCGCCCCCGCTCAGCACGCCGGATTCGCCGAAGATGTGTTCGAGTTCCTCGCAGCCGCCCAAGCCCGCAAGCAGCTCTGGGATCTGGTGATCTGCGACCCGCCATCGTTCGCTCCGTCGGAGTCGTCCGTGCCGCAAGCCGTTGCCGCCTATCGCAAGCTGATCGCCGCCAGTGCCAAGGCGACCCAGCGCGGAGGCCTGCTCGCGACGGCGTCCTGTTCCAGCCACATTCCAGAGTCGACCTTCCTGGAAATCAACGAGGAAGCTGTCTCCGAAGCCCGCCGCCGAGGCACCGTCCTGAGCATCACCGGCCAGGCCTGCGACCATCCGTCCCCCTTGGTCTGCCCCGAATTCCGGTATCTGAAGTTCGTGCTGATGCGGGTCGAGTAGCAACACCCTGGGGGCACCCCACCGCCAATCTTCCGAAGTCTTCCGAGACTTCGGAAGTTTTTCGCACGGCACCGACCCAAACGACTCTGCCGATCCTCCGCCCCCCGACTTCGAATTCCGCCCGAAGCCCCCGTCCATTTCCGGCTCCGCGCTTGACGATCTCCGAAAAGAGGCATAACCTTCCATTCCGGTGTTCAGGCGCCGTCTCTCGCTCCTGTAGCTCAGTTGGTTAGAGCGCATCCTTGACATGGATGAGGTCGCAGATTCGAGTTCTGCCAGGTGCATTCCCCTTCCCCCGCTCGCAAACCCTGCGATGCGGGGGTTTTTATTGGTAGAATCGATGCTGTGGGGGTGGTTGAACACTCATCGGCACTTGTTGATTCAGTGACAGAAAGTGACAGCTTGTGACTCGTTTTCCCGCTGGTTACTGCAACCGTTACTGCAACCAAACTTCGTTTCGGATCGGCAGTCAAGGGCAAAGCCGGGAGCGA
>JAYSUV010000514.1:0-10184 GCA_043718945.1 Planctomycetota bacterium
GATCAAAGCAGATCAGAGATGAATCGGGGCGATGTCCATCCGTTGTTGAGCCTCTTGATCTGTGTTCATCTGTGTTCATCTGTGGCTCCCCTTTGAATCATGAGGCACCGCGTGGAAGAGTTGCCGACTTTTCTGATGCACACACGGACGGGCAGGATTGCCCATCCTACGGCGTGACGGCACTCACGATCCGGGGTAGAATGTCGTGCAACTTCGGTCTCGCAAATCGCCAGCCCATCATGCCCGAACCAACACCAACTCCTGATCGCTCTCACTGGACGGTGAACCAGACCACGCTCCAAGAGGCCAAGGACGGTCGCCCGCCTGGCGGACCGGAAGACTGGTTGAAGATGATGTGACTGTTGGCGTGTGAGGCGTGGGCCATGAAGGGAGAGCCCGTCGATGAATCCCGACTTCTGCGACATATTGTCCGCGTTCCACGAGGCCGGGGTTGAGTACCTCGTCGTCGGAGCTTATGCGCTGGCAGCCCACGGGCTGGTGCAATCAACGGGAGATATTGACCTGTGGGTTCGTCCCACCGCAGTGAACGCATCTTGAGTGATGCGGGCTCTCCACGGTGGCATCACCGAAAATGACACTCCCTCGCCAGGTGTCGCGTATGTTCAGCTGTCGCGGTGTCAATCGGATCGTTGTTCTTGGGGGCTTCAATCGGTAGCTTATCAAGACAATCACCCCCATGGAGCTGGACGCTTGACCTCACGTCGGACCATCTTTGCTGTGCTATTTGCCATGGCATTCGTGGCGTTCGTGGTCATTTTGAGAGTTCAATGGAAAGCTCCCCCTGTCGTCGGGCCGCTATTCTCCACCTCGCCAGACGAACTTTTCCAGCAGGGTGTTCAGGGAATCCGTGATCGGAACGTGGGAGAAATTCGAAGTGCCTTGGGTGGCTTGGCCCCACTCGTCGACCAGTCGGAGCGGGTTCAGCTCTTACGCGGGGCTCTCAGTCTGCTCTCCGATGATCCACAGGGCGCACTGCAACACTTTGCCAAGCTGACTCCCCAGGGGCAGAACCGTGACCTCTTGTTAACACTGACGGGCGAGACCTTATATCGAGTGGGACAACTGGATGACGCCGAACACTGTCTGCTTCTGGCCATTCAAGAGACTCCGGACAACGTAGACGCTATACGTTGGCTGGCCACGGTCTACTACGATCTGGGTGACATTGAACAGACGTTACGGATGCTTGAGACGGTTTCCCGTGTCGCTCCTCTGGACTATCGACCGCATCACATGCAGGGAGCCATCTACCGGGATTATGGCGAACACAAGAAGGCGATCATGGCACTGAGCAAAGCCGTGGAATTGGCAGCTGGGAATGAGATACAAGCGGAACTGCGTCCCCTCCTCGCTTCTTCCCAGATGTCGCTCAAGCAGTTTGACGCGGCCATGGTGACCTTGCAGGAGTGCCCCACAACGACTGTGACGCTGTCTCTGAGGGCAGACTGTCTTTGGCAAAAAGGTCAATCAGCCGAAGCAGGTCAGGCCTTGGCGCAAGCGGAATCTCTGGGAGAATTGCCAGCGGCTGGTCGGCGACTGAAGGCCAGAGTACTCCTGGAACGAAACGAATTGCATCAGTCTCGACAGTTACTGGAGTCGTTAATCACCACGACCCCCAGTGACGAGGAATCCGAGTACATGCTGGCCCTCTTGTTTCGTCAACTGAAGGATGAGTCACAGTACCAGATTCACTTGAAACGCTCTGAGTCCATGAAGTCTCTGAAAAACAGCTTGACCGAATTGAGCCAGAAAGCCATGCAAGAACCGACCAACGCAGAGGTGCGAGATCAGCTTGCGGGCATCTGTGACCAATTGGAATTGAAGCCCTTGGCCCAGGTCTGGCGCACGGCAGCTGCGAGTTGCCGAAGAAGACAACCTCCCGTGGTTCCCCCGGAAAAGGCAACACCGTGAAGAGCCTCCCAGTGTCTTTGCTCGCTGTCGTGCTGTTGGCCACCTGGGGGGGCTGCGACAAGCCACACGCACCCCTGCCGCCGGTTCTTCCGGTTCCGGGATCCGTTCGCGTGCCCCCTCCCCCCGCAAGAGCAGAGGCATTCGGGAGTCTCCAATTCATCGAGTGTGCGACAGAGTGGGGTGCGACAGTCGAGTACCGTGATGGCTCGGAAAAGGAGTTGTACACAATCCTCGAATCTCTGGGTGGGGGCGTCGGAGTTCTGGATTATGACCGCGATGGTGCCCCCGACTTGTATTTTCCGCAGGGAGGCAACTTCGAGCCGACCAAGCAGCCGTTCGGAATTCCCTCGCGTTTACTGCGGCAGGTCCAATCTGCTCCCCAGCCGATGTATGCCGATGTCTCCGCTGTGTGCGGTGGCGTCTCTGCTCCGCACTATACTCACGGGGCAGGGATTACAGACTATGACAATGATGGCTTCGACGATGTCCTGGTGACCGGTTACGGCGGGCTCCAGCTGTTTCACAATCAGGGAGATGGAACATTTGAGGAAGTCAGCCAGCCAGCCGGATTGACCGATACCCAGTGGAGCAGCAGCGCTGCGTGGGGTGACTTCAATGGCGATGGAGCCAATGATCTCTACGTCGCGCACTACGCCGATTGGTCGCCAGAGAACGATCCTCCCTGTTATTTTCGTGATCAAACCACACGAGACGTGTGTCCTCCCCGCGACTTCTCCGGACTTCCGAACATCCTTTACCTGAGCGATGGAGCGGGAAGCTTTCAGTCACCCGGCAATTCGTTTGGGGATGTGTCTCAGGGCAAGGGTCTCGGTGTCGCCACTGCCGACATCGACCTGGATGGCGACGTGGACGTGTACGTCGCCAACGACAACGCCATGAATTCCCTGCTCATGAATGACAAGCACGTCAAGTTGGTGGAATCGGGATCGATCAGCGGAACGGGATTCGGCGACACAGGACAGATGGACGGGAGCATGGGAGTTGACATCGGGGACTTCAATGGCGATGGGCTGCCCGATCTCTGGGTGACGAACTATGAGAACGAAACATTCGCCCTGTATCGCAGTGTGGATGGCCAGTTCTTTCAACACGTCAGCCGGAGTACGGGGATCTCTGCCGCGGGGGGGATGAGCGTGGGCTGGGGAACGCTACTGGCCGATTTCGATCTCGACGGGGATGAGGACATCTTTACGGGTAATGGTCATGTGATTCGGCATCCGACGAACTCGCCCTTGCAACAACCCCCCTTGGTCCTGTTGAACCAGGAGCATCAGCGCTATATCAATGTGGCCGCTGACTCCGGAGAGTACACGGCGAACTCACACATGAGTCGTGGGGTTGCCGGTTCCGATCTCGATCACGATGGTGACCTGGATCTGATCGTATCGCACATTAATCAACCGAGTGCCATCTTGAGGAATGAGAGTATCCCCCAGGGTCGCTGGATCGAAGTGGAGTTGATCGGAACAAGAAGCTCTCGCTGGGCCGAAGGGGCGTGGGTTGAGATTCAGGTGGAAGGTCGCAAGCTGATCCGACTCAAGAAGGGAGGGACGAGCTACGCGTCGACTTCCGATCGCCCGTTACACGCGGGCTTAGGGAAAGCCCGACAGATTGACTCGCTGACCGTGCATTGGCCCTCGGGATTGGTCGAACAGTTTAAGGATCTCGCTGCCGACAAGCAGATCGTGCTGATCGAGGGCGTCAATCTAGTACGCATCCACCCCTGAAGACCGATGCGATCTCATCAGCCAGCGCGACGGGCTCCAGAGTGACTCTCATGCACGACTGGTTTCAACACGGGATACTTTGACAGCCCTACCGCACCGACTCGGTTCGCCGGAGGCGTTTGCGATCCTTCTTCGAGAGGTTTCGCCACTGTTCGGGGGAGTACCCCGCCG
This sequence comes from Planctomycetota bacterium, assembly GCA_043718945.1. Classification (GTDB taxonomy): domain Bacteria; phylum Planctomycetota; class Planctomycetia; order Planctomycetales; family Planctomycetaceae; genus TH-plancto1. The sequence goes on from JAYSUV010000514.1 coordinate 3,852, forward strand.
GGATCGACTGGGACTGGCTTTCGTTGTCGCTCTCCCCAGTGGCATCGGCCTCACTGGAAACAAACTCTTCGATAGCGAAGTGAGGAGCGGGGATCGGCTGGGCCGGGTGGACTCGGGCGGGTGGGACCGCTGACGGAACCGGGGCGGGGGGCCGGGTCAGTGGGCGCGCGTTGATCGCGGTTGTCACCGGAGCCGGAGACGGAGCGGTCAGGCTCTCTTCGTCTTCCTCATCATCCATGGAGGGGCGTGACTGGATCAGCTGCTGGAGGGGAGCGGAGGCTCTTGCAGAAGGAGACGCCTGGGGAGTGCGGCGTTCTCGTGCGGGCTGCTCCCGTTTCGGAGGAGGGGCGGGCTGTTCCGCCACAGCCGCCGGAGGAACGGCGGCTTTCGTTGTTGACCCAGCACTCAGTTGTGCCGCCTTGGCTGCGGCTCGCTGTTGACGATAGAGCTGCCACTCCTCGCTGGCCTGGAGGGCGACGTGTTGAGCAAAAGCCTTGAGCCGGGCCTCCCAGCGCGATGTGCGGCTCGGATGTCGCTGCTCACGCGCTGCTTCGTTTGTCACATAGGTGACATACCGGGCGTGGATCAATAGCGAGGACGCGAAGACCGTGGGCCACAACGCCCCCAGTGCGGCATTGATCGGAGCCACCCATTCCTCGGGCCAAATCAGCGAACCGAACAACAGACTGAAACCCGTGCAGACCGCCAGTCCCCGACTGACCTGTGTCCACGCTTTACTGGCCGAGCGATCCAGCATGTCCCGCCGCATCAGGTGCATCGCCGACAGCAACAGGGTGGTCGCGGGGACCAGCCAGCAGACCGTTCCCGCATCGACCCAGACCATGCTCATGCCGGTGGTGAGCTGACTGGCATAGACCTCGTGAAACCGACTGGCCGAGGCGACACAGAAGATCGAGCAAACCGCTCCCACCCAGAACCAGACTCGGTATCGTCCCCCGAAATCCTTGCGGCTGCCGGACCGCCTCCACAGGATTAAGTACGACATCTGAGCGCAGGTGAGCAGGGCAATCGTCGTATAAAACCGCAACAGCCGTCCCGACCGTATCCCCAGAATGTCCTGCCAAGGGTCCAGCTGCTGAATGTCGAGCCAGACACCGACGCCAACGACAGTGGCCCATGTCATCAACCCGCACAGCACGAGCAGTGCCAGCACCCAGGTGCGACGCGGCAGCAGACTGGAGACGGTCGCAGTTGTCGACTGCTGTATCTCCGGGGCGGCTTCACCGCTCTCTGCGAGAGGGCGGCGCGGACTCCGAGCGGACTCCGAAGAGGATTCCTCGGGCAGCTGAGAAAGCCAACGCCGACGCCGACAGAGTTGTCGGTTGGCACCGGAAAACCCGTGAGACATGGGATTTCGATAGAAGAACAGGGGAGGTCGTACAGTTTTGATCGGACGGCAGTGTTCGCCGATGCGACCGAAACTCACCCTGTCGGGACCGGTTGCGTGCGAGGCCCGGTCGTTGTTCTATCCTGCCCGCTTCGCTGGCAGTTCTTACGAGATCGTCAAACTCACCGGAGCCGCACGGGTCTGCCTAATCCCCCAAGTAGCGTTCGGTGATCGATCCATAAGCGTCAATGCGTCGATCACGAAGAAACGGCCAGTGCGTGCGCTGCTGGTCGATCTGTGAGAGATCGCAATCGGCGATCAGGATTTCCTCCTGGTCGATACTGCCTCGCTTCAGTACCTGCCCACGGGGGTCGCAGAGGAAGCTCTGCCCCCAGAACTGGATTCCCTCCCCCGGAATCCCCGCGAAGGTCTCGTGCCCAATGCGATTCGGAGCGGCGACGAAGACCCCGTTGGCGACCGCATGCGACCGCTGGATCAATTCCCAGCTCTCGTGTTGAGCGACTTTTGTGGCCTTCTCCTCACCAGGATGCCAGCCGATGGCGGTGGGGAAGAAGATGACCTCGGCCCCCTGGAGAGCAGTGATCCGTGCCCCCTCGGGATACCACTGGTCCCAACAGATCAGCACGCCGATCTTGGCGTACTTCGTGGTGAATGCTTTGAACCCCAGATCGCCGGGCGTGAAGTAGAACTTCTCATAGAACAGCGGATCGTCCGGGATGTGCATCTTGCGGTACAGGCCGAGCAGCTCGCCATCCGCGTCGATCACCACCGAGGTGTTGTGATACAACCCCGGGGCCCGCTTCTCGAACAGCGAGCCGACGATGACCACCTTGTGCTGCTTCGCTGCCGCGCATAAAGCCCGCGAGGTCGGGCCGGGAATCGATTCCGCATAGTCGAAGTACCGGTAGTCCTCGCTCTGGCAAAAATACTTCGAGCGGAACAATTCCTGCGTGCAGATGATCTTGGCCCCGCGCTGGGCTGCCTCGGCGATGGCGTGGAGCGTCCCCTCCAGATTGGCTTCCAAATCCTCTTCGGCCCGCTTCTGAATCACAGCCACCGGGACGACGCGGGAGGGAGTCATGGGATTTCCAACGTGAGAGCGAGGGACGAGCGCGGCCAGTCGACATCTGCTTCGAGAACTCATTGTCAGTGACCCGATCCCCCTGTCAACGTCGAGGGCATTCTTGCGGTCGGGTTCGCATCAGGAACGGATCATGGATACGCTTCCTTTGATGTGTGACTGACCCCAGTCCACGACCGCTTTCGGAGAAGCCCAGTCATGCCGACAACCCAGTCCCTGCGGTCTTCAGAATCCAGTTCCCGGTGGAGTGCCACATTGCTCCAGTTTTTCGCTGGACTGCTGGCGTTGGGATTTCTCGCAAGCGGCTTGCTCGCGGAAGAGCCGACGCTGCTGCCGAGCTTCACCGTCCGCAAGCTCCCCGACGCCGCGACCAGTGTGGCCTTCTCCCCCCAAAGCGACCTCCTCGCGGTCGGCAGCTACGAGACCGTCGAACTCTGGAACGTCACCGAGAAGTCCAAGGTTGGCTCCCTCCCCGTGAAGTCCGGGTTCGCACGCAGCCTCGCCTTCTCCCCGGATGGCACTCAGCTGGCCATCGGCGGGTATCAGAAGATTCATCTCCATGCCGTCGAGTCCCGTCAACTCCTGCGAGACATCAAGGGGCATCGCGGGTATGTGACCGCTGTCATGTGGAATGCAGCTGGTGATCGACTTTACTCCGCGAGCGAGGACAAGACAGTCCGCATCTGGACCTCTGCGGATGGAGTGGAACAGAGCCAGTTCAAAGACTTCCCCGCTCCTGTCATGGGCCTGTCACTCTCCCCCGACGGAACGCTGCTGGCAGTCGCGGGTGGGGAGGAGACTCAGCTGACCAAGCCGGGCTTTGCTCAGCTGCGCAAGGTCACCGGCGAGGTGGTGTTCGAACTCGCCGCCCCGAAGCGACCGGCGACCGACATCGCATTTACCCCGAATGGCAAGCAAGTCGTGCTGACCGGCTTTGACGAGCAGGCTCATCTGTTCCAGGTCGAGACCGGGGCACTGGTCGGCGACTACACGGGGCATGCCCGCCCGACCAACAGCGTGGCGTTTGCGGTCAACGGGACGCTGGCACTGACCGCCTCGGGAGGTCGATTCCAAGGGAAGAACGAGCTGCATGTCTGGTCGCTGGCTGATCGTAAACTCGTCACATTGTTCGAGGCGTCAGAGGCACGGCTGGCCCGCGTGACGGTCTCCCCCGACGGGCGCTGGATGGCGATCGCAGCCGGAGACAAGACCGCCACCGTCTGGGATCTCGCCCCGCTGTCGACGCCCACAACGCCGCCCGCCGCCCTTCCCCCGACCGAGGACAAGACCCCCATGACCGCCCTCCCGAAGTCGCCGCGTTTGCAGTTCACTGCCGTGGAGGGAGCGCCCCTCAAGCGGATCGGGATCATCGGGCTGGATACGTCGCATTCGATTGCCTTCGCGAAGACATTCAACGCCGACCCGCCGAATGCCGCGCTCGCCGGAATGCGAGTGACGGTGGCCTACCCGCATGGCAGTCGGGACATCGAAGGCTCCGTCAGCCGCATTCCCGGCTACACCGAAGAGGTGCAGAAGCTGGGCGTTACCGTGGTCGATTCCCTCCCCGCTCTGCTGGAGCAGGTCGACTACGTGTTACTGGAAACCAATGATGGACGGCCTCACCTGGAGCAGGCCCTCGCGGTCTTCCAAGCGGGCAAACCGGTCTTCATCGACAAGCCGGTGGCCGGATCGCTCGAAGACGCCCTCTGCATTTATGAGGCCGCGAAGCACTACAAAGTGCCAGTCTTCTCGTCCTCCTCACTCCGCTTCATGGAGGACGCTCAAGCCGCCCGCAACGGCAGCTGTGGCAAGGTGCTGGGCTGCGACACGTTCAGCCCCTGCTCGCTGGAGAAGACGCACCCCGACCTGTTCTGGTACGGCATTCATGGGGTCGAGATCCTCTACACCGTGATGGGACCTGGATGCCAGACGGTCAGCCGCAGCTCGACGGCCGATGCCGATGTGGTGCTGGGGACCTGGAAGGAAGGCCGCATTGGCACCTTTCGCGGGATGCGTGGCGGCAAGTCGGGCTATGGAGGAAATGTCTTCGGGGCCGACAAGTACCTGCCACTGGGGAACTTCAAGGGGTACGACCCGCTGGTGCTGGCGATCGGGAAGTTCTTCACGACGGGCGAAATGCCAGTGACAGAGGAAGAGACGCTGGAGATCTACGCCTTCATGGAAGCAGCGGATGAGAGCAAACGTCAGAATGGAGCTGTAGTGTCGGTACCCGCCACATTGGAGAAGGCACAGGCGGCAGCGAAGGCCAAGCTCGCCGGATTGTTGAAGTGATTTACCCTGCGGCCAGATTATAAGAAACTGGTCCTAAACAACTTTCCGAAAGTTGCGAAGAGGATTCACCGCAGAGGGCGCGGGGGGCCGCAGAGGGCCGTGAGATCTCCGGGATTTCCCTCTGCGAACCTTCGCGTCCTCTGCGGTGAATTCCGGGAAGTTGTATGGAGCTAGTTCCTAATGCGCTGGAATGAACGCCCGCTGGCTATCGATGAATCCCGTCAACCCACTGCGCCAGTTTTGAAGTAGCGCATTTGTTTTTGAAGATCATCTGGCATGGCGGAATTCCTGGGCGAGGGGGGCTTGGAGTTGGCGTTTGAGCTTTTCGATACCGCCGGTTGTTTTGAGGCGATCGGACAGGTATTTCAGTTCGCGACCGGCGCACTCTTGGCGGAAGGCGTGGCACAGGCCGTGCAGGCGTGGGGGCTTCCACCACTCGCGCCGGTCGTCGCTGAGGCGGCGGTCGGCCAGGTGATGAGCGCGGTGCTGTTCCAGGAATAGCACCGTCGCCCGCGTGATCTCGGCCCACGCCCGCACCGCCTCGAAGTTTTGGAAGCGGTACTGCGCGAAGCCCAGCGTCGACTTCAGTTCATTAAAGAACAGATCGATCTGCCAGCGGAGCGAGTACAGCTCGACCACTTCGCGGGGACTCATTCGCAGGGCATTCGTCATCAGGATCTTGACATCGTCGGGCGCCGCTTTCGAGAGGTTTTGTTTCGTGGTCGAACAGACGAACTGGACATCGCCGACGCGACGGACATTCGATCTTTCCTGATGCACGTAATAAACGCGCGGCTTTTGTTTCGGTCCCACGCGCCATTGGGAGAGTCGCCGATATTCGGCATACTTTCCGGTCGACGCCTGCCACCTGATGGTCGTGAGCGACAAACTGGTCCAATCCTTCAGACGGGCACGCACCTTCGGGCGGTGTCCCGACGGTCCTTCGTACACACGTTCCGGGTTGGCCGGAACGATCCAGAGATCGCCTCGTTCGCGGCACGCCTGCTGCACGACTTTTGCGTCGTAGGCCGTGTCGCCCAACACCACCACGTCCGCTCCCTCGGGCAGCGGCAAACCCAGAATCAGATCGGCTGCCGACTCGGCGGTGGTGCGATGCGGGATGTTCTTCTGCTGGCAATATTCCTTGGTATGATACGGAATCTGGAACGGAATCCGCATTCCCGAGGGCGTGAATAACAGCCCGAATGTCAAACGATGACAGGGCTTGCGGACCACTTTCTTCTGATGATATCGTCGCCCCTGGCGAGGCCGACGCTGGCGGTTGCCCGTGCTGTGCGTGTTCTGAGTTTTCGTTCCCGACTGACTGACCAGCGTCGCATCCACGATGAAGATGTACCGTCCAGGTTTCCCCTCCAGACGACGCGCCTTATGGTCCAATAACGCCCGCCGTCACGGAGCATTGAAGTCGATCTTCTGCCAGCGCGGCCGCGCCAGAAACCGCGTCAACTGACCTCGATGCACCGCCTCGGACGACACACTTCCCGCAGCCGCCGAACACGACATCGCCCCCGATGCCCCATCAACGCCAGTACCATCCGCATCACCATCGCCGCCGCCAAGGACTTCAGCC
>JAYSUV010000515.1:0-1308 GCA_043718945.1 Planctomycetota bacterium
TAACCCCGGCTGGCTCACCCTCTGGCGCGGCCTCGACAAACTCCTCCTCGCCATCCGTGGCTACTCCGCAATGAACGAAAAATGTGGGTAAGAACAAGGTCTCCAGCCACGGCCACACGCCACTCTGATTGAGACACTCGGTCCACTCGCTTCATCTCGTGGAGTGGGATGGCTACCTTGGCGGTGGTACTCATCACTCTCGTACTTGGTGGTCTCCCGTGGCGGCTCGTTCCTCGAAATCGCTGGCTGATCCGACGGCGCTGGCCAAGTTTGGCGGGTTGGAGGTCGTCGCCAAGCTGCTCGTCGAGGGCTACATGATCGGGCAGCACAAGTCGCCGTTCAAAGGCTCGTCGGTCGAGTTCGTCGAGCACCGGCAGTACTACCCCGGCGATGAGATCAAGCACATCGACTGGCGGGCCTACGGCAAGACTGGCCACTACTACATCAAGGAGTACGAGGAGGAGACCAACCTGCGGTCGTACCTGATCGTCGATTGCTCGGGGAGCATGGCCTATCGCGGCGCGACGCTCTCCAAGTTCGATTACGCCCGCCAACTGGCGGCGGCTCTGGCGTACCTGCTGCTGGCTCAGCGAGACGCCACCGGACTGATCACGTTCGACACGAAGATCGCCGACCGCTGGGAGCCGTCGTCGAACCGCGAGTCGTTCCAGCAGATCGTCAAGCTGCTCGAAGCCCGTCGGCCGGGGAAGGAGACGTCGATGACGGACGTCTTCACCCAGATGCTTCCCACCCTAAAGCGTCGCAGTTTGATCTTCCTGATCAGCGACTGCTTCGACCGGATCGAGCCGCTGGCCGCAGCATTGAAACTGTTCCGCGCGGCGCGTCACGAGGTGGTCCTGTTTCAAGTGGTGGCTCCCGAAGAAGAAGAGTTCTCGTTCCAGCATCCGACTCAATTCCGCAGCCTGGAGCAGCTCGGACACCACGTCCTCGCCGATCCGTACCGGTTGAGAAAGGCGTACCTCGACAAGTACCGCCGGTTCTGCGAAGACCTCGCCCAACACTGCGGCAACGCGGGGGTCGATTACGTGAAGCTGAGGACCGACGAACCGTACGGCAAGGCGCTGGGAGCGTTCCTCGACATGCGTGTGCGGCGCAAGGGACGAGGCTGAGGACGAGTTCTGCTCCGGTCCCGTCGCCCCGGCTCTGCGGGGAGAGGGTTAGCAGCCTGTTGAAAAAGCCCGTACCACGGACTTCCAGTCCGTGATTCCAATTGGAAAAGATACGGACAAGATGTCCGTACTACGTTTTTCAACAGGCTGTTAGGGTGAGGGGCTGCTTCGTTTCCAT
>JAYSUV010000516.1:0-10147 GCA_043718945.1 Planctomycetota bacterium
CCCGCGACATGATGACCGACATGGCATAGTTGAGATACCGCCTGCGCGTCTCGTCGCTGATCGAGACGAACTGAATCTCATCGGCCGGTTCGTCACCGGACGGGGGGGCGGAATTGCGGACAGCCATGCAGACGTTCTCCTGGTCCCCGGCCAGTCAGCGAACACGCTGCCCAGCGAGGGGGATGGATTTTTGAGGATCAGTGGGGAATTGCAAGGGCCAGCCCGAAGGGGGGGAGCCTGGGAGGAATCGCCTCTTGTCGTTCGAGAACGACTGGTGGTGAAATACATCTGAACAACCGCTTTCTAACTGGCACGACGAGTGATGGAACCAGTCACCCGACGTGTCAGCGAGGGCGTACGTCTCTCGATGATCGCACCAGAGGTTTGAGCCGCAGATAAACACCGATCAGTACGGGGATGGAATGAACCCAGCGTACGGTCTGTCACTCGCAGAATCGCCAAGCACGACTCCTTCTCATCTGTGTTCATCCGTGTTCATCTGCGGCAAAACCTCTTTGGCGCACTGGTCTTGAGGGAGCAATCGCCCATTGGATCGCGATGCTCGCCGTAAGGCTGATACGTTCACGGCAAGTTCTCCCAAAAAACTCCGTAGAAAGTCGAAATTGGCCTTGCCCGAAATCGCTTCATACAAAATGATTCCTGCACACGTGTCGTGGCCCACGCAGCACGACGGGACTATCGACCCGAGACTGTCGACCGGACGCCGGTGCGGATCGGGGTGTTAAACGAGAAAGGAGGAGGTCCAGTGTCTGATTCGATTACCCAACGAGGTGCCACCGTCTGACTGATTGTCGGCGGACCGTCAGCGACGGCCCCTCAACATGGGAACACGGGTTCCCGTGAGTTCTGCTTCGAAGGCCCAGCCCCTGTGCACGGGGGCTGGGCTGTTTTTATGGAGAGTTGTCGGTCATCAGGTCCTGTCGCCCCCCGCCTCTGTGTGACGAGGAGTAGTCATTGCGTTCGGACCGATGGCAGGCTGAGGGACGAAACACAGGGACTCTCATCCAATGGGTCGGCTGGACGCGTGCAACCCGCATGAATCGATGTGTTCCTGTGTCACCCAGACTCTCAAACCGGTGCCCTGGCCCACCCGCACTCGCTCCGGGAGGGCTGCACTCTGTAATGCAGCTCATTACCTCCCATGAAGTTCACTCCAGCACGAACGACACGTTGATCGTGGCACTGATCGTGATGGTGCCGGGAGCGAAAGTGGACACCGCACCGTCTTCGGGCTGGGAATTGCCCCCTCCCTGGCCCAAAGTGTTGTACATTAATTGGCCGCCTCCCCAATTGGAAAAGGTGTCCTCCTCAATCGTGTAGGGCTTGCCAACGACCGATCCCAACTCCGTGGCGAGAGCGATCGCCTTCTCTTTCGCCGCCTTGATGGACTTAATTCTGGCCTCGTCGCGATACGTGCGGAGTTTGGAGGTCCGCAGGCTGGCCCTCCGTGATGATGTCGCTCCCGCCGTGACAACCGCAGCTGTGATATCGGGAACTTGCAGCACGTCATGCAGCGTGCAAGTGATTTCCTGCGATACGCTATAGAACTGGATCGTTGCTGTTTCCTGGCCATCCTCAGTCTCCGTGAAGATGGGTTGAATCTGAACCTGAGACATCTGCAAGTCCGTCTCAGCGATGCCCGCCGCTCGCAGTGCCGTGAGAACCTTGACTGAGCGTTCGGCCTGCTGTTTCCGTGCTTCTTTGAGATCGGCGTGACGGACTTCGACCCCGAAAAAGAGATCGGCCAAGTCGGGCACCACGCGAATCTCGGCGGTTCCGCTCGTCGAGACCAACGGCGGCAGCACTCCGGGTTGCTGTCCAAACACAATCGTCGGGGCTGCGACCACGGCGGCGAGTAGCATGAGGAGCGTTTTCATGAGCATTCAGCCTTTAGGTTTCATGGAGAGTTCGGATCACGTGTCTCGAACGTGATTCTAAGTATTCGACGGAAATGTTCAGGGAAAGTTCCCGCGAAACGAGAGATCTTGAAGAACCGTCGACCTCACCGCCTTGCCGGTCATCGGCGCACATCGAGGCAGCTAGAGCAGTTTCAGGATGAGTGTTCAACAACAATACCGCATCCTTCCTCTTCTCTTTCTGTCTCCGATTTTCCTGTCGTCATTCTTCGCTTCCTCTGCCCTTGACGAGAGGATGACAGGAAAATCAGGGACAGATAAATAAAGAGGGGGCAGAATTCCAAAGTCCTGCACACCACTTGCCAAACGGCTCTCAGAGGCTCATCGTTCCGGAAGTATTACGAGCCCGCCTTCGGCTTGACCACCGCCGGTTCCGGCGTGACGGCGGGCTGGGCATCGGCGGCTTTCGGATCGACGGTCAGTTCCGCCCCCGGCCCATCCTGCGGGTAGACCAGAATCCGGTCGTGGCAGAGCAGGACCAGATCGGGGCGGCCATCGCCAGTGACATCAGAGATCAGGGCCTCGCGCGGTTGGGTGCCGGTGCGGCCCGGCCCCTGAAATGACTTCTCTTCGTAGACGCGGAAGTTCAGGCCAGGCATCAGCCCCTGCTCCGCACGGAAGGCGACAATCTCCACCAGGTGGGCGTTCGTGTCGAGGACGCAGATCTCCGGGTGGCCATCGTGATTCACATCCCCGGCGACCAGGTCCATCAGGAACACCTCCTTGCGAGGCGATTCATACGTCGCGATCTCCTTCAACTCCGGGTCCGACTGACCGGCGTACAGGACCGCAAATTTCGTCCCGCCGTTCAGAATCAGGTCCGCTCGCCCGTCTCCGTTGAGATCACCCACCGACGCCGACTTGAACGGGAACCGTCCCAGATCGAGCGTCTTCCACGGCTTGAACTCCCCCGCCGCATTCGCAAACACCCGCAGCTTCGCCGCCCCGGTATCGATCATCACCAGATCATCGCCCGGCTTACCGTCGAGGTCCAGTACCGCTGAACCAGCCACCTTGGCGGTGCTATCATCGGCGTTGAACTGCTCGACCACCTGCCAGCGGCCCGACTCATCGAGCCGGACACTGCGAACAAAATTCCCTTGCGAGACCAGCAGCGCTGGCTCCTCCAGCCGCGCGAATGTCACGGCTCCCACCCCCACATCGCCGAGCGGCACACCACCGGTCGCCGCCGCCACAGGGATGCCCTTTTCGTCGGAGAGGATCGCCTGCGGCGGCTTGCCATTCAGGAAGAACAGATAGTCCGGTCGACCGTCCAGATTGACATCCGTCATCACCAGTCGTTCGGGAGCGGCGTTGAGCTTGAGTTCAATCGGCTTACCATCTTCCGGCGCAAACTCCCACGCCCCAGCGGCATTTCGGCGGCCAATCGCCAGCGTGGTCTTCTTCTCGGACCCCCGGCCGGCCCCTTCGATGACAGCTGCGATCTCGACGGCCCCGTCGTTGTCGAGGTCGATCACGTCGAAGGCTTTCACGTTGCCATCGATGGGGAGCGACTCGGGAAATGTGAGCTTGCCTTGCTCCATGCGGCTGATGCCGAGCGAGTTCTCCTTGGGGCTGAGGATGATGACTTCGGCCTTGGCATCGCCGTTCACATCGGCGACGCGGATTTGAGTCGCTCCCAGGTAGCTGGGGGAGTCGGTCCCCAAGTCGAGGCCGCTCTTGGCGCGCTGGTGAAAGACGACCACGCTGGCCCGTTCGGGATTGGCGACGACGACTTCTTGGAGACCATCTCCGTCAAGATCTCCCAGCGCGAGTTCCCCGGCGTCTGAGCCGCCGCCGATGCCGTACTGAATCAGCTTGGCCCCCAGTTCGCCCTCGGTCGCCCGCCGCAACTGCATCACTCGGACGCGATTGGTCAGACCATCAATCACGAGGATCTCCGACCCGGGTTTGCCATCGAGGTCGAACACCGTGACCCCGCGCGGATTCTGAATCGTATCGAACCGCAACTCGGGCCCCAGCTGACCGAGTGCGTCCTGCAAGCGGGCACAGAGGAACCTTTCGTCCTTCTCATTCGCGGTATAGAACATGTCGTTCCGACCATCGCCGTCGAGGTCCTGGATCATCGCCAGTCCCAGTTCATCGGCGGTGTTGCGGATCATCAGAGGAGCCGCCAGCGTGCCGTCCGCCTGCTGAATCAGCAGGAACGTATTCCGCTTGCCGAGAACGATTAGATCCTGAAGTGTGTCATGATTCACATCGCCGACGACTAGACTCCACGGTTTGGCGTCGACATCAGCCAGGCGTATTTCCTTCTTGTTCTTCCACTCGCCCTTGGCCCCCTGCAACTGAATCACGAGCCGGTCCGGAGTGCCGAAGTACGCCAGATCCGTAAGTCCATCGGCGTTGAGATCTCCGGCGCACAGAGCCACCACCGGGCGATCCACCGGCAACTTCTTCAGGTCGAGCCGCCAGTGATCGGAGACCTGATTTGCCGTGCGATCGTCCTTATCAGCGGCCTTGGCCGCTTCGGGCTTGGCCCGCTGGAGCAGCAGGTCGATGCGGCTGTGCCCGTTGTCGACAATGGCGAGGTCTTGCAGCGTATCGTGGTTGAAGTCGCCCGTCACAACCGAATGGGCGCGGCCATCAATCTTGGTGATCTCGACCGGGAGGAACCCGTAGTACCCGGCGAGCGGGTAGCCATCGTCGTCTTGAGCCCTGGCGGCACCATTGCCTGTGAGGACGCCACAGAGAGCCAACGCCAACCGGAAAAACCGGGCCGCCACGAAAGAATCGCTCATTCCAACCTCAACATGTCGATGCTGCGGATCACTCGGGAGTCATCCCGCTCGACTTGAATTTCCGGGAAGATACGGGAGGACACGCAGTGTAACTCGCGAGGCGAAGTGTTGCGACAGGCAAGCCGTCTGGTTCTCACGCCCACGAAGCCAGCCCGAGGGATGGTCAGTCGACGGGTGTCAGTAGGCCGCGTACACTGATTACAGTATTAGTGGGCGGGCACCGCCCCGCTCGCCTCTCCTCTGGACATTGCCCGTGACTTCTCGCCCTCCTCATCGTCCCACATATTCTTCCGGGGGAGAGGGGCGCTCGACGCCGAAGTTTCCGTTATCGCCCGAGTTCACGATGCAGCGGCCACTGACCCAGACGGGTCCGCTGGCGACTGTCGTGGCCAAATCTTCGACCGGGGCTGCGACGCTCTTTCGCCGCCGACTCGCCGACATTCCGTCTCAAGCGAGGCACGGCGATCTGGTGGCGATTGCGACGGAGGGCGAAGGAGTCTGGGCGCACGGGCTGGTGAATCCCCGTGCGGAGTCAACCGTCCGGATTCTGACCCGCGATGGGGTTCCTCCGGGCGAGGACTGGTGGCGGGGGCAGGTCCGCCGCGCGGTCGAGTTGCGGCGGATGCTGGGGTTGGACGCGGTGACGAATGCCTACCGCGTGATCCATGCCGAGGGGGACGGCATCCCCGGTCTGGTGGCCGATCGCTACGGCGATCTGATCGCCATCGAGGCGTTTACGCTCGCGATGTTCCAGCGGTCCGAGGCTCTGGCCCAGCTGCTCTGCGAGGAACTCGGCATCTCGAAGTGGGTGGTTCACCCTGGTCCGAGAACCTACGAACAAGAGGGCTTCGAGGCCAAGCCCTTCGCCGCTGAGGGAGTCCGCGACCGCGTCGTGGTCGAGGAGCACGGCCTGAAGTTCGAGGTCGACCTCGCGGGGGGGCACAAGACCGGGTTCTTCTGCGACCAGCGGGACAACCGGGATCGGCTGGTTCAGTTTTGCGAGGGCAAACGAGTCCTCGATCTCTGCTGCTACTCGGGGGGATTTTCAATCTCGGCCCGAGTGCGAGGGAAAGCCAACGAGGTGACCGGCGTCGACCTCGACGAGAAGGCCGTCGAGCAAGCCCGCCGCAACTCGCGACTCAACCGCGAGAACATCCGTTTCGCCCATGCGGATGCCTTTCCGTGGCTGCGAGACGCGGTTCGCAACGGCAAGCAATTCGATGTCGTCGTCGTCGACCCGCCGCGCTTCATCTCCTCTCAAGAAGAGATCGAAGAAGGCCGCAGCCGTTACTTCGACCTCAACCGTCTCGCCATGCAGGTCGTCGCTCCCGGCGGCTTGTACGTGACGTGCAGCTGTAGCGGTCTGATCTCGTCAGAGGACTTTTCGCGGCTGATGATCGGGGCGATTCCGCCGGGTCGCTCGGGGCAGATCCTGTACCGTACCGGAGCGGGACCGGATCACCCAGTGGCCTCGAACTGTTCGGAGACGGAGTACCTGAAGGCCCTCTGGATGCGGGTGAGTTGACCGGCGAGCCGAATGCCCTGAGCGACACAGCCTCAGCACGAATCTTGCGCCTCTCTCGATCCGCCTGCGACACTCGATGAGTTTTCGTTTGACCCCGGCAGGGGTCAGAGAAATTAGCCGGTGGTTGAGCGCAGCGACACCACCGGGAAGAGATCGCCGCGATTCATCCATCCCGGAGGGATGGCAGAGAGGCGATGACGTTGAACGACGGATGAAGCCCGTTGACTGGCCGCACCTCTGGCATCCCTCCGGGATGCGAGACTTTGCGGAAGTGTTCCGGTGGTGTCGCTGCGCTCGACCACCGGCTAATCTCTGACATCCCTCCGGGATGGGGGACTGGGCAACATGCAATCTGAACGGTATCACAGATTCTGACTGCGCCATGAGACCTCTGAAAAACTCGCTCACGGACCTCTAATGACCACCCTCTCTCCCGCATCTCTCATTCAACAACTCCAGTGGCGCTATGCCACCAAACAGTTCGACCCCCAGCGGAAGATCGCTGAGGAGGTCTGGTCTGCGCTGGAGCAGTCGCTGATCCTGACCCCCTCGTCCTATGGCATGCAGCCGTGGAAGTTCTTCATTCTGAGTCGTGATGCGGCGCTCAGGGAGCGGCTGGTCGCCTGCTCGTGGGGCCAGCGGCAGGTGGCCGACAGCTCACACTATGTCGTGTTCACGGTCCGAACGGAGATGACGCCCGCCGATGTCGACACCTACATGGACCGCATCGCTGAGGTCCGTCACACCGATAAGTCGGCTTTCGAGCCACTCAAAAAGATGATCGATGGCGGGGTCGTGCGAGGAATGACCGCCACACAACAGCATGAATGGGCCAGTCGGCAAGCCTACATCGCGCTGGGCAACTTTATGACCAGTGCCGCACTGTTGGGTGTCGACACTTGCCCGATGGAAGGGATCGACCCGGCCAAGTACGATGAGATTCTCGGCCTGCAAGGGAGCGGCTACGCGACCTGCGTGGGCTGTGCCGCGGGCTATCGAGCCGAGACCGACAAGTACGCCCAGTTGCCCAAGGTGCGGTACACTGCCCAGCAGGTGATCGAGCATCGGTAGGATCGGGTAGCCACGTTCGCCAGAACGTGGGCGACCTAGAACACACGCCCGCCCTCTGGTGAGGGGCAGCTACATTCCTTTGTGCGACGGAGCCAGCCCATGTCGACCCCCAATCCCCCCTCGGACAAGCCCCTCGATCTGGCCATCGGCGTCCCGGCGGGGGGCGATGGCGAGGTGACCGCGCGGATGGCGGGGGGGCTGGTCGACATGAATCTGTCGATCTCGCCTCGCCAGAATCCGGTGCCGGTGGCGCTACGAAATCTGGCCAAGGCGATCAACCTGGCTCTGAAGAATGACTTCCTGGAGACCGATCTGGACGGCCTCTACAAGGTCGCCCGGGTCTGGAAGGGGCAGGTCCAGATCCTGCACAAAGACTATATTGGTCTGGGCGACGGGCTCTTCGCCTCGGTCGGTCGAGCGGCGAAGTCGATGCAACTGACCTTACGAGGCCCAGACGCAGCCTCGCCCGAGGGAGCTGCGTGGATCGCTGAGCATGGGACCAGCGCGTTTCGTGGTCTGCTCGGGTTGATCGGGCGCAAGCTCAACCTGCTCCAAGAGTATGAGGACAAGGTGCCGATGTTCGTCCAACTGACGCTCGACCGGCTGGAGGCACGGCGCATCATCACCGACTGGCACCGCGAGGAATGGAAGATCACCACCTCGCTGGTAGGTCTGGATGCACTGTTGGAACCAATCCTCGATCCGAGTCAGGATGACAAGGTGTAAGGAGCAGTCAGCTTTCAGCGAGAAGAGTGTCCCACTGCGGCCTCAGATCGCCATTCAACAAAACACCGCCAAGCATTCGGATGTGCGATTTTCGACGAAGCCACAGTGCCCTCTGTACCCCGCAGGGGCTATGATATGTCACCCCTTCAGGGGGCCGAGGTTGCCTCGATGAAGAGTGGTTTCTGGCTGATGGCTGACTGCGATACTTCGCTCGGGCGAGATCGCCCTACCACCGTTGAAACCAATGGCTGATGCGGTGGCTCACGCCGGACGTTCGCCGGATTGCGGATGCACCCAATCGGTGCTGCCGTCGGTCCAGTGTTCTTTCTTCCAGATGGGGACGACCTCTTTAATGCGGTCCATCACCCACTGACCCGCTTCGAACGCTTCGCGACGATGGGGACAACTGACGGCGACCCCAACAGCGATGTCACCGAGTTCCAGATGCCCCAGCCGGTGAATGACAGCTGAGCGGATGATTGGCCAGCGGGTCTGGGCCTCGTCGAGGAGTGTGCCGAGTTGCCGCAGGGCCATCTCGGGGTAGGCCTCGTAATCGAGGGACGCGGTCTGCTTTCCGGCGGTCATTTCGCGGACCGTGCCGAGGAACAGCACCACTGCTCCAGCTTGGTGCGAGCGCACGCGCTCAAGGAGTGCGGCGGGGTCGATGGCGGTTTGTGTCAGTTCGAAATGGCGGGGGTCGGTGGGCATGGGAGGGTGCGAAGAGGGGGAATTTAACGCAAAGACGCGAAGGCGCAAGGACGCAAAGGGGGGAGGGAGGACTGAGTCATGGATGGGCCTTCCTGATCTCATTCCTTTGCGCCCTTGCGCCTTCGCGTCTTTGCGTTGAATTCTGAAGAGTTGAGTAAAGGGGCAATGGTTTCTGGCGACCCATGCGGCCCGCTGACGACGCTCGATCATCGCGCGGGGGCGGGCAGGATTGCCCATCCTACTTTAGCGCAGGGCCCAGACGAGGGCGGCTTTGGCGAGGTGCATGCGGTTTTCGGCTTGCGGGAAGCACAGACTCTGCGGTCCGTCCATGACCTCGTCCGTCACTTCTTGGCCCCGGCGAGCGGGCAGGCAGTGCATGAACCGGGCCTTGCGATTGGCGGTCTTCATCAGGGCCGCGTCGACCTGGAACCCCACGAAGTCCTTCTGCCGGGCCTCCTGCTCGTCTTCTTGCCCCATGCTAGCCCAGACATCGGTATAGACGACATCGGCGTGCTTGGCGGCCAGATGCGGGTCGTTCGTCTCCAGCAGTTCCAACTGGGGGAACCGCTGCTTGAGCCGCTCCACAAACGGGCGAGGGAACTCGTACTCCGGGGGAGTGCCGATGGTAAAACTCATCCCCAGGTGGCCACACACCTCGGCCAGCGAGACGGCCACATTGTTGCCATCACCGATGTAAGCGACTCGTAAACCCGCGAACGAGCCGAACGCCTCTTCAATCGTCTGGGCATCGGCCAGGGCCTGGCACGGATGGCAATCATTCGATAGGCCGTTAATCACCGGCTTCCCCGACCAGCGGGCAAAGTCCTCGACCAACGATTGCTTGTAGGTCCGCAGCGCAATCACATCCGAGTAGCCGCCAATCACGCGGGCCACATCCGATACCGCCTCGCGCCCTTCCAGCCCGGCGTCCTTCCGCGACAGGAAAATGCTGCTGCCGCCGAGTTGCATCATGGCAGCGTCAAAGCTCAAGCGGGTGCGGAGCGAGGGCTTCTCGAACACCTGGGTCAGGACGTGCCCGGCCAGCAGTTGCGGACGCTCACCCCGGCGGAGCTGGGATTTCAGCTCGCGGGCCAGAGTGAGAATCTCACGCACGTGGTCGGTGGACAGATCGAACAGCGAGGTCAGGTGTCGCATCGCTGTGGTTCCTGACTGGGCAAAAGGACGAAATGGGAGAGCGGCCACCCTCCTGCGGGCCACCAGAACAGAGTTGGGCGAGCGGCCAGACTTCCGAAGTCTCAGTCTGGTCACTCATGACCAGACAAGGCCATTCATCGAGCGGTTCAGCCCCCGCCCTTGAATATCTTACGCTGCATTGTGGCCTGATACGGGGTCCAGGTCGATTGCGAGTTCGGATCACTGGTAATCAACGTGGTATATTCGTTGACCTTGGCATCCAG
>JAYSUV010000517.1:0-1304 GCA_043718945.1 Planctomycetota bacterium
CCCGCCAGACAGGCATTGACCATCATCACCAGGAAGCTGACCCCGTACCCGCCGACCAGATCACTGATCTGTACAATGGCCGACCAGCGGTGCTGACTGTGCCCGAGCAGATACCACGCAAACCCGGTCATCAGGTGAGCCCGCACCAACTCCAGCCCGACCCAGACGACGGGAGCGGCCACCACCAGCGGCAGTTTCAGTCGATGCACCGCAGATCGCGTGGCCAGCAGGAACACAGGGAAGTAGAGCGAGACGTACAGGGCCATTGCCCCCCACGCCGGATACATGGTGGCATCGCCCAACCGCATCCACTGGAGAGTCGCGAACCAGCAGATCGCGCCGCCGAACCAGGCTCCGAGCAGGTTCCCCTGCATCGCGCGCGGTGACCTCACCAGGCACAACATCGGCACCAGTGCAAACCACGCCAGCCAGCCCCAGTCGAGCGGAGTAAAACTCCCCCAGAGCAGTACGGCGGTGATCGGGCATAAGACCCACGCCGCCCGCGAGCGCACGGGAGCGGAACGTGCCCGGTCGATCAGCGCCTGAACAATCAATCGCTGTTCAGAGCGTTCTGGGGCGGCTTCGTCCTGCGCCACGCGCGACGGCTCCTGAAGTGATACGGACATCCGAGGTTCCTTCCTTGAAACCTTGTAGGTGGGTGATTGATGTCAGAAGGTGATCGGAAGAGAGTTCGAAATGTCGCTGGAGGTGTCACATGTTCGAAGTTTGGGATCGAATCTCAAGTCGTCAGGCCCTCTGTACCCCGAAGGGGTTGCAGAGAATAGCCCATGTCGCGACCGCAGGGAGCGCACCCTGGGTCACGCAGCCTCGTCTGCCTCAACCCTGAAGGGGTTGCACACCCGACCCACCCGTGTAGAACCCCTTCAGGGTTCGATCTCAGCTGTCACCTCAACCCAGGGTAGGCTCCCGTTGGTCGCCAACCCTGGGCGATGTGTTGCTACCCCTTCGGGGTACAGAGGTTTCCTGGTTGCCATCAGACTTCCGAAGTCTTCGGAGACTTCGGAAGTCTGTCCTCGCGTTCTGGCGAACGTCGCGACCTCACTCCCGACCCGTGTAGGGAATGACTTCCACCATCGATCCTGCGGTCCATTGATTCGGTCCCGCTGGCAACACCAGCAAGGCGTTCGACGAGGCCGTTGACTTCAAGTCGAACGACCCCTTCCAATCGACCGGACTGACTCGCCAACCCGCCCCGTGGGCCGTGACCCGCGCTGGGAGGTAGGTCGGACGCGGATCGGAGAACTGGAAATCGGTCTCCAGCTCCGCGAGCAGCGGCACCGGCT
>JAYSUV010000518.1:0-10124 GCA_043718945.1 Planctomycetota bacterium
TGCGACGGAACCGTCCATGGGAATTGAATTCAAGCTGCCCAATCTTGGCGAGGGAGTCTCCTCTGCCGACATTGCCGAAATCCTGGTCAAGGAGGGCGAGACGATCGCTGCGGACCAGGTTGTGATGGAACTGGAGACGGATAAAGCCGTCGTCGAGTTGCGCTGCCCGCATGCCGGGGTCGTGGGGA
Source organism: Planctomycetota bacterium (assembly GCA_043718945.1). Classification (GTDB taxonomy): domain Bacteria; phylum Planctomycetota; class Planctomycetia; order Planctomycetales; family Planctomycetaceae; genus TH-plancto1. The sequence continues at coordinate 189 of JAYSUV010000518.1, forward strand.
GAATCCTGGTCGCTGAAGGGGCCACGATCAACGTCGGACAGCCCGTCATGGTCATCGAAGGGGCCGGGGCTGCGGCTCCGGGCGCTCACACTTCCGGCTCGAAGCCTGCCGCAGCCCCCGAGACCAAACCGGCTCCGGCCCCGCCAGTGTCCGCCTCAGTCGCGGCAGCTCCCGCCCCGGCGCTCACCCCGACTCTCGTCGCGGCTCCCACCCTCAACCCTCAACCCTCAACCCTCAACGCGGCCTCAGCCGTCCCCACCCCCGCCGCTCCGGCCACGCGCCGACTGGCCCGTGAACTGGGCGTCGACATCAGCCTCGTCAAAGGCTCCGGCCCCGGCGGACGCATCACGCAAGAGAACGTGCAAGCCTACGTCCGAGGCCAGCTGCAACAGATCGCGGTCGCCCCGCAGCAACCCTCGCGTGGCCACTCTGCAGGCGGCATCTCCGCCCCGCCGCTGCCGGACTTCGCCCGCTTCGGCATCACCGTCCGCGAGCCGATGGGCAAGATCGCCCGCACAGCTGCCGAGAATTTGACCGTGTCTTGGAACGTGATTCCGCACGTGACCCAGCACGATAAGGCCGACATCACCGACCTCGAAGCCGCTCGCAAGCGATTCGGCGAAGGGATCGGCAAGAACGGGCCGAAGGTCACGATGACCGCCATCGTGATGAAGGCTCTCGCCACCGCGCTGCAAGCCTTCCCCAAATTCAACAGCTCCCTCGACCCCGAGACCAACGAGATCGTGCTGAAGAAGTATTACAACATCGGCTGCGCGGTCGACACGCCGAACGGTCTGGTCGTTCCGGTCGTACGCGATTGCGACCAGAAGAGCATTCTGGCCATCGCGGGCGAGCTGACCGACCTGGCGGGCAAGGCGCGCGAGCGGAAGCTGTCGATCGACTCGATGCAGGGAGCGACCTGCACGGTGACGAACCTCGGCGGCCTGGGTGGCATCGCCTTCACGCCGATTGTGAACTACCCCGAGGTGTGCATCCTGGGGATGTGCCGGTCGCAGATGGAACTGAAGCTGGAAGACGGCAAGGTCGTCGAGCGAATGATGCTGCCGATCTCGCTCTCCTACGACCACCGCGTCATCAACGGCGCCGACGCCGCCCGCTTCGTCACGGCCCTGTGCAACATGCTGGCCGACCCGTTTCAGCTGCTAGCGGCGTGCTAGGCTGGAAGTCTTGATAGCAATGGGTCGTGATTTGGGTATCCACCCTCTCCGTTTCCTCTGTGATCGAAAGTACGGACGATGTCTCTACAACGAGTTTTCCAATTGGTCCTTCCGTGGGCGATGGCTTCCATGTGGGGATGTCAGCAGGAATCGTCAACACCTGCGCCCCCAGCTGTCGCGCCTGCCACACCACTGAATGTTTCCTCGACCGTCCCTGCAGTTGCGGAGCCCGAGCCGGTTCGAGTCTCGGTCGATGGATTTACACTGCCTGAATCGGAGCGGATCCTTTCCGCCCGAGAGATCACCAAGGGATACTATCTGACAAAAACGGGAACACTGCCGAACGCTTCTGATCAGGATCCGTTCATGTGGTTTCAGGTGATTCCTCGATTGGCCTCACCGGAAGACACAGCTCAATACGCGGTAGACAATCTGAATGGCCTGACATCAATGAAAGAGGTCAAAGTCGTTTCTCAGACTCCCATCGAACTGGTCGGAATGCAGGGGACGGAGACGATTGCGAATTCTCTGGTCGCAGACTCCGGCAAGCCTCAGGTTGTTTATTTTGTGAATCTCCATAGAACGGACGGGACGGCGGTGATGATTCGAGGGACAGTGGGCCGCGAGGATCCCGAGAAGTTTATGGAGGAGTTTCGACGCATCGCTCACGGCCTGACGAAGACTCAATGACCGGGCTGTCATGGCCCAATCCGATTTCGGGGAATGCGAGTTACTCCCTACTCCTGCCCCTGCGGCGGCAGTAAATCCCCGCAGCGCTCGCGGGGGTGCACCGGGCGGGTCGGGTGCCCGGACCAGCCCTACCGGGAATCGGTGATCAGTATTCGTTGAACAACGTCTTGACGTAATATGTGTGTGTGTATGTGTGTGTGTGTGTAGGTTATGTCAAGCATCAGGGAGATTGGATGCGGAATGACTTCCAGGAGGGAGACCGACACTCAAGTTTGTGAGGATATGGGCAATGATTGGATTTTTGAGAAGATCTCTTTTGCAAGTCGTGGCAGCTGTGGTACTGTATGCGAGTGCTGGGGCGTCGGAGGTGTTCGCGGCGACGAGCCACGTTGTCGCGGCGGTGACGTACGGAAACGTCTCAAAAGCCGTTGTGGGGAAGCTCTACCACAAAGTGACAAATAACGGAATGCACACGTGGCAGCAAGTGCTTGTTGACTACAATCCATCAGAGAGGGATGGTACCGAATACTTCAATGTCTCGTACATCGACAACACTCTGCTTTATCCGCAATACTACAAGTAACATTATGCTGCGTCACTGTCGATTCTGGTACCAGGCTATGAGTATAAGGTGGAGATGTACACGCGAACTGGGGCATCTCCGAATTACACATACACGTCTCTGGGTACCGACAGTTGGACACAACCTTAAAGTGGACTAGACATGCCGCGATCAGCTTTCACAATGATTGAACTTCTCGTATCACTTTCAGTGATCGGATTGCTGATGGCACTCACGATCCCTGCCGTGCAGAGCGCCCGCGCATCTGCACGGCAGGCAGAGTGTCGGAATAACCTTAAACAGATTGGAATCGCGATTCACGTTGTCCATGATGCCAAACAATACTTTAGTTGTGATAATCAAATCATATTCCACTACGGGATGGGAGTTCCTGGATACGATCGGACCATCGCGCAAGTGGAAAGCGAGGCAGATCAAGACAAATCCTACAAACATAGGTGCCCCGCTGATCCTTCCGGCAGGGGCGGTTATCAGATGTCCGGAGGAACAAAGTACAACGTTAATAATGGATACTTGGGGTTCTCGGACACGCCTGGCATTGAGGATCATCGTCTAGCTTCCGACTTCACAGACGGTTTCTCACAGACGATTGCCTTCTCGGAGAATGCCGGGTTTACAACTGCGGACCAGTTGACTCCCCAAGATAACCCTAAATTAGTTCCTCTCTGGATTTCCCAGAAAATGAATCTACCGGGGACAGAACCACAGTTCATCATTATGTGCCGCAGTCCCGGCAACTCGCCGGTGCCCCTCTACATCGCATCTGGTCACCAGTTTGGCTATAAGCACATGTTTACGCCCAACACGAGAGGGTGCTGGGACAATGCCCCCGTGAACGATCCGAATCTTACCGCTTACATGCCCACCAGCAGTTATCATCCTGGGGGCGTGAATTCCCTGTTTGTCGATGGTCATGTCACATTCGTGTCAGACTCGATCGATGCCAATGTCTGGCAAGCGGTCGGAACGATTAACGGCAACGAAGTAGTCGGAAGCCCTTTCTGATGTGGTGAGAGTGCGATGTTGAGTCGTCGAGCATGGCTGTCCGCAATGGGAACTCTGGCGTGGCTGGGATGCACCAAGCCCCCAGAGCTGGCCCCGGCCTCTGCGTTTCTCAAAGACTTCAAACTGCTGGACCGTGACGGCAAAGAGCTGCCGAGCGAATGGACTGTGTCTCAAGCGAACCCGATCGATCCCACGATCCAATTCCAAATCGTAGAACCTCCGCTCGTCTTTGGGGATCGCAAAGTTCAGCCAGCCAACACATGGCTCATTACTGTCGATGTGCGAGATGAACACGACGAGTCTCGCTGGGCGGAAGAGTTTCAGAAAGCGAGTCTTTTTGGGGAAGAGACGATTTACCAACAGAGCGGTCTGCCGGTTTGGGAGTCTCCAGAGGTTCCCAAGAATCTCCGAAAAGAGGTCACTTGGCAATGGTGTCACCGCCGAGTCACCGAAGCTGGGCGATTTACTCTGGTTGTCAATCTCTACCCTACTGCGTTTCATTTATCGAGTTTTGCACGGGTCGATTACGGGGAAGGGATCGAACTCGCTCGGCAGACGCTGATTGTCGAACCCGGCCAGAAGCCGGAAGGCACACTGGTCATGTCCATCAAGAATGGAGATTTGTTAAACCGGTCTGTGCATCGCCGGATGAGGTTGAAGAATAAATAACGAGTGCGATCGCCGATCCTGAATCTTCACGCTCCGCGAATTCAATCCCCCTCCGATGCCAACCAATCCCCGCGCCGATGGCGAGCGGTGGGGTTGCTCTCGGCTCGATGAGGTGGCCAGAGAATCCCGCTCGACAGTGTTGTCGGCCTGCTGCTGCAGGTACGGACGGCTTTCCAAGAGCAAACGGTTGGTGAGGCGGAAGGCATCATTTGACACGTCGTGCAAATCGCTCATGGCAGTCGAATCCCTGCAGAGGCAGAGTCTTTTCCCGCGTTAATGTCGACACGGGGCGAAGAATCCGAACCCCCATCGTAAGCCGGATGACCCTGAAATCGAACCGAGCTTCGCGGACAGGAGGCCAATCCGCAACACACCGGGCGATTTGCACAAATTGCAGAAACGGAATTTGCTCTGACCCGACAACGACGTAGGTTTGCTTGAGAGTGAGTTTACTCCCTGAGTGAGTGGACCCCTTGTGAGAGAGGGCGTTTCAGTCAACTTGGGGAATCTGTTCCGGTCGTAACGAATTGCTGGTCTGAGTCGGGTCTGCGGGCCGATACGGGAGTAACAACTTCTCTGTCGCCTCGGGTGCCCTCCCGGCTCTGGTCACACAACTAAGAGAGAGAGCGAGACGATGAAGAAGTTTCTGTGGAGTGTGTTCGGAGTGGGCGCAATGCTGGTCGGTGCTCAGGCGGTCTACTCGGCTGTCGATTCGCAGCAGTTCACCGTCAGTGTTCCGAAGCGTGTCTCGATCACCGCCCCGATGGCTGATCAGACGAAGGTGTACACGGGTGCCGACCTGGCGGCTGCAGAACTGGTGGGTGACGACACCTTCACATTTACTCCTCAGCTGTGGGCGGTGAAGGGGAACGTGAAGAATGGAGTCAGCGTCGACTTCGAGATGGGCCCCTTTTCGAACGTGGTTTCCCCCTTTGACCCCGTCGGACCTGGGGTTTTGGATGATGTGGCAGCTGTCATGGCCTTCCAGGATGGGGGATTGTCGGTTGCTGTGGCTTCCAACACCGGACCGGCCACTTGGGTTCTGGATGGGACATCTGCAGTGGCCTCGTCCAACTACGCAGCTGTCTCCCCTGCCAGCCCCAATGCCATCGTCAGCTACAAGTCCAACCGAGTTGGCCAGGCGGACTTCAATGTCACCGTGGCCTTCCTGGCCACCGATCTGAACGCCGTAGTGGCTGGCGATTACATCACCACTGTCGTCGGCACCCTGACCGAGAACTAAGGTTCCCGGTTTCTGAATGGACAACACAATTCGCATGGACGCGAGATCAACCACACACAGAGACGGCTCTCTGCGATCTTTCGGGATCGCCGAGGCCGTCTTTCTGTGTTTGTGCGTTTTGGGTGTCGAAGTGCAGCAAACGGTCGCCGAGCCGCCTCCCTCGATTCGAGCGGCCGGGAAAACGCAGAGTCTGACGGTCGTCGATACCAGTCAACCGCTGATCTTCCTCGAGCAGGGGTGGAAGCTCACCGCTCCCAATCCCTTTGGCCCGACGATCGCAGTGTGGACCATCGAACCGTTTCGCAACATCGCCGATCCCCAGATTCAGGTCGACGCGGCATTGAATCTGACGATTGGCAAACGGGGAAAGGACGGTAACTGGCAGGTTCTCATGCCTCAAGACCGGACACACTTCCCCAGCGGACGGATCGCAGCGCATGTAGTGGCCGGGTCGCAGGGGGGCAACGGAGAAGCCGGAATCACTGTTTCATTTCTGTGCCATGAACAACCGTTCGTGGCCGATGGGGAGTATGAGGCCACTGTGGTGGGCACAATCACAGAGGCGTTCTAAGGCAAGTCATGTTGACGCAAGAGGAGAGGCAAGCTGTTCACCGACCGTGGCGACTGAACGTCGTCCTCTGGACGTGCGCGCTGGTCGGTCTGTCTGGGTGCCGTACAATGCCGATGCCACAGAAACGTTCTGTGGAGGAGCTGTATTTCGAGGCTCTGGCCTGTGCCAAGCCGGAAGCCAACTTGGGGATGGATCATCCGCTCAATCCGGGGCCGCTCTCGGAACCGGTCGAGGTTCTGTTCGCTCCGCCGATGCTCCCGCCGGATGCTCCCGCTCCTCTGCCGTTGCCTCCACAGCGGATCTCCCCCGGCGAGTCGGGCCCGATCCCCCTGACGCCACCGGCCACCTCTCCCGTGCCGCACGCTCCCTTGCTACCCGGACCCGCGGTCGCACCAGGTGTTCAGCCCATTGCGTATGCTCAACCTAGCACCCAGCCTGGATCGGTCGTGCGTGCCGGTGGCCCGGGTCCGGAAAAACTGGTCAGTGACATCTACACCGAAACGGATGTCCGTGAAGCCGTGCAAGCCCTCGCGACACAGGCGGGCGTCGCCATCGTCCTGGACGACACTGCCCGCGGCGCGGTCACCTGTACGATTGAGAACGAGTCGTTCGAGGTGGCTCTCCAGCGCATCCTGTTGCCACTCGGGATGGTCTACCGCAAGAAGGATAATCTGTACTTGATCGGCAGCGTCGACCCGTCCTCAAACCTCTTTCCGCATATCGCCGAGACGATCGAGTTCCGACCGAATCACTTGTCGACCCAGGAACTGCTGGCTCTGCTCCCCGCGCGGCAGGCCCAGTTTGTGCGGATGGTCGACAAACGCAACCTCATTGTCATTGAAGCCCCGCACGACACCGCCCAACAAATTCACACCCAGCTGCTGAGCGCGGATCAGCCGATCCCGCAAATCATGATTGAAGCGATGGTCTGCGTGGTGGCTCCGGAACGGGGGATGCAATTTGGCATGGACTGGAACCACGGGTTGCAGGTCAACGGGCTGAATCGTCTGAACGTCGGGCTGACCGGTCTGTCCTTTACGGGAGAGGTCAGCCCCTATGGGGCGCAGAACGCCTTTGACGATTTCGCGGTGACCTCCGCGTTTATGAAGCTCCTCGCCAAGGAAGGGTATGTGACGATTCGCGCGGCTCCACGGGTCATGGCCAAGGATGGCGAAAAGGCCGAAATCTCCATCGCCCGCGACACCTTCTTCAGTATTCAGCAGGGGAACAACCAGTTCGTGTTCAATCAGAATGTTCAGAAGGTCGATTCCGGGATCAGCCTGGTACTCACTCCGCAAATCCGGGGAGAAACGATCCAGCTCCATATCGAAAAAGCGGAAGTCAGCGAGGATGTCCGCTCCATCGATCCTCAACAACAACTGAACAACAGTCCGTACCCGGTCATCAATCGCCGCAATGTCGCGACCACCGTACAGGTCAAGGACCAGCAGACGATCGTCATCGGGGGGTTGATGCAGAGGCAGACGGTTGATCGGGAAAGTCGGATTCCCTATCTCGGGGCTCTGCCGCTGGTCGGGGCCGCATTCCGCAAGGTCGAGAAGCAGGAGCAGGATGCCGAGTTGGCGATCTTCATCTCGCCGAAGATCGTCGTGCCCACGGCGGCGACGCGAGTCGACATGTTGCCCGAACCGCCGATCGAGATTCCCGTCACTGTCCCGCGACCAGTCGCTGCACCGGTGGAGGTGGTGTCACCACCCGTCACGGGGGCGGTGATTCCAGAGTTGCGAGTCGTGCCAGTGGCCAAAGCCGTCCAGTAACCCGGCGCGTCAGCGAGGGGTTCTACCCCGCGGACCTCGGCGGGTATCCCGAACTTGCAGAGCGATCAAGAGACGTACGTTCTCGCTCACACGTCGATGGACTGGCAGCGGCTCTGGACAGTTCATGGTCGAAAGCAACCTCATACCGGCCTCTCAGGAAGAGGGGCCGTACCAGTCCAGGGAGGGAGTACCCAGAAGGCTCATGATGACTCGGACTCTCTTTTTCCAGCTCGGCCTGGCACTGCTTTGCCTCACTCGAGCCAGCGAGGGACACGCCCAGGTCGGCGCGAAGCCACCGGTCGGTGCCAAAGCACTACCGGCAGGAGTCGCCGCGATTCCCCAAGGCACGAAAGCCCCACCCGCGAAGCCCGCTGCTCAGCCGGGCCAAACGATCAAAATCACCGACCAAGTCCGCCCGGCGTTCATCATCGATCCAATCGTCAACCGCATCGAGGCCCGACGTGCCAAAGTGGTCGATGTCGAGTTTGGAATCACCGGCGAAGGCGCGGCGTCCAACCTGGAAATCCAGCCCGTCGCTCTCAGTCAGGATGAGAACGGGACGATCTTCGCCAACACCAAAGTCCCGGCTCCGAAGGATCTGGAGATCCTCACGCCCCTCACGGTCCAGCTGAAGCCCAATGAGAAGTTTGTCATCCGGGGACGGCTGCGCGTGCCGGATGTGCAGTCGACGTTTCATACCTTTGGCGTCCTGGTCCGAGATGCTGGCCAACTGAAATCCCATCCGAATCCCGAGAAGGCGGATGGTCCGCGCGTCGCAATTCGCTTTGTCACGCAATACCTGCTGCGGTGTGATGTCACGGTACAGGGCGTCCGGTCCGAGAATGTGGCGAAACTCAAGATCGACAGTGCAGAACTGGTCGAGGTCGATGGCATTCCGGTCGCGCGGGTCTACATCGTGAACCCCACCGAAGGGCCGATCGAGTTCGGCCTCCGGACGCAAATCCGCCAGTCCGAGGAGAGCGAATCCCGTCCCACCTTCCCGCTGGGCATGCCAGTCCGCGCCAACCTCGAGGAACCGGAGAAGTACATCGGACGCATCCTGCCGGGGGCGAGAATCCGCATGGTCAGCCCGCTCAATTCACCGATCTTCCCCGGTCAGTATTATATGGAGTCGTCGTTGCTGGGGGACAACCACGTCGTCTCCAAAGCGGGCTTTCCCATCGTGGTTCAGGATGGCGATTACCCCGCCCAGGGGATCGCCACCGTTCAAGCAGCTCCGGGGCTGTTGGCCTCTCCCTCGCAGATCGAACTCTCTCTGCAACGCGGGGGAAGCCGGGCGCAGGTGCTGAACTTTGAGAATACCGGCAGCACGACCCTCAATATCGAAGTGATGGCCGAAGGATTGGACGGCACCCCGGTCGATTGGGCCGGAGTCCGACCGAACACGGTGACGCTGGCGAAGGGAGCCAGCCGCAAGGTCTCCGTGACTCTGACTGCATCGGGCGACCCGAACGCCCACAAGTATGCCCGCCTGCGCGTCAAAACGACTCCCGTGGGAGGCACCACCACCGACTCAACTCCCATCACCGTCGCGGCTCTCGGGCGGTCGACATCACAGCCGACCCTCACAGCTGGATCTCTGGTCTGGGACACCGAGCATGGTGCCGCAGCCTTCGTGGTCGACGTGAAAAACACGGGCGACCGCCACATGCCGGTCGAAGCGAAACTCATCCTGGGCGATGCCGAAGGCCATCCCACCGAGATTCGCGGAGGCTTCGGTGTCTGGGTCTTGCCAGGCCAGAGTGGTCCCATCCGATTCAAACCGCCGAAGTCACTCCCCACCGGGAAATACACAGCCCGCTTGATCATCCCCAACGTTGCCGGGCAAGAACCGATCGATCAGCGCCTGGAGTTTGACTATACGGGTGCGCCATAAGGTAACACCTGTGGGGGTGGAGTCCTGAGCCTCCGATCCCCGCCACTCGACTGGCTGTTTCTGTGCGAGTCTCCCTCCCAGGGGGAGATCGACGAGTGTGCGACCGAATTTTATGGCACCGGGATGAACGCCACACGGGCTGTCGGTGCATCCCGCCCTGTCTCGAAGCGTCGGTCACTTGGAAATCGACCAGCCCGCTGCGTCAGTTTTGAAGTGGCGCTATTGGACACGGAAGACGCGGATGACACGGAAAAGAGGAGTCTGTCGCCGAAACCGTGACATTACAGACCTTGATCGTGCGACGCCGAGTCTCTCAGAGTTG
>JAYSUV010000519.1:0-3564 GCA_043718945.1 Planctomycetota bacterium
ATGTGAGTCCCGATTGGATAACCTGAAATCCCACCCCCGCACAGAGGACCGCCGGAAAAATGTATCCAGGGAAGATGACGCTCCAGTCGCCAGCAGTATTGTCACCCCGAGTAGTTCAACAGGCCCAGCAGAAGCGCCTCCCACTCAACTCGGACCGTATGAGTTACTGGAGAAACTCGGTCAGGGAGGAATGGGAACTGTCTACAAGGCCAGACATCGCAAGCTCGACCGGATCGAGGCAGTGAAGATTCTGCTGAGACAACCCAGATGGTACCCTCAGGCTGTGGAGCGGTTCGAGCGAGAAATGCGGGCTGTCGCCAAACTCGATCATCCCCACATTGTCCGTGCACATCATGCCGGGGAGGAACAGGGGCAGCACTATCTTGTAATGGAGTATGTTGATGGTTGTGACGTTGGTTCGCTGCTCAAAGAGTTTGGCCGACTCGGCATCCCCGATGCTTGCGAAATTGTCCGACAGGCCGCTGAGGGGCTACAACATGTGCACGAGCATGGACTTGTCCACCGCGACATCAAGCCGTCGAATCTCATCGTGTCGAGAAATGGGATGGTTAAGATACTCGATCTGGGATTGGCATTGATCGGGGCCGAGTCGGACGCACCGGAGAGTGAACTTACCTCGACCGGGCAGGTGATGGGGACACTGGACTACATGGCTCCAGAGCAGGGTAATAATTCGCATCAGGTCGATATCCGAGCAGACCTGTACAGCCTGGGAGCAACACTGTACCACCTCCTGACTGGACGACCTCCATTCGGTGGTCCCAATCGTGGCGACGCCCTTCGCAAGCGGTTTGCCCTAGTCAATGAACAACCGTGCCCCATCAGTGATCTCCGGGCCGATGTCTCCGCCTCTTTGGCTGCGGTGGTCCATCGCCTGCTGGCGAAGGATTCGGCGGAAAGGTTTTCCACTCCCTCCGATGTGCAAGTTGCATTGCAAGCTTTCACTGACGGACACAACCTCCCATTGCTCGTGAATCTGCCGACCATTCGCCTTGACCAGGGGAATGCGTCCGTGGGGGATTCGACGTTTCTAGTCCCGGCCCCTCCCGGTGCCGGTCACTTGGCTGTGCAAGGACAGCATCCCCCGGCCCGGAAACATGACCTCTCAGCGGTTGCACTACATTCTCCGTCTGTCAACGCGGCTGTCTCTCTAGCGCCACGCGGCGTCAACAGGCGTCCAGGGATCGCTCTGGTCTTGGTTGGCTCCATGGTCTGTGCGATCATCGGAGGGCTAGCCTATTTGGCATTCACCGCTCGTGGCGATCCGGTCATCCCGAGTACCACAACCCAGGTTTTAGGGTCTGGCGTGACCCCCAGGTTGTTGCACGACGATATGACCAGCACTGATAGCCGCCAAATGGGGAAGGGCCAACCTGCGGTCCCCTCGTTGCTCGAACTCTCCTCGATCCGCCCCGAAGTTACCGAAGGGGAAGTTCAGACTTTTCGTACACCGACAGGCTGGATCATGGGACTGGCCGTTTCCCCGGACTCTCGCACGTTGGCCACCGTCGGATCGGGTGGGGTCGTGCAGTTATGGGAGATGCAGACGGGCTCGCCGATTCGTCAGCTTGGGCCGGTTTCGACACATTTCTGGCACGTCGAGTTCTCACCTGGAGGGGAGAAAATCTTGGCGTCTCAGGACTTGGGGCCGATCTACTTTTGGGGAACGACAGCCGGAGAATCTCTGTTCAAGCTGGAAGGAGTTCACTTAGGGGCTCCGACAGCGAGGTTCACCACTGATGGACGCCGCCTGATCTCTGCTCATGACGATGGCACAGTCCGTATGTGGGATCTCGGTAATCGCCAAGAGATTCACCGCTTGCCGGGCAATCAGATGTTGTGGGGTTCTGCCTCATGGCTGCCGGACGAGAGAAGAATTGTCACGATCAACAATGATCGCCGAGTGCGGATTTGGGACGCCGAAAGCGGCATCGACCAGATTGTCGGTCAGTCCGCACATCCCGAGGTTGTCACCGATATCCGCGTTTTTTCCGATGGCCGTCGGGCGGTCACTTCTTGCCTGGATGGACTGATACGGCTTTGGGATCTGGAGACTGGGACGATTGAGCGATTCTTTCGCGGGCATCTTGCTGGCGTGTTTCAAGTGGTGATTTCTCCGAACGGTGAACTCATCGCGTCGGCAGCGGGGGATGGCACTCTTCGCATTTGGAGAGTTTTCGATGGCGAACAACTTCGATGTTTTCATGCCACAGAGTTCACGACTGGCCTGGAGCCGGTTGTATTTTGCCGTGATGGGCGACACATCGTCACCGGGGGCAAAGACTCGGTCGCACGCTTGTGGCGGTTGGATCTCAAACAGCCCACCTCAACTTCCCAGCGGACCACGATCCAATCCTCCCAGGCGATTCTGGAAGGCCGCGTTCCTGCTCCCGATTTCACGATGGCTCAGCGAGTCTCCCACGACGATTTCACAAACCCCGGAGCCTGGAGGGCGCTGTTCGGAATTGACCCCAAAGATCCGCGGGCTCTTTACGAACATGGCCACTATGTCATCCGCCCCACAAAGGGGAATTGGCGTGTCAGCCAGCACTCGCGAGTGTTTGAGAACGATTTTGCGTGTGAAGTCGTGGGACGGCTGCAACAGGGCGAGTCTGGGGGATGGGGAATCGTTCTCTTTCGCTCGTTGAGTGGGGATTTAGCCAACGAGATTGGTTTTCAGGTGATTGTGGATGGAAACCTGCAAGAAGTGCGGGTTGAACCGATCGGAGCTCAGGCGGACCCATGGCACGCTCCACAGATCGGACCGATCATTCATTCGGCACTCCGACCGATCACCGAGTACAACCGTCTGCTGGTTGTCATACGACACCAGGCGTTGGAGATCTATATGAACGGGATCGCCATCAGTGAGCCGATCCGGCTTCATTACAATCCGCTTCCCTCAAAGCTTCAACTCGGAGTGTTTGGGGGGCTTGATGAAGTGCGAGGCGAGTTTGATCAAGTGACCATCTGGTCAGCAGACTTTCTTGACCCATCAAATCGAGTCGACGGAAGTTCAAAGTAATCGCAAAGTGCCCCTGGCACAAGGAGTACAGAATGGGAATCATCGCGAGAGTGACATGCGTTGTCGCGACGATGTTCTATGTGTTGCTGCCGATGGTCTGCCGGGCCGACGTTGCTCCTGAGAATCCGCATACGGCCTGGGGCCGGGATAAGGTGCCCTCCCGAGTCACGATCATCGCGGTCGGGGTCGCGACTTCTGCGGCAGTCGTGACTCTGGGATTGTTCCTGAGCCGTCGGCCAACCCACAATGCCACCTCAAAGAAAGTGACCACCGCATTACTGGGCGTTGCCTTGTTGGTGGTCCTGGGTTTTGCGGTTCGTGCCTACTGGCAAGCCGACCGTGATCGCGGCCTCTGGAAACAATGGGACGAGGAGGTACAGAATCGGCGTCGCAATTGGAGAGGCCCCTCAGTAGTGGGGTAGCACCGGTTGCCGCTTTGGGCGACCGGTGTGCCAACGGCACCAGAGGTGATCTCGGAGTCAACCCACGATGCCAGAACCTCCTGTGGCAAAGCCACC
>JAYSUV010000520.1:0-1302 GCA_043718945.1 Planctomycetota bacterium
CATAATCGACGCGGGAGGGGTCATCTGTGGCCGAACGCCCGGAGGCACCGTGACGACCGCTAATCGTTCGGCGACGACCTGCCGGGCGTACCGAATCTCAGTAGTCCAGCTGAACTCGACATAGATCACATTCATTCCCTGGCTGGACTGACTGCGGACGGCTTCCACGCCAGCCGCACCGAGCAACGCCGTTTCAATGGGATAGGTGATCTGGGTTTCGATCTCTTCGGGGGACAGACCGGGACACTCGGTCAGAATGACGACTCGCGGTCGATCGAGGTCCGGGAATACGTCGATTGGCAAAGTGGTCGACAGATACCCGCCATAGATCAGGACGAACAGGCAGCCTGCGAGTACGAGAGTACGATGAGTGAGCGCGATCCGGATGACAGCATTAAGCATAGTGTGGCCTTACTTCCCTTCATTTTCGTTTTTGTGCAGGCTGCCATCCGCGTGGATGTGAAACCCCTTGGGGACGCCACTACTTTCGCCAGACTTCACCATGCGGTTGAGTTGTTCGGCGGCTGATTGCACAACGTAGGTTCCGGGGAGCAATGTCCCGTCGTTCGCCAAGACTACTTTTTGACGGTCATGCAAGAGAATACGAACCGACTTGCGTTCAAAAGTATTGACGTTTTGCGTGAACACGAATGCCTCGGGGCCGTCGCTGGCCACGGCATCCGCCGGTAGCACAAACACGGGGTCGAGCTTTTCGACACGCACCATAATCTTCACTTTTTGTCCGGGGCGAAACCTCCAGAGGGTTTGCGTCCGGCCTTCGTCGTCGATGACCCGCGATTGGTTTTCGACAGGCATGCGAAAGGCAAACGTCCGATTGACGGGATGAATGGTGTTGGCCATGTGTCGAATGCGGAAGCTCTGCAGGATGGCTCCCCAATCTTCGGTTTCTTCTTGAAAATCAACCTCCACCGGCCACCCTTCCTTGACGCTTCTCTCCAGGAGCGGCGTTTCATCACGAAAGGCACGGCCCTCAATCGCCAGCTTCTGATGATTGGCCACGACGCAGAGCGTCTGCCCGGCATTCACTTGTTGTCCCAACTCCACACTCAACTCTTGCACTTCGTAGGTCGGGGGTGAATTAAATACGGGTGCGAGGGACGCCGAGGTCTCGGGGTCTTTCGGGGTATCTGACTGCATCGGTGGAACGATCACCGTCAGCTCGTTCACAAACTTGCCATTCGTGATTCCGTCGATGAGTTCCGGACTGAAGCCTCGGTTCTGCAACTCCTGGCGATACGCTTTGACTGCGACCTCCAGACGCGTGATCTGGTTGTCGACTTC